>JAGWVC010000139.1 GCA_018971065.1 Sphingomonadales bacterium | reverse complement strand
CGCCTTCGTAGCGGACCGATCGGCCGTCGCCCCGGTGCGCGAACACCATGTGCCAGCCCTTGTAGACCCATTGCGGCCCTTGCGCGCCGGCAATGATCGTCCAGTCCGGCGCGTTCTGCGGCTGGGTGATGAAGCCGGGGGGCGGAGCAGGCTGCGGGCGCCCGCCGAAGCCCTGCGGGAAGGCGATGTTCGGCGTGGCACCCGATGGGGCCAGGATCGGCTCCCACGCCCGGGCGCATTCGCCGGCGCAGTGCTGTGCCGGGTCGGGTCCGGCGCGCAGCAGGACGCGCATGTCCATGCCGTAAAGGACGCGGCCACGGCTGTCGAAATAGTACGACCGGCCACCCAGTTGCCCGACCTTGATGCCCGGCGGCAGCGGCCCCGGCTTCGCGGCCGGGATCGGCAGGTCGGCCGGCTGTGCCGCCGCGATCGCCGGAACCAACGCCACGCCGACGGTGGCGGCCAGCAGGATGCGCGCGCGCATCGTCAATTGCCCGGAACGCGGAAGGAGTCGTGGCAGCTCTTGCAGGTCATGCCCAGATTGCGCGCCGCCACCTTCATCGCCGCCGCATCGCCGGTTGCCGCAACCGCCTGGAACCTGGCCGCCTCACCCGCGAATGCGGCAAGCGCGGCCTTGAATTTCGGGGCCTGGCTCCAGATGTCGGGCTTGGCCGCCGTCTTCACCCCGGCCTCCGGCCCGGTGCCGGCCGGGAACCAGCCCGGCATCTGGTTGGCGGCATTGCGGATCTGCCGGGCCGATTGCTGGATCAGGATCGTTTGCGGTTCGTCCGATTTCAGGCCATCGTTGACCGCCTTCATCGCCGCGCCAAGCTCGCGCAGGCTGGTGATCCGGGACTTGATGGCATCGACAGGCGCGGCGGCGGCGCTGGTTGCGCACAGCAGCACGGCAAGGGCGAAAGAAGCCTTCAAACCATATCTCCCCATCAACCGCTTGATCGTTCATCGCGTCAAACGTTCGGATTTCGAACGTTATGATTAGTTCGAATTCCGAACGAGTCAACCGGGATGAGCGAATTTTCCGGTTGCGGCCCCTCGCCAATCGACTATCCGCGCTGGGGGGTCTTGAGCGCGCGACACGCGCGCCCGTTCCAGCGAACGGATTCGACGGGAAATTCTGCGCTTGAGCACGATTGCCTTGGATGCCATCCGCCCGGCGCCGGGCCTATGGCGCAACCTGCCGGAATCCGTCCGCGCGCTGCTGCTGCTGGCGCTGTTCACGCTGGCCACGCGCGGGTGGATCTTCGGCGATCCGGTGGTGAACATCGACGAGCAGTTCTACCTGATGGTGGGCAACCGGATGCTGCACGGCAGCCTGCCTTATGTCGACATCTGGGATCGCAAGCCGATCGGGCTGTTCCTGATCTATGCGCTGGCCTGCCGGGTGTTTGCCAATGCCGTGATCGGTTATCAGGTGATGGCGGCGGCATCGGTGGTGCTGACCGCGCAAGTGCTGTTCACGATGGCGCGCCGGGTCACGTCGTTCTGGCCGGCGCTGGCGGGTGCCGCCGCCTATCCCGCGTGGCTGCTGGTGTTCGGCGGCATCGGCGGGCAATCGCCGGTGTTCTACAACCTGCCGATGGCGCTGGCGGCGGCATGGACGATGGCGCTGGTCATCCGGCCCGACACCGCGCGGCTGTCTCTGCCCGGCTGCGCGATCATGGTGCTGGCCGGCGTGGCGATGCAGATCAAGTACACGGCGGTATTCGAAGGCGTGTTCTTCGGGCTGACGCTGCTGTGGCTGGGCTGGCGGCGCCGCAATGGACTGGGGCTGCTGGCGGCCAAGGGGCTGGGGTGGATCGCCTGCGCCCTGCTGCCGACCGCTGCGGCGTTGGCGTGGTATGGCGCCAACGGCCATATTGCCGAATTCATCCAGTCCAACTTCATGTCGGTGTTCGGCGACGACAATCCGTTGCTGGCACCACTGGGGCGGTTGGCGGCGCTGACCTTCGGGGTATCGCCGCTGCTGCTGTGCGTGGGCATCGTCTGGCGGCGACGCGCGGGGCTGGCGCCGGGGGTGAACTGGCTGCTGGGCTGGGCCGCGGGGAGCTATGTGGGGTTCCTGGCCTATGGCGTGTGGAACGACCATTACGTGCTGCCGCTGCTGATGCCGCTGTGCTTGCTGGCCGGGGTGGCGTTCGGCAGTGTGGTGCGGTGGCGGCCATTGGTGGCGCTGGTGGCGGGCCTGGGCCTGCTGGGCGGAACCGCGCGCGCCGCCGTGGATGTGGGCATCAACGGCAATGCCCGCGAACTGGGCCAGCTATCGGCGCTGGTGAGGGCGAACCTGGGGCCGGCCCCCGGCCGGAACTGCCTTTACGTGAACGAGCAGCTTTCGATTCTCTACATGGTCACGCCCGGATGCCTGCCTTCGCGCTATGTGTTTCCGCAGCATCTGGCACTGGAATGCTATCACCGCGCGCTGGGAATCGACCAGTTGGCGGAATTGCGGCGGGTGCTGGCGAGCCGGCCCGCCGTGGTGGTGATCAGCACCGATCCCGATCCCGATACGCGGGCGGATACACGGGCCACGCTGATGGCGGCGCTGCGGCTGGGCTATCGGCATGTGGGAACGGTGACGGTGGGCGACACTGGTTATGCGGTCTATGCCGTGAACTAGCGGAGTTGCACGCCCAGGATGCCGGCCAGCATGGGCGCGATGGCGCGCATGTCGATCACACCGGGCGAGATGGCCGGTGATTGCTCGCCGAGAACGAACGCCGCCAGCATCGCGGGATCGTCGGGCGGATCGCCGTGCGAACCCTTGACCTCGGCGCGCTGGACCAGCGGGCCGTGGCGATGGCCGCCCGAGGTGTAGCCGGGCTTGAACGCGATCCAGAACGCGGCGCGGGGTGTGCCGGCGGTGGCGGCGGCATCGGCGCCGGACAGCACGCGCGCAATGCCGAGGCGCGGATCGGCGGCAAGCCGGTCCAGCAGCGCGGCGACGCGGGCGCGGACCGCCGCGTCGGCAGGATCGCGCAGGATGACCGCGGCGGTGCCCACCATCGGCCACGCGGCGGCCTGCCAGCCGGGCGTGCCGGCGCCGAGACCGGCATCGCGGAAGGCGGCTTCCAGATTGACGGCGGTGTGGACCGGGGCGAAGCCGTGATCAGAAACGACGGCGATGGCGATATCCGGCCGGGTGGCGCGGGCGACACGGATCAGCGTGCCCAGAACCGCATCGATCCGAATGCGGGCGGCGGCGGCCTGTGGCGAATCCGGGCCGTAATCGTGCTGGGCATGATCGATGCATTCCAGGTGGACGGCGGTGAGCGCCGGGTGTTCGGCGGCGAGCAGGGCGGCGGCGTAGCGCGCCCGGATGGAATCGGCATCGCAGGTGCCGCCGGCGCCGGCGGGATAGGCGGCGCCGGTGATGGTGGCGAGGCGCTGTTCAAGCCCCGGGGTGGCCAACGCGCGGGTGAGTTGGGGATCGGGCGCGGTCCAGCTTCGCCAGACTTGCGGGATGTTGAAATCGATCGGCGCGCCGACGGTGACCGGCCAGTTGATGGCGGCGGTGGTTAGCCCGGCCCGGCGGGCGGCGGCCCAGAGCGTGTCGCCGCGAATATCCTCGGCGTACCACATCCAGCCGGCGTCGTTGCTGTCGGTGGGGTCGAACGCCTCGTTGCCGCCGATGCCGTGTTCGGCGGGGGAACGGCCGGTGATCAGGGTGGTGTGCGCGGGGTAGGTCAGCGTGGGCCAGGTGCCGCGCACCGCCTGCGCCGACTGGCCGACGGCGGCGAGGGCGGCGAGTTCGGTCATCTGCGCGGCATCGTGCGAATCGGCAGCGCGCAGGCCATCGAGCGAGATCAGCAGCAGCGGGCGTGCCGGCGCGGCGGTGGGGAGCAGCAGCGCGGCGGCGGCAAGCAGCAGGCGCTTCATGCCCGCAGATACCAGCCGCGCCGATCGAGTTCGCGGCCGATGAGCCAGCACAGCAGCACCATCGCCAGCCCGAACGCCAGCGACCCGATCCGGCCTGTCGATGCGCCGGCGAAGGCGTGATCGTAGAGCCACAGGAAGATCGGCTGGCCGGCGGCGCGGAAGGTCCACGCCAGCGCCATCAGGATTTCGGCAAGGACGTAAAGCGCCAGCGGGTTCCTGCCGAACACGGCAAGGAAGCCGGTGCCGTACCGCCAGCCGCGCCGGTCGATCAGCCATGCCAGCGTGGCCAGCAGCGCGGTATCGAGGCCAAGGTTGAGCAGCGCGTAGGACGAGGACCACAGCTTCTTGTTGAGCGGCAGGCCCTGCGACCACAGCAGGGCAAGCGCGACCAGCGCCAGGCCACCGCCGATCAGCGCGGGCAGCGGGACGCGCGGGAGCAGGCAGCAGGCAAGATAGCCGGCCAACAGGTTGGCAGTGGCGGGGATGGTGCCGAACAGGCCTTCGGGATCGAACGGACGCCCTTCCCCCTGATAAAGGTGGTTGGGGCCGAAGGCGGCGAGGTCGGTTTTCAGCGCGGCACTGCCCGGCAGGGTGAGATCGCCGCAGGCCAGCGCCAGCCACCACCACAGCGGCAGGACGGCAACGGTAAAGCCCAGCGCCGCGCGCCAGCCGCCGGCGCGGACGACCCCGAGGCCGAGCAGGTAGGCCAGCGCGATGCGTTGCAGCACGCCGGGGAAGCGCAGGTTTTCCAGCGCCTGCCAGTGCCAGTTGCCGGCATCGTCGAGGCGACCGAACGGGGCGTTGGAGACGACCAGCCCGAAACCGATGAGCAGGGCGACGCGGCGCAGCACCCTGCCCCGGCCCGACGGCGGGCGATCAGCACGATCGACGGTGAGGGCTAGCGCGGTGCCCATCACGAACAGGAAGGCGGGATAGATCGCGTCGGCCAGCGTGAAGCCGTTCCACACCGAGTGCAACAGGGTGGCGTAGGACCGCGCGGGATCGATCGCCATGTTGACGAGGATCATGCCGACAATCGTCAGCCCGCGCATCGCATCGACCGCCAGGCTGCGCGCCGGCGTGGTCATTGGCCCAGCAGCGGCGCGATGACCGCCTGCATGACGGTGTAGCCGGCGGCGTTGGGGTGGACACCGTCATCGCCCAGTTCGGGCTTGAGCGCGCCTTCGGGGGTGGCCATCACCGGGTAGTAATCGGCCAGCGGCAGGTGGTTTTGCGTGGCATAGGCGCGCAACCAGGCGTTGAGCGCGGCGATGCGCGGAGCGGGTTTGAGATCGGGCGCCCACCAGTATTTCGCGGCGGGGACCAGCGTGGCGAGGATGACCCTGATGTGGTTGGCGCGGGCCAATTCGACCATCGAGGTGATGTTGCCTTCGATCTGGGCATCGCTGGCGGGGCCGGTGTTGCCGGCGACGTCGTTGGTGCCGGCGAGGATGACCACGGTGCGGGGGTGCAGTGCCAGCACATCCTGCCGGAAGCGCAACAGCATCTGCGGCGTGGTCTGGCCGCTGATGCCGCGATTGACGCGGTGGGGATCGGCGAAGAAGCCCTGCTTGGGCTTGTCCCAGAATTCGGTGATCGAATCGCCCATGAATACGACGCGTTTGGAATCGGGCTGGGCGGCGAGCGCGGCGCTGGATTCGCGATAGGCGGCGAGGTTGGGCCAATCCTGCGGGGCTTGGGCGTGGGCGGGAGCGGGCAGCAGCAGAGCGGCGAGCAGGGCAAGCGGGGCAGGTTTCATCGGCCGGTCTCGACTGTGGTGGCCGGGCTGGTGCGTCCGGCGGGGGTGAAGGCGGCGATGGTATAGCGCGGGCCGGGCGGGAGGGGAGCGGTGATTGCGGGGCTGTGCGGCGTGGGCGCGGTGCCGTTGGTGGTGTAGCGCAAGGTGACGCCGGGCCAAGGGTAGTTGGCCTGTATCGCGCCGTTGGCGGCGAGGACGCCGGGGGCGGACAGGCGATAGCGCAGCGTGGGGAACGCGTGTTCGACGAAAGGCAGCGTGGTTTCGCCGAGGCGGCGGCTGAAGCGGGGCCAGCCGGTGGCGGGATCGGGCGGGGCGCTCCAGCCGCGTTCGGCCACGGCGAGCAGGCGCGGCATCAGCATGTGATCGATGCGCCAGGGCGCGCGGACGGTTTCGCTGAACAGGGTGGCTTCGAGGCCGAGCAGGTTGGCGCGGCCGGTGGGGGTGAGCGGTTCGCCGCGCGTGGCTTCGGCTTCGGGATCGAACGCCCATGTGGTCTGGAGCGGGACGAGGCCGGCCCAGTCGTGCCCCGGCTCGGTGGGATCGGGCGCCTGCGCGAGATCGAGATAGACCGCGTGGGTGGGCGACATCACCACGCCGAAGCCGGCGTTGGCGAGGCGGGCGGCGAGGCCTTCGCTGCCGGGGAAATCGTTCCAGACCTGTGCAATGGCGCCACGACCGGCCAGCGCCGGGTTGATGGCGGCGGTGCCGGGGGTGAGGACCATTTCCTCCCAGCCCATCGGCGTGAGGTTCTGCGCGCCGAGGGTGGTGAAGGCGCGATCGAAGAAGCGGGTCCACAGCGCGGCCTTGGCGGCACCGGCGGCGGCGGGAGAGCGGGTCCAGACGCCGGCGGGAACTTCGTCGCCGCCGAGGTGGAAGGTGTGGAGCGGGACGCCGGCGGCGGCGTGGATGCGGCACAGTTCCGAGGCGAGGGTGGCGACGAAGGCTTGCGCGCCGGGCATCGCCGGGTTGACGGCGTTGTCGGTATAGCCTTGCGGGGAACGGTAGCTGGAACTGTCGGCGGGATCGTCGAGGCGGTGGCCGGAGGCACGCATCGCGATGATCGCCGCGCGGGCGTGGCCGGGGAGATCGAACTCGGGCAAGACCTCGATATGGCGGGCCTGCGCGGCGCGCAGCAGGGCAATGTACTGCGCTTCGGTATAGAAGCCGCTGCCGTGCGGATCGCTGGCACCGGGGCCGGAGCCGTGTGCGGGCGGCAGCGGGGCGCCGTGACCGCGATGGCCAGCGATGCCCGTCAATTCGGGCATGGCGGCGATGGCGAGGCGCCAGCCTTCGTCGTCCGACAAGTGCAGATGGAGGCGGTTGAGCTTGAACGTCGCCATCAGGTCCATGACCGCGATGACGCGGGGCAGCGGCAGGAAATTGCGCGCCGGATCGAGCAGCAGCCCGCGCCACGGGTAACGCGGGGTGTCGACGATGGTGGTGGCGTGAAGGCCGCCGGTGGCGCGGGCGCGGAACAGGAGCTGGCGCAGCGTTTGCAGGCCGTAATAGAGGCCCGCTGGTGAGGTGGCGGCGAGACGGACGCCCCTGCCCCGCGTGATGTCGAGGCGGTAGGCTTCGGGTGAGCCGGGACCGGGGGCGATCGCGAGGTGAAACAGCAGGCCGTGCTTACCGGCGAGGCGGCGGGCGAAGGCCAGTTCTTCCGGGCCGCAATGGCCGCACGTGGGCGGGGCGAGACGGGCAGCGAACGCGGCGTCGGATGCCACTTGCCAGTGCGCGGGCTCCGGCAGGATGGGCGAGAGGCCGGTGGCGGGGGCGGATTGCCACGCCAGGTTGGCGACGAAGGCGGCGGCGGGATCAGTGAAGCGCGCGGCCGGCACCCCGGGGGTGTCGGCGCGGGGGCCGCGACGGGTGAAGCGCGCGATGGCGATGGCCTTGCCCCCGGCGGGGACGAGGTACGGTGCGGTGGGGCCTTTGTCGTCGCGAACGATCTCGCCGGGATGATCGACGGGAATCGTGACCGAGGCGCCGGGGGCTAGCGCGGCGATGCCGGTAATGGCGTAGAGGCCGCCGGTTGCCTGCCGCACCGGCCAGGCGGGATCGGCGGTGGCGGCGTCGGCGATTTCGGTGAACCAGAGCGTCCAGCCGGGGGCCAGCGGCGCCTTGCCGGTGTTGGTCAAAGTGAGGCGCGCGTGGCTGCGCGGGCGGTGGGTTCCGGCGTCGAGGGTGACGCTGGTGACACGCCAGTCAAGCGCAAGCGGGCTGGCCGAACTGCGGGCGTGGGTCGGCGAGGCAATTGCGCCGCCGATGGCCAGCAGCGCGGTGAACGCTGCCAGCCACCGACGGCGCAGGCGACCCGGCGCGGCGACGAACGCGCCGCGCCCGGAGCTGGTGTCAGAACTTGTAGGCAAGGCCGACCAGGAACTGGCGGCCGAACTTGTGAAACTCCTTCAGCGCGGTCTGGCCATTGACCGTCTGCGTGGCGGAGTAAGGCTCGTCGAACAGGTTGTTGACTTCCGCCAGGATGTTGAGGCCCTGCAGCGC
>JAGWVC010000138.1 GCA_018971065.1 Sphingomonadales bacterium | reverse complement strand
GCCGACCAATGATCAGCGGAGCCATCCGCGCCCAAGCTGCGTCGCTCAGCACCAATCGATCCATAACACCCAAGGCCGCCTCCAAAAGACAGCCTTGAATCAGACTTTCCCGCAAATGGGAATCCTAAGAGTCCACACCACCTAAAGTACGTGAGCACCGGAAGCGCAGAAGGCGCCTATTCGTAGCCCGGCCTGGGGCAAATACCTCAGGCCGCTTCCATTTCTTCGCCCGGATCGCGCAGCACATAGCCGCGGCCCCAGACGGTTTCGATGTAGTTTTCGCCGTCGCAGGCGTGCGCCAGTTTCTTGCGCAGCTTGCAGATGAACACGTCGATGATCTTCAGCTCGGGCTCGTCCATGCCGCCATAGAGGTGGTTGAGGAACATTTCCTTGGTGAGCGTGGTGCCCTTGCGGAGCGAGAGCAGCTCCAGCATCGCGTATTCCTTGCCGGTGAGATGCACCCGCGCGCCATCGACCTCGACGGTCTTGGCATCGAGGTTCACCGCCAGCTTGCCGGTGCGGATGACCGATTGCGAGTGGCCCTTCGAACGGCGCACCACGGCGTGGATGCGGGCGACGAGTTCCTCGCGGTGGAACGGCTTGGTGACGTAGTCGTCGGCGCCGAAGCCGAAGCTGCGCACCTTCGAATCCATTTCCGAAATGCCCGACAGGATCAGCACCGGAGTCTGCACCTTGGCGACGCGCAGCTTCTTCAGCACGTCGTAGCCGTGCATGTCCGGCAGGTTGAGATCCAGCAGGATGATATCGTAATCATAGAGCTTGCCGAGGTCCAAACCCTCTTCGCCCAGATCGGTCGAATAGACGTTGAACCCCTCGGTAGTCAGCATGAGCTCGATGGCTCGCGCCGTGGTGGGTTCGTCTTCGATCAACAATACGCGCATGGGTTTCCCCTTCTGGCCCCGTAAATGCGAGCGCATATCCCGCGAAAAGGGATACTGCACGCCATTAACCATAGGACCTATGAACATTAAAGGTTAATTTTGCGTAAAGTGTGGCCGATCGAGCCGCTGAAACGCGCGTTCTGCGAAAAAATACCTAGTTTGGCGTCGTCGCCAGGCGCAGCAGGGGGTGAACGGCCCAGCGATTGGCGGAAAATCCCGGCCCTTCGCTGGCCGCCAGCGACCAGCGGATCGGCTGGCCCAGCGGAATGAAGGTGTTTGCCTGGGTCAGCGTGGCCTCGGCCTGCGCCCAGGTGTCGGCGGCAACCGATGGCTCGGCGGTGGCGGCGCGCTGGGCGGCGGCATCGGCCAGCTCGCTGCAGGCGCCGCGCCCGGCGGTGCATGACAACTGGTTGAGGAACCAGCCCGCCCGCGCCCGGCGGGCGACGAGGTCGAGCAGGCGCAGGTCGGCCGGGGCGGAAGGGCCGACCCGGTCGGCGGCGATGCCGATGGCGGCCAGATCGGCCTGCAACCGCGCGAACAGCGCATCGGCGCCCAGCCCCTGCGGCAGCGCGATTCTGACCCGCGCCGGCTCGTGGCGGCCCTTTGCCCATGCGGCGATGGTTGCGGCCGCCTGCGCCTGGCGCGCGGCGATGGTCATGCCCTGCCAGCGCTCGTCCACCTGGCCGCTGTCGCCGTCCAGCCCGGGGGCGACGATCCGGGTCGTGGCGATCCAGCCGGCGATGCCCAGCGCGGGGCCGATCGCGTCGCGATCGATCGCCTTGGCCACGGCCTCGCGGGTGGCGGGGGTGGACAGCACGCCCTGCGCGGCGGTAACCTGAAGCCCGAACAGGCCGGCCACCGTATCGAACCGCGGACGCGAACGGCCCAGCGACAGCAGGCCGATGCGGGGGAGATCGGCAAAATCGCCGCCCAGCACGTAATCGACCCGCCGCGCCGCGAAGGCGCTCAGCGCGTCGGCGGCATTCATCGCCGAAAGCCGCACCGGCCGGTTGCGTTGCGCCCAGTCCTCCAGCGCCGGAAGTCCGCGTTTTTCCGGAGGCAGCGCGGCAAGGATCGCCAGGCTGCCACTGCGGCGCAGGGTCATGGGGGATTCCGCGCGGGGCCGGCGCAGGCCCAGCTCGGGCTGGGCCAGCAGCAGCAGCAGGTCAGGCTCGGGCCGGGACAGGCGGATCTCGACGACGCGGCCGGCCATCGCCCGCACTTCGTCGATAGCGGCAAGGTCCAGCGCCAGCGGCGTGCCGTCCAGCCCGGCTATCGCCTGCAGCAGCGCGGCGCGTGCCTGGGTGGCGGGGGCGGAGCCGGTGCCGAACGCGCCGTCGCGCAGGCGGAAGATATAGGACAGGCCGTCGTCGGCGACGATCCAGCGATCGGCCAGCGCGGGTACGACGCGGCCTTCCTCGTCGAACGCGACCAGCCCTTCCACGGTGGCGCCGCGGACCAGTTGCGCGGCCGGGGACAGCCGGGCGCCGGTCTCGAACGGCGAGGCGGGATCGCCGATCACGGCAACGCGGACGCCGCCGTCGTCACCGCGATGGCACGACGCCACCGCGCCGGCCAGAAGCGTGGCGATCAGGGTGCGGGCAAGGGGCCGGGCCAGACGCATCGGCCTTGGCCTAGACCATTTGGCGCGTGCTGGAAACCGGGAGTCAGATCTGGCGCAACTGGCGCGGATCGGGGCCGGGGACCACGCGCGCCGCCATCGGCCGGCGCAGGATCAGGTCCTGGGTTTCGTTGGAGCCGCCGGGGCCGCGCACGATCTGCGGATCGATCTCGCGGCTGAAGGCGATGCCGAAGCGGTTGTCCTGCACCCAGGCGACCGAGGCATCGATCCAGCCGACATTGCGAATCTCGATTTCCAGGGGAATGCCGGGGACGACGCCCAACTGGCCCTCGGCCATCAGCCCGCCGGGCGAAAGATTGCGCACGCGCACGCGGTGCTCCTCAAGCGAACCCTTGAGGCGCAGGCAGGCCATGACGAACAGGCTGTCGCGCGTAATCTGCCGATTTTCGCCTTCACCCATTGGATGCTCGCACTTCCCCATCTTCCACATGCCGCGCCCGGTCAGGCGACCGCGCAGCGCGTTCCATGCCTCGACCCTAAGCCAGAGCCGTTGACAGGACTCTCCACGAAAATGGACAATAAATGGTAAATGCGCCGGTAAACCTGCCGGAAAACCGCCGAATCCGTAAGCGGATCAATCGTCGCGCGAAATCTTCTCGCGGCGTTCGTGCGCCTGTTGCGCCTCGACCGTCATCGTCGCGATCGGCCGCGCGATCAGCCGGCCCAGGCCGATCGGCTCGCCGGTGACTTCGCAGAAGCCGTATTCGCCCTCTTCCAGCCGGCGCAGCGCCGAATCGATCTTCGCGATCAGCTTGCGCTGGCGATCGCGCGTGCGCAGTTCGATGCCCCAGTCGGTCTCGCTGGAAGCGCGGTCGTTGAGGTCGGGTTCGCGGATCGGACCGTCCTGCAATTGCTGCAGGGTGTCGGCCGATGCGGACAGGATTGCCTTCTTCCATTCCTGAAGCAGGCGCCGGAAATAATCGGTCTGCGCCTCGTTCATGTACTCTTCGGATTCCGAAGGCACATAATCGCCGGCGATCTGGCGCTTGGCCTTGACCAGAATGTCGATATCACCGCCAGAAATCAACGGCATCAATAGCTCCTGCGGCGCGTGCCGCCTTCTCCCGCAGAGAGCTTGGCTGATGCCAACCCGTTCGCGGGCTTCGTTATCGCCGCGCCTATAGGGGCGTGACGGGGGACGGGCAAGCGCCAATGGTGGCGATCGGCTCCGCAGAAATACGGATGTTGTGACCAAGGGTTTGGCGGGGGAAACCGCCTAATCGGGGATGGCATCCCGCCAATCGTTTACGAATCGCCGCTGCGTTAACCATTTGTTGACCATAATCAGCGAGCGTTGTCCTCGACCGGCCGAATAGGCGCCGGTCTCGTCAAGGGGCACCTGCTCATGGGTACGCAATGGGTTCACGGAGAAGATGCCGATGGCGGGTTTCCCGTCGCCGGCCAATTTGTCGAAGCGCATGACGGCGAGGACCTGCTGGTGGCAACCTGCCTGGCAGCGGCCGCGCAGGGCGACATCAACGCCTATTTCGATCTGGGTATCGCCTATTCCACCGGCAGCCACGGCGTCGATTGCGACCTGATCGAGGCCCATAAGTGGTTCAACCTGGCCGCCGTGTCGGGGCACGAGGAATCGCAGGCCTGCCGCGCCGACATTTCCGAGGAAATGACCGCGCGCGAGATCGCCGAAGCCCAGCGCCGCGCCCGCGAATGGATCGCCGCCACCGCCCGCAAGGCGGCTTGAATCCAAGCGACTTCCGCCCGCAAGGCGGCCTGATCGTTCAGGCCTTCCGGAACGGCGTCCGTTCGCCGAGGAACAACTGGTCGGCAGCGATGCCGCGCCGTTCGGCGGCAAGATAATCCGCCACCGCATCGCGGAAGCTGCGGTTGGCAATGAAATGGGCCGAGGTGGTCTGCACCGGCTCATACCCCCGGGCGAGCTTGTGGCCGCCCTGCGCCCCGGCTTCGACACGGTCGAGCCCCAGCGCGATGGCGGCGTCGATCGCCTGATAATAGCACAGCTCGAAGTGCAGGAATGGCTTGTCGACGACAGCCCCCCAATAGCGCCCGTAGAGCGCGTCCTTGCCGATGAAATTCAGCGCCCCCGCGATCGGCGTCGTGCCGTCGAACGCCAGCACCAGCAGGATGCGGTCGGCCATGCGCTCGCCCAGCAGCGTGAACGCCTCGCGGGTCAGGTAGGGCTGGCCCCACTTGCGGGCGCCGGTGTCCTGATAGAAGTGCCAGAACGCGTCCCAGTGTTCCTGCCGGATGTCGGCCCCGGTCAGCGCGCGAATCGCCACGCCCGCCTGCGCCTGCGCGCGCTCCTTGCGCAGGTTCTTGCGCTTGGCCGAGGACAGCGCCGCCAGGAAATCGTCGAAGCTGCCATAGCCCCGGTTGTCCCAGTGGAACTGGATATCGTGGCGCAGCAGCCAGCCGGCCGATTCGAACGCGGCCACCTGCGCCGGCTCGATGAAGGTGGCGTGCGCCGAGGACCAGCCCTGCGCCTTGCAAAGCTGCGCGGCGGCGGCCAACAGCGGGGCGGCCAGCGCCGGATCGCGGGTCAGCAGGCGCGGGCCGGTGGCGGGGGTGAACGGCACCGCGATCTGCAACTTGGGGTAATAGTTGCCGCCGGCGCGATGCCAGGCATCGGCCCAGGCATGGTCGAACACGTATTCGCCTTGCGAATGCGCCTTCACATAGGCGGGCAACGCGGCGACCAAATGGCCCGCGTCGTCGGCAATCGTGATCGGCACGGGCTGCCAGCCGGTGCCGGGGCCGACACTGCCCGAGTCTTCCAGCGCCGACAGGAACGCATGGCTGACGAACGGGTTGCTGCCGTCGGCCAGCGCGTCCCATTCGGCGGCGGGCAGCGCGGCCACGCCGCTGCCGATGCGGACCTCGATGCCGTCCTGCCCGCTCATGCCACGGGCCATTCCACCCCGGCACCTTCGGCGGTGGGGGCATCGGCATGGGTCAGCGCGATCCGGCGCAGGTCCGGGGTGCGCACGGTCCAGGTGGTGACGGGCAGCCCGCGCGCGCGCTGGCGGGCGGTGAACGGCGCGGGCAGGGCGCGGACGTCGCATGACACGAAGTCGGGCTTCGCACGCCACAGGGCGCAGTGGCGCTCGATCATGCCGCGCAGGCCCGGCTTCTCGAACTCGGAATAGACCAGCCCGCGCACCCGGTGCGGGGCGTGGCGGCGAAACCAGGCGCCGACGCGCGGGTCGAAGCTCATCACCCCCACTGCGCCCGAATAGGTGCCCAGCGCGCGTTCGACCGCAGCACACAGCCGCGCCACCGGCCAGTGCCGCCGCGATTTCACTTCGATCAGGATCGGCGCGCGGCCGGCGATGCACGAAAGCATGGTGGCCAGCGAAGGTATGCGCTGGCCGCTGCCGGTCAAGGCCACAGTCGCCAGCCCGGCGGCGGTGCGGTCGATCACCGCGCCGGTCTGGCCGGTCAGCCGGTCCAGCGTGAAATCGTGGAACACCACCGCCTCGCCATCGGCGGTCAGTTGCACGTCGCATTCCACGCCCATGCCGCGCGCCACCGCCGCCTCGAACGCGGCCAGCGAATTTTCCGGCATGCGCGCGTCGTGCAGGCCGCGATGGGCGACCTCCAGCCCGCGCAGCCAGTGGGCGCGATCAGCCCCGGCCAGGTCAGTCGGTGATGGCGACGATGGCATCGACTTCGACGGCAGCGCCGAGCGGGAGGACGGGAACGCCGACGGCGCTGCGGGCGTGCTTGCCGGCATCGCCGAACACCTGCGCCATCAGTTCCGAGGCGCCGTTGGCCACCTTGGGCTGGTCGGTATAATCGCCGGTGGAACTGACGAACGCGCCCAGCTTGACCACTTGGCGCACGCGGTCGAGCGAGCCGAGCGCGGCCTGAAGCTGCGCCAGGATCATCAGCCCGCAGGCCCGTGCCGCAGCCGCGCCCTGTTCGGTGGCAACGTCCTCGCCCAGCCGCCCGGTGACCAGCGCGCCGTCGATGAACGGCAACTGGCCCGAGACATGCGCCAGCCCACCGGCAATCACCACCGGCACATAGGCGGCGACCGGCGCCGCCGGGGTGGGCAGGGTGATGCCCAGTTCGTTCAGGCGGGCGGCGATGTCAGTCATGCGGTTCTCCGTGCAATTGGGCTTGCAGCCAGGGCAGTGCCTCGGCCCAGGTGTCGATGCGGGCATGGGCGTGGCCGGCGGCGTGGGCGCAGGTGATGTGCGGGGCCAGCATCGGCTCGCCGCACAAGTGCAGGCGCGATACCTCCGGGGTCACTTCGGCGGCGGAACCGATGTGCTGGGCAATGTCGTCGATGAACACCGCGCGGCCGGGGCGGTATTCGTCAAGGATGGCACGCAGCGCCGGGCCTTTCGGCCCCTGGTTGGTGAACACGCGGGCGTGGATGCCGTGGTCGGCCAACTGCCGCGCGCGCGCCTCGGCACGGTGGTCCAGCAGGTTGGTCAGGATCACCACGTCAGCGCCTTCGGCCAGCGTGTTCATGGCATGGACGCTGCCCGCGATCGGGTGCTGGCGGTGCATCTCGGTATCGAAGAACAGGTTCAGCAGCCGCCAGATTTCCTTCGGCTCGACCAGCTCGCCACTGTCGGCATGGCGCATGGCGTGGGTGAAATCGTTGCCCACCATGTGGAACGCCACGCCGTGCTGTTCGGCCAGCCAGTCGCGATAGGGGCCGACCATGTGCAGCAGCACTTCGTCGCAATCGGAGATCACCAGCGGCCGTTTCATTCGTAGTCGCCCCCGGCCAGCGCATGGCGCGCGGCCACCAGTTGCGGCGGGGTGACGCCCAGCGCATCGGCGGCGGCCAGCAGGTCAGGCTCATGCCCGCACAGGAAATCCAGCACGGCGGCCAGTGTCGCCGGCTCGCCCAGCGAGGCGCGCAAGTCGTCGGCGGTCATCCCGGTCAGATCGAGCAGGCGCAGCGCGCGATCCTCGTCGGCCAGCAGCCAGCCGAGCGCGGCCAGCGCCAGCGCGTGCGAATCAGGCGGGGGTGAGGCGTCGCGAAGAATTGTCAGAGGCCCTTTCTGCGGGGTAGGACACGCGCATGGCAAAGCGCATTCTGGTTGTCGAGGACAACGATCTCAACCGCAAGCTGTTCTGCGACGTGCTGCGCAGCCAGGGCTATGCGGTGGAGCCCTGCCCCGACGGGCGCGAGGCGCTGGAACGGGCGCGGCAGTTCGTGCCCAACCTCATCATCATGGACATCCAGTTGCCCGAGATTTCGGGGCTGGACCTGATCGAGGCGGCGAAGGCCGACGCCACCCTGCGGACGATCCCGGTGCTGGCCGTCACCGCCTATGCCGGCAAGGGCGACGAGGAGCGGATTCGCGATGCCGGGGCCGAAGGCTACCTGGCCAAGCCGGTCTCGATCGGCCCGTTCATGGCAGCGGTGCGCAAGCTGATCGAATCGCAACCGGTCTGACCGGCGAAACGATCCGGCAAGACCGAATTTTTGCGGAATTCTTTCGCCAGGCCGCTTTGCAATAGATTGCATATGAACATCTGACGGCGAACTAGGTGTTTTCGTCTATGCCCGATTTCTGCGACTTGTAAGCGGTAGAATGTCTAAAAGGAGGTGGTCGCGAAGAAGGACCAGACGGGAGAAACCGCCTTGGCAGAAAGTCTCGAAGAACTCGCGGCCCTTTGGGAGAAGGGTGTCATTTCGGGCGACGAATACGTCGTTCGCAAATATCAGGCATCCCGCGCTCCGGTTG
>JAGWVC010000137.1 GCA_018971065.1 Sphingomonadales bacterium | reverse complement strand
ACGGCGGAAAGGAGGCGGTAGCGGCTCTCCCGCTGCCGATTTTCTGATGAGCGAACCCACCAGCAACGCCACTCTGGCAGAACTGTGCATCGTCGCCTGCTCGGAAGCGTTCCGGGACAACGGCGAAATCGTCGCCACCGGCGTCGGCCCGGTGCCACGCCTGGCCGCCGGGCTGGCCAAGCTGACGCACAGCCCCGAACTGATGATGACCGACGGCGAGGCCTATCTGGTCGAGCAGCCGGTGCCGATCGGCCCGCGCGCCTATGACGATCGCAAGCCCGCCGGCCACCTCCCGTTCTCGCGCTTCTTCGACGCCGCCGTGTGGACCGGCCGCCGCCATGCGATGGTCACGCCCACCCAGCTCGACCGCTTCGGCCAGATCAACCTCTCGTACATGGGCGGCACCTATCGCCAGCCGAAGACGCAGATGCTTGGCGTGCGCGGTTTCCCTGGCAACACCATCCACCATGCCAACTCGTTCTTCTTCCCGGCGCACGGGCCGCGCGTGTTCGTGCCGGGTGAAGTCGATATGATTTCAGGCGTGGGCTACAACCCGGCCAAGCGTCAGGCCGGTGGCAACTTCCGCGATGTGAACCTGCGGCTGATCGTCACCAACCTGTGCGTGATGGACTTCGGCGGCACCGGCAACGCGATCCGCGTCGTCTCGCTGCATCCCGGCGTCAACTTCGACGCGGTTCAGGCCGCGACAGGCTTCGAACTGGAGCGCGGCGCCTGCGTGGAAACGCCGTTACCCACCGCCGAACAACTGGCAATCATTGCCAGCCTCGATCCGCACAACGTCCGGGCCTCGGTCATCAAGGACAACCCTGCGGCGCGGGGGACGGCATGAGCGACCTCGTCCCCCCGCAGCAGGTGGACATCACCTACGAAACCACCGAGCCGGTGCTATACGAGGTCGCGGACGGTATCGCCTGGATCACGATGAACCGGCCGCAGTTCAACAATGCCCAGAACGGGCAGATGACTTACGCGCTCGACGATGCGTTCAACCGCGCTACTGGAGATGACGCAGTGCGCGCCATCGTGCTGGCGGGCAACGGCAAGCATTTCTCGGCCGGTCACGACATCGGCACCCCGGGCCGTGACCTGCATCACGAGTTCGACAAGCGGCTGATGCTGAGCCCGCACACCAACAAGCCGGCCGCCGAACTGCTCTACACCCGCGAGCAGGAACAGTACCTGGGCATGTGCCGCCGCTGGCGCGACATTCCCAAGCCTACGATCGCCATGGTGCAGGGCGCGTGCGTGGCGGGCGGGCTGATGCTGGCGTGGGTCTGCGACCTGATCGTCGCATCCGAAGACGCATTCTTCCAGGATCCGGTGAACCCGCTGATGGGCATTCCCGGCGTTGAATACTTCGCCCATGCCTATGAACTGCCACCGCGCGTCGCCAAGGAATTCCTGCTGCTGGGCGAACGGATGAGCGCCGAGCGGGCCGAGCGCTTCGGCATGGTCAACAAGGTGGTCCCGCGTGCGGAACTGCGCGAAGCGGCCGCCACCTGGGCCGCCAAGCTGGCGGGACAGGGCCGGCTCGGCAACTGGCTGACCAAGCAGGCGGTCAACCACGTCGAGGAACTGCGCGGCAAGCGCGCGGCGATGGACGCGGTGTTCCACATGCACCACTTCGCGCACGCCCAGAACGATCTGGTCTCGGGCAGTTCGATCGGCGGCGTCACCGGCAAGTCGGCGGCAGCGGCGAATAAACGCGAGGCGGGGCAATGACCGACGCGCTGCAAACCGCACTGACCCGGCGGCTCGGCTGCCGCCTGCCGGTGATCCAGACCGCAATGGGCTGGGTGGCCACGCCCCGGCTGGTCGCCGCCACCAGCGAAGCCGGGGCATTCGGCTTCCTTGCCGCAGCCGTGATGACGCCAGCCGAATGCCGCGAAGGCATCGCGCGGTTGCGCGACCTGACGATGCACAATTTCGGCGTCAACTTCCACAGCTTCCAGCCCGGCGCCGCCGAGATCGTCGAGATCGTGCTCGCCAATGCCGATCGGGTCCGCGCGGTCAGCTTCGGACGCGGGCCGGACGCGAGGATGATCGCCCGCTTCCGCGATGCCGGCATCCTGTGCATCCCCACCGTCGGCGCGGTCAAACATGCCGAGAAGATGGTCCAGCTCGGCTGCGAAATGGTCACCGTGCAGGGCGGCGAAGGCGGCGGCCACACCGGCGCGGTGCCCACCACCGTGCTGCTGCCGCAAGTGCTCGACGCGGTGAACGTGCCGGTTGTGGCTGCGGGCGGTTTTGCCGACGGGCGCGGCCTTGCCGCCGCGCTGGCGTTCGGCGCCGTCGGCATCGCGATGGGCACGCGGTTCCTGATGACCGCCGAAAGCCCGGTCCCCGCTGCCCCCAAGGCGGCCTACGTCAAGGCCGGCACCGGCGACATCGCCGTATCCACCAAGGTCGATGGCATCCCCCAGCGCATGATCCTCAACCCGCTGCTCCGGCGGATCGAGGCTTCGGGCAAGCTTGGCATGTGGAAGCGCGCCATCGAGGCGGGGCTGGAGATGAAGCGCCAGACCGGCATGAGTTGGGGGCAGGTGCTCACCACCGCGCGCGGCATGACCAGCCATGGCGAAATGCCGCTGGCGCAAGCAATGATGGCGGCGGCAGCGCCGATGATGATCCAGCGCGCGGTCGTTTCGGGCGATGCCGAACATGGCCTGATGGCCACCGGCGTCGTTGCCGGCCGCATCCGCGACCTGCCGACCTGCGCCGATCTGATCGCCGGAATCGAAACCGAGGCGCGCGCGCGCATCGCTGCGCTTTGCGACGGGGAACCTGCCTGATGCCGATCACCTGCACCATCGAGAACCGCATTGCCGAGATCGTCTTCGACGTGCCCCCGGTCAACGCGTTCGACAGCGAGACTTGGCTGTCGATCCCCGGTATCGTCAGCGAGGCGGCCCGCAACCCCGACGTGAACTGCGTGCTGATCCGCGCTGCCGAAGACGCGCGCGGGTTCTGCGGCGGCGTGGACATCAAGGAAATGCAAGCGCACCCGGAGCGCATTACCGTGCTCAATCGGGGCAACTACCTCACCTTCAAGGCGATCCGCGACGCCGAGGTGCCGGTGGTGGTGGCCGTGCACAAGTTCGTGATCGGCGGCGGCATCGGCATCTGCGGCGCCTCCGACACCATCATCGCCGCAGACGACGCCTACTTCTCGCTGCCCGAGGTCGATCGCGGCGCGATGGGCGGCGCCAGCCACCTTTCGCGGATGTTGCCGCTGCACAAGGTGCGCGCGGCATTCTTTACTGGCGGCAATATCCCCGCCGCCGAGGCCTACCGGCTCGGCGCGGTGGAGAAGGTCGTGCCGCGCGAGGCGCTGGTCGAGGAAGCGCGCGGGTTCTGCGGCGTGATCGCCTCGAAAAGCCGCAAGGCGCTGGTTATCGCCAAGGAAGCGCTCAACGGCCTCGAACCGCGCGACGTCGATCGCGGCTATCGCTGGGAGCAGGGCTTCACGCTCGAAATGTACATGCACGAGGACAGCCAGAAAAGCCGCGACGCCTTCGTCGAGACCGGCAAGGCCGCGAAGTTCTGAAACCCATGGACCTTCACTACACCCCGGCCCAGCAGGCTTTTCGCGCCGAAGTGCGCGCGTGGATGGAAGCGCATGTCCCGCGCGAGCCGCTGGTCACGCTCGAATGCCGCGAGGGTTATGACCAGCATGTCGCCTGGGAGCGCACGTTGGCCAGCGGCAACTGGGGCATGGTCACCTGGCCCGAGGCTTATGGCGGGCGTGGACTCGACCTGATCGAGTGGCTGATCTTCGAGGAGGAGTATTTCCGCGCCGGTGCGCCCAATCGGGCCAACCAGAACGGGATTTTCCTGCTTGGCCCAACGATCATGGAATTCGGCACCGACGCGCAGAAGGCCCGCTTCCTGCCGCCGATGGCGCGCGGCGAGGTGATCTGGGCGCAAGCCTGGTCCGAACCCGGCGCCGGCAGCGACATGGCGGCAATCCAGTCGAAGGCGGTGCGTGCCAGGGATTCCGGGGGCGACCATTACGTGATCAGCGGCCAGAAGACCTGGAGCAGCCGCGCCGCCTTCGCCGACTGGGGCTTCGGCCTGTTTCGCACCGACCCTGAAAGCAAGCGTCACAAGGGTCTGACCTTCATCCTGTTCGACCTGAACAGCCCGGGGATCACCCGCCGCCCGATCCGGCAACTGCATGGCGACACCGGCTTTGCCGAACTGTTCTTCGACGAAGTGCGCGTGCCGGTCGAGAACTGCCTGGCCGGCGAAGGCCAGGGCTGGAATGTCGCGATGGCCACCGCCGGGTTCGAGCGCGGCCTGATGCTGCGCTCGCCGGGCCGCTTCCAGGCCACGGCAAAGCGGCTGGTCGAGCTTTATCGCCGACACGCGGCCACGGCATCGCCCGCCGCGCGGGAAGCGGTGGTGCAGGCATGGGGGGCGGCGCAGGCCTACGCCTACAACACTTACGCGCTTGCGGCGAAGATCATGGCCGGGGGCCAGATCGGTGCCGAGGCCAGCGTCACCAAGATCTTCTGGTCCGAGCTTGACCGCGCCATGCACCGCACCGCGATGCAACTGCTGGGCGCTGCCGCCGAACTCAAGCGCTGCGACGACGGCACGATGAACCCGTGGCTGGAAGGCTACATCTTCTCGCTGTCCGGCCCGATCTATGCCGGATCGAACGAAGTGCAACGCAACATCACCGCCGAACGCCTGCTCGGCCTGCCTCGCGTGGGAGCCGGCTGATGGACTTCCGTTTCACCGAAGACCAGTTGCTGCTCGCCGACAGTGTGCGCGAGTATCTGGCGGGCACGCACGGCCCCGAAGTGCTGCGCCGGCTGGACCAGCATGGCAACCGCGATCCCGCCATCTGGCAAGGGCTGGTCGAGATGGGACTGACCGGGCTGCTGGTGCCCGAGGATTGCGGCGGACTTGGCCTGGGGCTGGTCGAAGCCGCGCTGATCGCCGCCGAATGCGGGCGGGCGTGCCTGGCCGAACCGCTGGTCGATACCGCCTTCGTCGGCGTGCCGTGGCTGCTCGCCAGGGGCGAAACCGCTGGCCTTGCCGAAGTGGCAGCGGGCACGCGCCGCATCGCGCTGCGCCATGCCGTCAACCCGTGGGTGGCGGATGGCGACGGCGCGCCGATACGCAGCGTCGATCCGCTGCGCAATCTTGCCGCCGGAACCGGGCCGGAAGACGACCATTTGCTGAACCTCGGCGCGCTGATGTCGGCCGCGCAGCTTGTCGGCCTTGCCGACGCGATGGTGGCGCAGGCGGTTGAATACGCCAAGCTACGCAGCCAGTTCGGCCAGCCGATCGGAGCGTTCCAGGCGATCAAGCACCAGCTCGCCTCCTGCACCGTCGCCATCGAATTCGCCAAGCCCACGGTCTGGCGCGCGGCGGCGGCGATGCAGGACGCCGACGCCCACGCCGCCGTCCACGTCAGCCATGCCAAACTGGCCGCCAGCGATGCCGCAATCCTGACCGCCGAGACCGCGATCCAGGTGCATGGCGCGATGGGGTACACCTACGAAGTGGACCTGCACTTCTGGATGAAGCGGGCCTGGGCGCTGTCCGGTGCATGGGGCGATCGTGCGTGCCATGTCCGCCGCATGGCCGATGCGGTGATCGGCGATGCCGATTGCCCCCCGACTCTGCCGATCGGCCCCGAACACACTTTCGCGTGAGGAATTCCATGCCCGAAGCCTATATCATCGACGCGGTGCGCACGCCTATCGGGCGCAAGAAAGGCTCACTTGCGGGCATCCATCCCGCCGATCTTGGCGCCCACCCCATCCAGGCGCTGATCGAACGCACCGGGATCGACGCCGGGGCGGTGGACGATGTGGTCTGGGGCTGCTGCGACACGATCGGGCCGCAGGCGGGCGACATCGGCCGCACCGTGTGGCTGGTGGCCGGCCTGCCGCAGCACGTGCCGGGCACCACGATCGACCGCCAGTGCGGTTCGAGCCAGCAAGCGCTGCACTTCGCCGCGCAGGGGGTGATGAGCGGCACGCAGGACCTGGTGGTGGCCGGCGGATCGCAGGCGATGAACGCCATTCCGATTTCGGCGGCGATGTTCGCGGGCCAGCCTTATGGCTTCGGCGATCCGTTCACCGGCTCGGCCGGCTGGGTGGCGCGTTATGGCGACGGGCTGCTCAACCAGATCAACTCGGCGCAGATGATTGCCGACAAGTGGGGTATCGGCCGCGAAGCGATGGAGCAATTCGCGCTGGCCAGCCACCGGCGCGCGCAGGCCGCCACCGACGCGGGCTGGTTCAACGGCGAGATCGCGCCGCTGGCCGGGCTGGCGGCGGACGAGACGATCCGTGCCGGCACCACGCTTGACGGCCTTGCCGCGCTGAAGCCGGTGCAGGAAGGCGGCACCATCACCGCCGGCGTCGCCAGCCAGAACTGCGATGGCGCCGCCGCGCTGCTGGTGGCGAGCGAACGCGCGGTGAAGGAGCATGGCCTGACGCCGCGCGCCCGCGTCCACCACATCTCGGTGCGGGCCGATGACCCGGTGTGGATGCTGACCGCGCCGATCCCGGCGACGCAGCACGCGCTGGCCAAGGCCGGGATGCGGATCGAGGACATCGACCTGTTCGAGTGCAACGAGGCGTTCGCGTCGGTGCCGCTGGCGTGGATGAAGGAACTGGGCATCCCGCACGAGAAGGTGAACGTGCACGGCGGGGCGATCGCGCTGGGCCATCCGCTGGGCGCGACCGGCGCGCGGCTGATGACCACGCTGCTGAACGCGCTGGAGCGCACCGGCGGCCGCTATGGCCTGCAAACCATGTGCGAAGGCGGCGGGCAGGCCAACGTCACCATCATCGAGCGGCTGTGACGCGATGACCGACGCCGCCATCGCCATCCCCAACCTGCTCTACCGCTATGCGATGCGCTTCGACGACGGCGACTTCGCCGGCGCGGCGGCGCTGTTCGACAAGGGCTGCGTGGTGGCGGGCGGGCACCGCGTCGTGGGCCGCGAGGCGATTCTGGCGATGTGGCGGACCTGGGTGAAAACCTATGACGGCAAACCGCTGACCCGCCACATCACCACCAACCCGATCATCGAACTGGACGACGATGGGCGCGGCGCCACCTGCCAGTCACAATGGACGGTGATCCAGGCGGCGCCGGGGTTTCCGCTACAGATCGTCGCCAGTGGCCGCTATCGCGATCGCCTCGGTGTCGATGGCGACGGCTGGCACTTCCTCGAGCGCGAATACCTGAAGACCGATCTCGCGGGGGACAGTTCGGCGCACACGTTGCAATCACTTGGCCCCACGCTGGCATAGGACGGGAATTTCATGGGAATCTGCGAAAATCGCACGGTCATCATCACCGGCGCCGCGCGCGGGCTGGGGCGGGCCTATGCGCTGGCCTTCGCCGCCGAGGGCGCGAACGTGGTGGTCAACGACATCGGCACCTCGCTGGGCGGTGAAGGCCGCGACACCAGCGCCGCCGACGCGGTGGTGGCCGAAATCGTAGCCGCCGGCGGCAAGGCGATCGCCAATTACGAGGACATCACCGACTGGGACGCGGCGAAGCGCATCGTCGAGGCGGCACTGGCCGCGTTCGGCGACCTGCACGTGGTGGTGAACAACGCCGGGATCGTGCGTGACCGCATGTTCGTTTCGGCCACGCCCGAGGAATGGGACGCAACCATGCACGTCCATCTGCGCGGCCATTTCTGCCTTTCGCGCCACGCGGTCGATTACTGGCGGGGCAAGCAGAAGGCCGGCACTGCCCCCGATGCGCGGATCATCAACACCTCCAGCGGCGCCGGGCTGCAAGGCTCGATCGCGCAGGCGGCCTATGCCACCGCGAAGGGCGGCATTGCCGCGCTGACGCTGGTGCAGGCAGCGGAACTGGGCCGCTATGGCATTACCGCCAATGCGCTGGCGCCATCGGCGCGCACGCGCATGACCGAGCAGGCGTTTGCGGAAAAGATGGCGACCGAGGGCCAGTCGTTCGACGCGATGGACCCGGCCAATATCGCGCCGACCGTGGTGTGGCTCGGCAGCGCGGCCAGCGCGCACGTTTCGGGCTGCGTGTTCGAGCTTGAAGGGGGCAAGATCATGATCGAGGACGGCTGGCGCGAAGGCCCGGTGGTGGACGCTGGCGCGCGCTGGCAACCGGCTGACGTGGGCGCGGCGGTGGACCGCCTGCTGGCCGATCGCGTGCCGCCGCGCAAGGTATGGGGGACCGCGTAATGGAATTTGCCTTCACCGACGAGCAGGCGATGATCGCGGAGACCGT
>JAGWVC010000187.1 GCA_018971065.1 Sphingomonadales bacterium | reverse complement strand
CCGACGCCGGCGCAGAACAGCTTCATGCCGCCGCCCGTGCCGTTGGTTTCGACAATCGGCGCCTTGAAGCCGCTGTTGCCCTTGGCGAAGTCCGCCGCGATGATCTTGGCGAAGGGATAGACGGTCGACGAACCGACCGCGCGCACCTGGTCGCGGGTGGCGTTCTGGCCACCGCCGCAGGCGGCGAGAAGGGCGCAGAGGGCGGTGGCAGCACCAAGCTTGATTGAATTACGCATGACCATAAGGCTCCATGGGAGTGGCGTTGGCCTGCCTTTGTTGGACTTCGGTGACACTTTTATGACATGCCCCTGGCCGGACGGAAATTCACCGTGACGGTGGTCCCCATTCCGGGCGTGCTGGCGATGTCGAGCCGGCCGCGATGCCGCTCGACGATGTGCTTGACGATGGCAAGGCCCAGTCCCGTCCCGCCCGAGGCGCGGCTGCGGCCGGGGTCCGCGCGGTAGAACCGGCGGGTGAGGTGGGGCAGGTGCTCGGGCGCGATCCCCGCGCCGCGGTCGCTCACCCGCAGCCTGATCGCCCCGTCGCCGTCCGCGGCCAGTGCAACCGCCACCGGCTGCGCGGGGTCGCCATACTTCAGCGCGTTGTCGATGAGATTGCGCACCAGCTGCTCCAGCTGGGTGCGCTCGCCGCGCAGCAGGGCCGGGCTTTCCGGCACCTCCACCGCGAGCCGTTCCTTGCCCGCCAGCGCGGCGGCTTCGCCCGCCACCTGCCGCACCAGTGCGCCAAGGTCGATCTCGGTCGTCGGCACATCGTGCTTTTCGGCCTCGACCTGGCTCAGCGACATGAGATCGGTCACCAGCGCCTGCATCCGCCGCGCCTCGCGCAACACCGTCTGGAGGAACTTCGCCGTGGTTGCCTGATCCACCGGGGTGCCGGCGTCTGTCAGCGTTTCGACATAGCCGATGATCGCGGCCAGCGGCGTGCGCAGCTCGTGGCTGGCATTGGCGACGAAATCGGTGTGGGCGCGGCTCACGTCGGCCTCGGCCGTCCGGTCGTGCATCTCGATCAGCCAGGTTCCGGCGTCGATCTGCCGCCGCGTCAGCTGCCACAGGCTGCGCGGGCGCACGAAGCCCGAGATGCTCAGGCTCTCGCCGTCGCCCATGGCCAGCAGGCGCAGGGCCTCCGGGTGGCGCAGCGCGATTCGCGCGTCCTGCCCGACGATGTGGGCGCCCAGCAGTTCGCGCGCGGCGCGGTTGGCCACGGTGATCCGTTCGCCCGCAAGGATGACCAGCGGCAGGCCGATCGGCTCGATCGAGGCTTGCTGCGCCTGCTCACGCAGTTCGGCCGTGTCCATCGGCACCGGCGCGGCATCGGGTTCGGGCCGCACCAGCCACAGCGAGCCCAGCCACAGCACCAGCACCGCCACGGCCAGCCACCAGCCCGTCCCGGCCAGCAACAGGCCGAAGGCACCGGCCAGTGCAAGGGCGATGCCGGGCCAGGGAAGGGAAGGTCTGCGGTCCATCGCGCGCTGCCTTAGCCGCGCGCCGCCGGCCTGACCAGCCGGGCGGGAAAAGGTCCAAAGCCGAGGCAGTTGTTCCGGCGAAGGGGCGATCCGCTGTTAACCATG
>JAGWVC010000036.1 GCA_018971065.1 Sphingomonadales bacterium | reverse complement strand
GCGGCGAACAGGCTGGACTTGAACGGCAGCACGGTGCCGCCGTCGCCGGTGGTGCCTTCGGCAAACAGCACCAGGCTTTCCCCCGCCGCGAACCGGGCGGCGATCTCGGATGCCTGCCCGGCCACGGTGTCGCGCCGATCGCGGGCGATGAACACGCAGCCGAAATTCCGGGCGGCCGGTCCGATCAGCGGCCAGGCGGCAACGTCCGACTTGGCGACGAAGCCATTGCCCAGCACCTGCGCCAGCACGACAATGTCGGCCCACGAGACATGGTTGGCGACATGGAGCACGCCGCCTTCGCGCGGCGGCGTGCCGTGGACGTGGATGTCCAGCCTGAATCCGGCGATCAGGCAGCGCCACACCAGCCGGGTCATCAGCCGCGCCAGCGGCCATGCCCGCGGCATCGGCAGCCAGATCGCGACCAGCACGACCATGACCGCAACCGCGCCGCCTGCCCGCACCGCGCGAACCGCACGCCGCCATGAATTCACCTTGCCTGGATTGCCTGCCGCGCCGGTCATGGCGCGTCCCAACACCGCCAAGGTGACAGCAGCAAGTCTTTTGTCGCGAATTGTTGCAATGCGGGTGCATTCATCGTCCCGCCATCACTGCGCCATATTGCTGTAACAGCGACCGGTTTGAAGCGAATCATGCCCCGCCATGATCGCCCCCTCGTCATCTGCGACCTCACCCAGAGCTATGCGCCGCACGGCGGTGGCGGGGTTTCCTGCTATCTGCGCGAAAAGCGCCGCCACATCCTGGCGCGCACGCCACACACGCTGGTCCAGATCGTTCCCGGCGAAGTGGACCGCGTGGTCGCGAACGATCGCCATGTCTGGATCGAGGTAGCCGCGCCACCGGTGCGTGGCAGCCCCAACTATCGCTTCATCCTGCGCACCGGCGCGGTGCGCGAGGCGCTGGAGCGTTACCGGCCCGACGTGATCGAATCGCTGTGCCCGTGGGTGCTGCCGTGGACCGCGATCAACTATCGCCGCGCGAATCCGGGCACGGCGCTGGTGGCGGGCTATCACACCGATTTCCCCAATGCCCATATCCATCGCGTCGGTGCGGGCCTGTTCGGCGACACCGTGGCCAACTGGCTGCGACAGATCAGCATCAACTATGCCGAGATCACCTATCGCGAGTTCGATCGGGTCTATGCGCTGGACGAGGCCACGCGCGGGGCGCTGCACGCCTATGGCATCGGCCATGTCGATGTCTTCGATCTCGGCGTCGATGCCGACCTGTTCAGCCCCGCCCGGCGCGATCCGGGCTATCATGACCGGCTGGGCCTGCACGGCGACGGGCCGCGACTGATCTATGCCGGGCGGATCGACAACGAGAAGCGCGCCGACCGGCTGGTGGCGATGTTCCGGCACCTGCCGCCCGAACTGGGCGCGCGGCTGGTGATGCTGGGCGACGGCAAGCTGCGCGAGGCGCTGGTTGCCCAGACCGCCGGGATGGCGGTGCGCCTGCCCGGCTTCGTGCAGAACCGCGAGGAGCTGGCGACCGCGCTGGCATCCTCCGACATCTATGTCTCGGCGATGGCCGACGAGACGTTCGGACTGTCGGTGATCGAGGCGCAGGCTTGCGGCTTGCCGGTGGTGGGGGTGCGTTCCGGGGCGATGCCGTCGCGCGTGCCCGACGGGCTGGGCCTGCTGGGTCCGGTGGATGATGCGGCGGCAATGGCCGCCAACGTCATGCGCGTTTGGCAGGGCGACGGCGAGGCGATGGGCCGGGCCGCGCGGGTTCACGTCGCCAGCCGCTATGGCTGGGAACGCGTGTTCGGCCGGCTGCTGGACGACATCTACGTCAAGGCGCTGGATCTGGCCGCGCAGCGCCGGGCCGCCGCCGCCGCACCGTTCATGCTGCGCCACGGCCTGCGCGCCGGCAGTCGCAAGCCGCGCGTCTTCGCGGAAATCGAGTAGGTCGATCGCACGATCCCGGCGCATTGACGCGAAGCTGTCGCCAAACCGTCAACGTCCCGTCGCACAAGCCGCCTAGTCCGCCGCTAACACGGGGGTCGAATATGTCAGTCAAGGTTCGTGAAGCCGTCAATTCCGCACTGGGCGAAACCGGTGCCGAGCGCAGCGGGCGCCTGCTGGAGCGTGCGTTCGCGTTCGCGTTCCAGGGGCTGGTCTATGCGCAGATCTGGGAAGATCCGGTTGCCGACATGGCGGCGCTGGAAATTCCCGCCGGCGGCCGGGTCATCACCATCGCCAGCGGCGGGTGCAACGCGCTGTCCTATCTGGTGGCCGATCCGGGCGAGATCATCGCCGCCGACCTGAACACCGCGCATATCGCGCTGGGCCGCCTGAAGGTAGCCGCGGTGCGGCACCTGCCCGGCCAACTGGCGTTCGCGCGGTTCTTCGCCCACGCCGATGCCCGCGACAATCTGGCGGCCTACAAGCAGTACATCGCCCCCAACCTGGACGAGACCAGCCGCCGCTACTGGGAAGGACGCGATCTGGCCGGGCGGCGGCGGATCGGCGGTTTCGCGCGCGGGATCTACCGGCGCGGGCTGCTGGGCAACTTCATCGGCACCGCGCACCTGCTGGCGCGGCTGTACCGGGTGGACCCGCGCGCCATCCTGGCCGCACGCACGCTGGAGGAACAGCGCGCCGTGTTCGAAAGCCGCATGGCGCCGATCTTCGACAAGCGCTTCGTGCGCTGGCTGTGCGACCAGCCGGCATCGCTGTTCGGGCTGGGCATTCCGCCCGCGCAATTCGACGCGCTGGCCGGTGATCGTTCGATGGCCGACGTGCTGCGCCGGCGGCTGGAAAAGCTGGCTTGCGATTTCCCGCTTTCGGAAAACTATTTCGCCCGGCAAGCCTTCGGCCGCGCCTACGACGTGCGCGAGGGCAATGTCCTGCCGCCCTACCTCGCTACCGAGAATTACGAGCTGGTCCGCGAGCGCGCCGGCCGGATCGACTGGCGCCACAGCGACGTGACCGCGCTGCTGGCGGCCGAACCGGACGGCAGCCTCGACCGCTTCATCCTGCTGGACGCGCAGGACTGGATGGACGACGGCCAGCTCAACGCGCTGTGGGCGCAGATCACCCGCACCGCCGCACCGGGCGCGCGGGTGCTGTTCCGCACCGCCGCCGAACCGTCGCTGCTGCCCGGCCGGGTGGCGGATTCGATTCTGGCGCGCTGGCGCTATGACGAAGCGCGTTCGCAACGGGCCACGGCGGACGACCGGTCATCGATCTATGGCGGCGCGCACCTTTATGTCCGCGCTGACTGAGCCCGCCGCCCACGCCGCGCGGATGGATGCGATCTATCGGCGCCAGCGCCACGTCTATGACCTGACCCGCAAGTACTACCTGCTGGGCCGCGACCGCGCGATCCACGAACTGGCGGTGCCGCGCGACGGCACGGTGCTGGAAGTGGGCTGCGGCACCGCGCGCAACCTGGTGGCGATCGCCCGGCGCTATCCGCGCGCGGCGGTGTTCGGCATCGACATCTCGCGGCAGATGCTGGCCAGCGCCCGGGCGCGGATCGCACAGGAGCGGCTGGGCGCGCGCATCTTCACCGGCTGCGCCGATGCCACCGGGTTCGATGCGGAGGACCTGTTCGGCATGGCCCAGTTCGATCGCATCCTGTTCAGCTATACCCTGTCGATGATCCCCGACTGGCGCGCGGCGCTGCGGCAGGCGGCGATGCGGCTGGCACCGGGCGGGGTGATCCGCATTGTCGATTTCGGCGGGCAGGACCATCTGCCGCTGTGGTTCCGCCGGGGACTGCGCGGCTGGCTGGCCCGTTTCGATGTGACCCCGCGCGATGAACTGGGCGATTGCCTGGCGCAACTGGGCGCGGAATTCGGGCTTGCCACCAGCCTGGAGAGCAGCCATCGCGGCTATGCCGTCCATGCAAGGCTTGTCGCCCGCACGGACTGATTCCCGCCGGAGTGCCCCCGTCTTGAAGTGCAGATTGCAATGGGCCGGATTGATTCTGGCCGCGCTGGCCGCGTCACCCGCCTGCGCGCAGGATGCCGATGGCGATGACGGCCCCGGCAAGCCGGTGACCGAGATCATCATCAACGCCCGGCGGCTGGACGCGGCGCGGGCCAACATCCTGCCCGGCATCGGCGCGGCGTCCTATGCGCTGAGCAACGACACCGTGGAAAGCCGCCCCGGCGGGGAAACCGGCACGATCAGCCAGATCCTGCTGCAGGCGCCCGGCGTGGCGCAGGACGGATCGGGCCGGTTGCGGGTGCGGCAATCGCAGGGCGCGCTGCAGTACCGCATCAACAACGTGATCCTGCCCGACGGGCTGACCGACCTGGGCGAATCGCTGAGCCCGCGCATTGCCGCCAATGTCGAGCTGGTGACGGGCGCCTTGCCCGCGCAGTATGGCCTGAACACCGGAGCGGTGGTCAACGTCACCACCAAGGACGGCGTCTATCTGGATGGCGGCCAGGCGGAAATGTACGGCGGCAGCCACGGCGAGCTGGAGCCGGCTTTCGAATATGGTGGCTCGTCGGGCAGCACCAACTACTTCGTTTCGGGCAGCTACCTGCGCCATAACGTCGGCCTGCCCGCGCCCGACGGCAGTGCCGATCCGCTGCACGACCGCACCCGCCAGATCGAGGGGCTGGCCTATCTCGATCACGTGATCGGCGCGCAGACGCGCGTGGCGCTGATCCTGGGGTTTTCCGACGAACGCTTCCAGATTCCGAACCGGCGCGGGCTGGATGCGCGCAGTGCCGACATCGGACCGGTGCCGTTCCAGCGGCCGCTGGTGGTGGACGGCACCAGCAGCTTTGCCAGCGAGGCGCGCGATGCCAACCGGCGCGAACGCAACCGCTATGGCGTGCTGAGCGTGCAGCACAGCACGGACCGGCTGACCGTTCAGGTGGCCGGGTTCCTGCGCCATTCCGAAGCGAACCTCGCCGCCGACGGCGTGGGCGAACTGCTGTTCACCGGCGTGGGACGCACCAGCCGCGAAACCGTCGATTCGGTGGGCTTGCAGGTGGAAAGCGTGTTCGAACTGGCCGAAGCGCATACGCTGCGCGCCGGGGGCACGCTGGTCTCGGACATCCATCGCGGCAATTCGCAGACCACGGCGCTGCCGATCGACGCCAGCGGCGTGCAGTTGGGGTCAGCCGTGCTGCACTTTGCCGAGACCACGCGGGTGGCGCAACGCAAGGACGGCCTGTTCGTCAGCGACGAGTGGCGGCCGGGCGGCGGGGTGACGATCAACCTCGGCGGGCGCATCGATCATGTCGGGCCGGCCGGCGAACTGACCCGGTTCAGCCCGCGCGCCGGCCTGGTGTGGCAGCCGCAGCCCGAGACCAAGTTGCATCTGGGCTATGCCCGCTATGTCCTGCCGGCGCCGATCGATACGGTGGGCGAATCGGCAAAGGACCTGGCCGCCACGACCGCCCGGCTACCCTCCGCCACCGGCAACGCCGCATTGCCCGAGCGTGACGACTACCTGGACCTGGGCGTCCAGCACGACGCCGGGGACCTGCGCGCCGCGCTGGACCTGTATTGGCGCCGGGCGCGTGACGGCATTCAGGAAGGCATTTTCGGCGCGGCCGGGCAGATGGCGACGTTCAACGTCGGCGAAGCGCGGGTGCGCGGCGCGGAATTGAGCCTGACCTACAGCGCCGGGCGCCTTTCGGCCTGGGGCAACCTGGCGATCGCGCGGGCGCGGGTGCGCGGCATCACATCGGGGCAAGTGTGGTTCACCCCGGCGCAACTGGCCTATGCGGCCGGACACTGGTTTGCCCCGGCGGACGCGCAGGCGGTGACGATGTCGGGCGGTCTGTCGTACCGCTTCCAGGCCATCCGCCTGTCGGCCGACATGCTCTATGGCAGCGGCTTGCGGCGGACGCTGGCCGGCGGGGACCCGAACGGCGCGCACCTGCCGGGCTATGTGCAGGTGAACGCCAGCGCGGTCTGGCGGGTGGCGACGATCCGGCAGCGACCGCTGGACCTGCGGCTGGACATCGTCAACGCGCTGGACCGGCGCTATGCGCTGGCCGACGGCAGCGCACTGGGCGCCAGCCTGCCGCAATGGGGGGCGCGGCGGGGCGTGTTCGCGGGGATCGAGCAGGCGTTTTAGGGCTTTTCGACCACAACCACCTTGCCCTGCGCGGTGGCGGCGTGCAGCTCGGCCTTGAACGCATAGGTGCCGGGCTTGAGCGGGCCGATGAAGAACGCGACGCGGCCATGCGGCGCCACGTCCTTGTCAACATGGAGATCGTCGCTGTCGAAATCGTCGCCGGTGGCATCGCGGTTGGTCAGGTCGATCTTGACGCGTTGCCCGGCCGGAATGGTGATGACGGCGGGGACAAAGCGGTGATCCTGCAGCGTCAGCGTGACCACCTGCGGCGGCGCGGGGCTGTCGGCATAAGCGGCGGCGCCAGCGGCAAGCGACAGGGCGACGAGGGTATGGCGCAGCATGGGCTCACTCCGGTAAATGCAGTCCCGCGCCCTAGCAGTTCGGCGGCAGGCTGGCGAGCGGTTCAGGCGTCCAGCGCCTTGCGGCCAAGGCCGGGATCGTCGCTGAAGAACCCGTCGATTCCGGCGGCGACATAGGCGCGCATTTCGGCGATCGAACCGGCCTCGTTGCGCGCGGCATCGCCGTTGCCATCGCGGAAATCGGCGGCGAGGAAATGGTTCTCGGGCCGGAAGGTCCAGACGTGGACCAGCAGCCCGGCCTTGTGCGCATCGGCCACCAGCGTGGTCGGCGCGGCCAGCCTGCCGTCAGGCCCCAGCGGGATGATCGCGCGGGTGGGCGGGGCGACAACGTCGGCATAGCGGGCCACTTCGGCCAGCCCGGCGGGGGTGATCATCTCGGCATAGCTGGGGCCGCTGCCGGCCAGAACGACATCGGCGGGCTTGCCCGCGCCCGGTTCGACCAGTTGCATAAGCCTGGTATTGGCCGGGTGGCCCAGGCGGCTGCGCAGGACCTTCAGGTTGGCGATCTCGAACGACTGGATCTCCAGCGGCGCGCGCTGGAGATAGGCGTGCTGCGACAGGCTGGCGAGGAAGCGATCCTCGAGCGGCAGGCCGACGCCACGAAAGTAGGTGGAATGTTTCAGCTCGGGCACCAGACCGATCTGGCGCCCGCGCGTGGCCGCTTCGGCGGCGGTGAAATCGACGATTTCCTGCCATGTGGGAATATCGAACTGGCCGTTCATCGCCGCGTTCAGCGGGCGAAGCTGCGGCAGCCGCTCGATCGCGCGAAGCTGCTTCATCTCGGCCAGGGTGAAATCCTCGACGAACCAGCCGGTCACCGACTGGCCGTCGACGGTTTTCGTGGTCTTGCGCGCGGCGAATTCGGCACGGCTGGCGACATCGGTGGTGCCGGCAATGTTGTTTTCGTGCCGGGCGATCAGCACGCCGTCCTTCGTGCAGCACAAGTCCGGTTCGATATAGTCGGCGCCATCGGCAATCGCCTTGGCATAGGACGCCAGCGTGTGTTCGGGCCGCAGCGCCGAAGCGCCGCGGTGCCCGAATATTTCCACCGGGCCGCGCGGGGTGGCGGCCGCAGCCGCCCCGCCCGCCAGCGCGGCAGCCCCCACGCCCGCGCCGATGCCTGCCCCGATTCCGGCCAGCACCTGACGCCGGGTTGCCGCGCCGGCCATCGTCAGTACGCCGCCGACAGGGTGAGGAACCACTGGCGCGGGGCGATCGGATAGGCCGAGTAGCTGTTCGTGGCCGAGCCGACCGACACCGTGGACTTGCCCTGCTTGTCGGTGAGGTTGGTGACGTTCAGCGACACTTCGGCCTTGCGCAGCGGCAGCACGTTTTCCGGCACCTTCGCGGCGATGCGAAGCGAGGTGAGGAAGTACGACGGCACGCTGGCATCGTTGCTGAACGTGGCAAAGCGGCGGCCGACAAAGTCACCGATCACTTGCGCTTCGAGCGGGCCGACGCTGAGGGTTGCCACGGTCTTGTTCATCCACTTCGGCTCACCGGGCAACTGCTTGCCACAGGTCGGCACCACGCCGCCAGTGACAAGGTAGCCGCCGATGCAGGTGCCGGTGGCGGCGCCGATGCCAGACGCCGTGGACGTATAGTCGCTGGCGTACTTCGAGAGGTTGTACGACAGCGCGTTGTAGAGCGAGAACGTGTGACCGAAGCGCAGCGTGAACGCCGCATCGACGCCGTCGGTCTTCACATCACCGACGTTGACCAGGATCGAGGTGCCGCCGGTGATGCCGCCGCCGGCAATGCCGCCCGGGTTGGTCGAGATCGCCAGCAGGCGGTTGTTGAAGGTGACGTGGTAGTAGTTCACCTGGCCCTGGAAGCTGATGCCGCCGCCGAAGCTGCGCGCGGTGCGCAGGCCACCTTCGTAGGTCCAGCTCGATTCGGGCTTGCCCTGCGTGGCAAAGGCATCGAACGCCGCCTGGCTGCCGGTGAACCAGGGGCCGCCACCGCCCGCGAGGTAGGCCGCGTACTGGCGCAGGTTCTTCTGGACGTTGAAGAACACCTGCTCATGCCCGTTGAAATCATACGTGGCGCCGAACGCCGGCAGGAACCAGCGCAGCGTGTTGATCCTGCCCTCGGGCAGGCCGCCGGTCAGGCCCGACAGCGAGCCGGCCTTCGGCTGGACCGGGAAATGGCCCTCGGCCCACTGCGCGCTGGTCTTGAAACCGGCCTGCACGGTCAGGCGGTCCAGCATCTTCCAGGTGTCCTGGATGTGAAGCTGCAACTCGTTGATCCGCGCCTCGCCCTGGTACTGGGTGAACAGCGGCTGGGCCGCGTCGAGCGGGCGGATATAGGGGGTGCTGGTGGCGGGCTTGGTGGCATCGACCGCGTACCAGCGGCGCCACTGGGTGGTGCTGTTATGCTCGAACCAGCCGCCCAGTTCGACCTTGTGGTCGCCCAGGTCGATGTTCAGCGCGCTGATCAGCCCCTTGCGATCGATGCGGTATTCGGTGGTACGGGTGATCAGCCCCGAACCGCCGGTCGCCGCGACCAGCGCCGCGCCCGATGCCGCCGCCTGCGCGGCGGTCAGCGCGGTGCAGGCGCCCGGCAGCACGCCGTTGGCATTGGCGCCGAACCGGCAGTTCGACGGCAGCGTGGCATAGGCGGGATCGAGGTAGGGCTGGGCGGTGGTGATCGACTGGCCCAGCGGACCGGCAACGACGCCGGCGCCGTCGTTATGGTGGAAGTAGACGGTGTTCGACCAGTTGATCTTGCTGGAAAGGTGCGCGTCATAGCGGGCATAGCCGAGGAAGTCGGTGCGCTGCGCGTCCGAATAATAGTTCCGGTAGTTGCCGCCCTGCGCCGCCGGCGAGTTGCCCAGCGCGCTGAGGTAGGTGGTGCGATAGCCGTCGAAATCGGGGTAGAAGAACGGCTTGGTATACGGCGTGTAGAGCTGCACCGCGGTGGCGGTGTTGCCGGCCGAGGGCTTGAAGAACGTGGTCGCGTCCTCGTTCGGCTGGGTGAAATCGTTGTAGTCGAAGTACAGCGTCAGCTTGCCCGCGGTGTTCTCGTGGACGAACTTGGCGTTGATCTGGTAGCCGCCCTGGATGCCGTTGAAATCCCACGCGCGGGCGTGCTGGCGGGCCGCAGAGACATAGGCCGAATTCTCCCCGCCGGGGCCGAAAGCGCCGCTATCGACACGGACGAACGTGCGCGAGGTGCTGTAGCTGCCGAAGGTCTGCGCAAGCTGGATGCCGGCCTTGGCCAGCGGATCGGACGAGTAGGTCTCGACCGTGCCGCCAAGGTTGCTGTTCGATGCGGTAGCCAGATCACCGGCGCCGGTGGCGACGACGACGCGGGCGACGTTCTCGGAAATCACCGCGCGCTGCGGCGACAGGCCGTTGTAGTTGCCATAGCTCTGGTCACCCAGCGGCAGGCCGTCCATCGTGTAGCCAAGCTGGTTGCCGGCGAAGCCGTGGATGAAGATCTGGGCGTTCTGCTCGTTATAGCCCCACGGGTCGGCGGTGATGTACAGCACGCCGGGCAGCGTCTGGATCGCCTTCAGCGGCGAGATGCCGGGCAGGATCTTCTGGATTTCCGCCGCCGGGATGGCGGTGGCCGAACGGGTCGGCTTGGCGGTGACGACGATGGTGGACGCCTCGTCGATCGAACCGGCGGCCGCATCGGCGGCGGGCGCGGCGTCCGGGGCAGCGCCAGCGGTGGCGGCAGACGCCATGTCGGCCGCGAAGAGCGCGCACGCGAGTGCCAGAGCGCTGGAAGTAAATCGAATCATGGTTGTCCCCGTCGTGGTTTGCTGCAGTGCAGAATGATGTGCTGATGCCGCCGGTGCGTGCCGTTCTCGTGACGGTTCGGCGGCAGAACGATGAAAGGCGGGCCGGGCCGGCGATTACGCGCGCCGATGCCGGCCAGACCGGTGCAAATGCGCGGGTTTACTCGGTATATTGCGCGCGCAGCCGCTTGATCGCGGGTGCATCGAGCCCGATTTCGCGGGTCAGGTAGCCATCGACCGAACCCCACTTCGCGGTAATTTCGGCCAGCGCGAACTCCAGATAGGCGGTGCCGTCCGCCGTCTTCAGCGGGCGCGGCTGGCGAGCGGCGGGGTTGTCCTGGAAGCGGCCGAACATCTCCGCCACCGGGTTGCCGGGATAGCGCGCCAGATCGAGGTGCGGCATCTCGAACTCGGGACGGCGATAGCGCGTGGACAAGTGATAATCGGCAACGATGGCATCATGCGGCGTGCCCAGCGCGCCCAGCACCATCGCGGTGACGAAGCCGGTGCGATCCTGCCCGGCCGAGCAGTTGTACGCCAGCGGCTGTTCGGCCCGCAGCAGCCGCGCGAAGACCTGGCGCAGTTGCGGCGCCATCATCGTCGGCAGGTTGCGATAGGTGGTTTCCATCCCGGCGGCGCTGTCCAGCTTCGCGAACGAATAGCCGACCGCCGTATAAGGCACACCGTCGATCCGGGTCGGCGCCAGCACGCGTTCCTCGTCCGAACGCAGATCGATCATCGATGCGAGGTGCAGCCCGGCGATCCGCGCCTGGTCGGCCGGGGTCAGCAGCGGGGTGCCGCCCGAGCGGTAGATCATGCCCCAGCGGACATGGCGGCCACCGGCGGCGGGATAGCCGCCGATGTCGCGGAAGTTGGAGCCGGCCTCCAGCGGGACCAGCCGTTCCGCCACGCGCACGGTTTCGCCGGTGCGGGCGTTGCGCAGCATGAAATAGCGCCGCGCCGGACCGGCGGCGGCCATCGTGAAATGGCCGTCGCGGTCGGCGTGCGCAACCAGCCCGGCAAGGGTTGCCGGGGCATCGGCGCGATCCGCCACGTAGACATCGACCGGGTCCGGCGAGCACCAGGTGATGTCCACCGCATCGGCCCGGCGCTCGACCCCGGCTTGGGCCGGAGGCGCCGCAAGGGCGGCCACCGGCAAGGCAAGGGCGAACAGGGCTGTGACGGCTGCGGCGGTGCGGAACATCGGCGTTTGCCTTACATCTTCACGTTGAGTTCAATGCCGAAGGTGCGCGGGTCATTGAAGAACCCGTTGACGCCGCCGGCCGCGCTGCCCGACTTGTAGAACAGGTGCTGTTCGTTGAAGAGGTTGCGCGCCCAGGCGGCCACGGTCAGCCGGGCGTTGCTGGCACCCATCGCGATATCGGCCAGCGCGATGCGGCCGTTGAACACCAGCGCACTGTCGCCCTTGGGCTGGGCATAGCGCACCGCGCGGGTGACGCTGTCGTAGTTCGAGTCAGTGTAATTGGCATAGTAGCCGCCGTCGAAGTTGCCATCGAGGTGCAGGCGCAGCTTGGTCGTGCCCTTGCCGATCGGGGTTTCATAATCGATCGCGCCGCTGGCGGCGTGCTCGGGGGTGTAGACCTGATAGATCGGCACCGGGACGGTGATGAACACGCCGCCGGTCTGCGGGAACGGGTTCAGCGTGTCGGGGATCTTGACGCTGTTGTAGGCATAGCTGGCGGTCAGAGTCAGCCCTTCGACCGGGGCCAGCGTCAGCTCGGCCTCGAAGCCCTTGAGCCGGCCGGTGCCCGGCGCGTTGACGGTGTCGGTGGTGGTGCGGGTGGTGGCGACGCGCACGCCGTTGACGACGTCCTCGTAAAGCCCGCTGAAGTCGAGCTGGATGTTCTTGTAGGTGCCGGTGTAGGCCGCCAGGTTGAGGCGGGCGCGGCGGTTCCAGAACGCGGTCTTGGCGCCGATCTCGAACATCGAGACGGTTTCGGGGTCGAACTTGCGATACGACAGCGAGCGCGAGTTGGCGCCGCCCGAACGGTAGCCGGTGCTCCACTTGCCATAGAGGTGGATATCGCGCGAGGCGTCGATGGCAAGGTTGACCATCGGATCGACGCGCGACCACGACGCCTTCAGCGCGATCGGCGCCTGCACGTTCACGCCGTTCACCGGCAGGATCGGCGCCGCGCCGTTGACGGTGAACAGGCTGCCGTCCTTCTTGTCGCGGGTCCAGCGCACGCCGGCGGTGAGGTGGGCGATGTCATTGGCGATTTCCGGCGTGTAGGTGGCCTGGCCATAGACGCCGACGCTGGTGGTCTTCACGTGGCTGGCGCGCTGGATGACCTGCGCGTTGTAGTCGATCGAGCGGACGATGTAGGCGCTGCCGGCGGCATCGGTCATCTGCAGGGTGTTGAACGCCTGCGCGCTGTCCTCGACGCGCTCGTCGTAATACATCGCGCCGGCCTGGTACTTGAAGCGGGGCAGTTCGCCGATCGCCTGCAGTTCCTGGCTGAACTGGTTCTGGCGGGTGGGCGCCAGGCTGTAGCGCGAGAACTGGAAGTTCAGGAAGCTGGGGGTGACGCCGGCGGTGACCGTGGCCTGCTGCAGCGTGGTGGCGCCCGAACCGTTGTCGTACTGGTTCTGGGTCATCTCGCGGTACGAGGTGATCGAGCGCAGCGTCAGGTCGGCAGCCGCCTTGTACTCGAGGGTCAGGCGACCGCCCTGGGCACGGCCGATGCTGGCCTGCTCCGGCATGCCGATCGCGGCGGTCGAAGCGCGCGTGGGCTGCAGCGTGAACAGCGCGGCCACCGTGTTGGCCAGCACGGCGGGCGAGCCGGTGGCGGCGGCGGGCAGCCCGGTGCCGGCCGAGATCTGCTGCTGGTACAGCGTGGTGGTGGCGTCGTACGACTTGTCATACGACAGGTCGGCGCTGAAGCTGTCCACCGGCTTCCACAGCGCTTCGACGTGAATGCCCCGCTTGTCGTAGGAATTGAAGCCCAGCGCGCCGGCCAGCGGGTTCTTCACGAACGGGTTGCGGCGGGCGAGGACGCCATCGATCTTCAGGCTGATGTTGGCGAATTCGGGCAGGTCGACATGGCCCTCGGCCTTGTACGATCCATAGTTGCCAAGGCCGGCGGTGGCGTTCAGCTTGAACTGGCCGCTGGGCTTGACGGTGACGATATTGACCGCGCCGCCTTCAGTGTTGCGGCCGAACAGCGTGCCCTGCGGGCCTTTCAGCACTTCGATGCTGGCCACGTCGAACAGCGCGGTGCCCAAGCCCTGGGCGCGGCCCATGTAGACGCCATCGACATAGACGCCGACGCCCTGGTCACGCGCGGGCTGGTTGGAATCGGACAGCACGCCGACGCCGCGCACGTTGACGATCAGCGCGCCGGGGCGCGAGAAGAACGGCGCCACCTTCAGCGAGGGGATCGCGCCGTCGCCAAGGTCAAGCAGCGAGGTGACGTGGCGATCGGCCATGCCCTGCCCGCTGAGCACCGAGATCGCGATCGGGGTTTCCTGCAGGTTTTCCGAGCGCTTCTGGGCGGTGACGACGATGTCGGTCAGGCCCGGTTCGGCATCGGCGGCAGCGGCATCCGAAGCGGGCGCGTCAGCCGCGAAAGCGGGCGCGGCAAGGCCACCGGCAAGGACGAAAGGCAAGGCAAAGCGCGCCGCCGAAGCGAGCAGTTTCGAAGCAGACATGGTAAGACCCCCGTTTGGATTCGGCAATTCGATGGGGGTGCAGCTAGGCGCGCGAAATGACACAGGCTGGTCAATCCAGCGTCATCCGTGCGACAGTTTGAAGGCAGTTCAGCGACACCACGGGCCGGGATCATCGCCGCAGCTTGCCATCGGATTCGCGCCCGGATGGACGCATTGTGGGCGGCAACGGCGGTTGATCGGGCCGTGGCAGGCGTTATGCCTGTCACCATGAAGCATCGCGCGGAATCCCATTCGCGCCCGACAATCCGGAAAGCCCCCCAATGAACCGCTCCATGACCCGAACCACGCTTGCCCGCCTGATCCTGCTGCCGCTGGGCGCCTGCGCCGTCGCGCTGGCCGCCGCCGAGGCGCAGGCGCCGGCCAATGCGCCGGCCACCGCCGGTATCGACTTCGCCAAGATCGACCGTTCGGTCAGCCCCGGCGATGCCTTCTATGACTATGGCAACGGCGCCTGGTTCAAATCCGCCGAGATCCCGGCCGACCGGGTCAGCATCGGCGCCGGCTACGATGCCGCGCTGGAGACCGAGCGCCGCCAGCAGGCGCTGATCGCCGAACTGGCCGCCAACCCGCAGAGGCCCGGCAGCGAGGCGGCGAAGATCCGCGCCTATTACCAGGCCTATCTCGACACCGCCGCGATCGACGCCGCCGGGCTGGCGCCGCTGCGCGCCGATCTGGCCCGTTATGCCGCGATTTCGTCGAAGGCGGCGCTGGTCCGCGTGCTGGGCGACCAGACCGAGAGCGACCTCGACCTGTTCAACGACAACAACGACATGGCCACCGAAAACCTGTTCGGCCTGTTCATCACCAAGGCGCTGAAGAGCGACCAGGTGGTGCCTTATGTGTTCCAGGGCGGGCTGGGCCTGCCCGATCGCGAATACTACCTCTCGGACAACGCCAAGCTGGTGGCGCAGCGTGCCGCCTACAAGGTCTATATCGGCCAACTCCTCGCCGCCGCCGGGATCGACCAGCCCGAGGCGCGGGCCGAACGCATCTTCGCGCTGGAGACGAAGATCGCGCAGGCGCACCTGCCCAAGGCCGACACCGCCGACTTCACCATCGGCGGCACGCTGTGGACCCGCGCCGATTTCGCGAAGCACGCGCCGGGCATGGACTGGAACGCCTACTTCAACGCCGCGCGGATGCCGCGCCAGCAGGTGTTCGACGCGTTCAGCCCCGCCGCGATCACCGGGCTGGCGGCGCTGGTCGGTTCCGAACCGCTGCAGGCGTGGAAGGACTGGCTGGTGTTCCACCGCATCAACGCGCAGACCGACGTGCTGCCCGGCAAGCTCGATGCGCTGCACTTCGCGTTCTATGGCACGCAGCTTTCGGGCGTGACCCAGCAGCGCCCGCGCGAGAAGCGGGCGATCGCCTCGATCAACGGCGACCTGGGCTTCGCGTTCGGGCACTTGTACGTGGCGAAGTACTTCCCCGCCTCGTCGAAGGCGCGGATCGAGGACATGGTGGTCCACATCAAGCACGCCTTCGCGCGGCGGATCGAGGCGCTGGACTGGATGGCGCCGGCCACCAAGCGGCAGGCGCTGGCCAAGCTGGAGACGACGACGGTGGCGGTGGGCTATCCCGACCGCTGGCCCAGCTATGCGATGGTGCCGGTCTCGGCCCGCAGCGCCTATGCCAACCGCATGGCCGCCGTCCGCGGCCAGACGCTGCGGCAACTGGCCAAGCTGGGCAAGCCGCAGGACCCGGCCGAATGGTGGATGGTGCCGCAGGTGGTGAACGCGGTGAACCTGCCGGTGCAGAACGCGATCAACCTGCCCGCCGGCATCCTGCAACCGCCCTCGTTCGATGCCGCTGCCGACGCCGCCTACAACTATGGCGCGATCGGCGCGACGATCGGCCACGAGGTGAGCCACAGCTTCGATTCGAACGGGGCGATGGTGGATGCCAAGGGCATCCTGCGCAACTGGTGGACGCCGGGCGACCTGGCGCATTACAACGGCCAGAGCCAGGCGCTGGTGGACCAGTACGATGCTTATGCGCCCTATCCCGACCTGCACCTGAACGGCAAGCTGGCGCTGAGCGAGAACGGCGCCGACGTCGCCGGGCTGGCGGCGGCGTGGGATGCCTATCGCGAATCGCTGGGCGGCAGGGAACTTCCGGTGATCGGCGGGCTGACCGGCGACCAGCGCTTCTTCGTGGCCTTCGCGCAATCGTGGCGCAGCAAGGTGCGCGAGGCGGCGGAGCGGCGCCAGATCATCAGCAACGCCCACGCGCCCAGCAAGTACCGCGCGCTGACCGTGCGCAATATCGATGCCTGGTACAAGGCGTTCGACGTGCAGCCGGGGCAGGCGCTGTACCTGCCGCCCGAAAAGCGCGTGAAACTGTGGTAGCAGCCGCAGCCGGGGCAGGGGCTGGCAGGCCCCCTTCCCCGGCATTTTCGGCCCGGCATGTTCGGTCCGGCAGGCGTCAGAAAGTGGTGGTGGCGGTTCAGGCCGGCACGTCGCCGTCCGCCCCCGGTTGCCGCGCCAGCCGCCCCGCCCAGATCGCGCAGACGAACAGTTGCAACTGGTGGAACACCATCAGCGGCAGCACGATCTGCCCCACCTGCGCCGAAGGAAACAGCGCGCCCGCCATCGGCACGCCCGAAACCAGGCTTTTCTTCGAGCCACAGAACAGCAGCACGATCGCATCCTCGCGCGGGAGGCCCGCCAGCCGCGCGACCGCGACATTCACCCCCATCACCAGCGCCAGCATCACCGCGCAGTTGGCGATCAGCACCGCCATGTCGGCCAGGTCGATGCTGTGCCAGATGCCGCCGACCACCGCCGCGCTGAACGCGGTGTAGACCACCAGCAGGATCGACGAGCGATCGACCGGCTGCAGGATCGCCTTGTGCCGCTGGACGAAGCCGCCGATCACCGGCCGCAGCAGGTGCCCGGCCACGAACGGCAGCAGCAGTTGCACCATGATCGTGCGGATCGCCCCGCCCGACACGCCCGCACCGCCCCCGCCCGCACCGCCGATATGGCCGAACAGCGCCAGCAGCAGCGGCGTGGCGACGATGCCCAGCAGGTTGGACAGCGACGCGCTGCACACCGCCGCCGCGACATTGCCGCGCGCCATCGCCGTGAACGCGATCGACGACTGCACGGTGGACGGCAGCAGCGCCAGGAACAGCAGGCCCGACGCGAAGCGCGGATTGGCCCAGTCCGATTCCAGCGTGGTGAGCGCCACGCCGATCACCGGGAACAGCACATAGGTCGAGGCTAGCACCAGCCCATGCAGCCGCCATTTGCCAACGCCGTCGAGGATCGCCTCGCGCGAGAGCTTGGCGCCGTGCAGGAAGAACAGCAGCGCGATGGCGACATCGGTGGCCATATCGAACCCGCGCACCGCCGCGCCGCGCGCCGGCAGCAGCGACGCCACCGCCACGGTGACGATCAGGCACAGCAGGAACGGGTCCAGCGGCGGCAGCTTGAAGGTGCGCTTCATGTCGCCGCCCCCATGCCCGGCTTCAGCGGCGTGATCCAGCCCGATGATCGCTTCGCCCGCAGGCAAACCCCGGCGTGGCTGGACGAGGCACCCGCACGGCGATAGCATGATCGTCCCTCGATTGATGAACCGAATTCATCCATGCGCCGTGAAGAACTTGCCGACCTCAACGCCTTCCTGGAAGTGGCCGAACAGGGCAGTTTCACCCGTGCCGCCGCGCGGCTGGGCACCTCGCAATCGGCGCTGAGCCACACCATCCGGCGGCTGGAAGCGCGGATCGGCGTGCGGCTGCTGGCCCGCACCACCCGCAGCGTCGCGCCGACCGAGGCGGGCGAAAAGCTGATCGCGGCGCTGCGGCCCGCGCTGGACGACATCACCGCCGGCCTCGCCTCGGTCAGCGACATGCGCGACAAGCCGTCGGGCACGATCCGCATCACCGCCTCCGAACATGCCGCGCAATCGGTGCTGTGGCCGGCGCTGGCGCGGGTGCTGCCCGGTTATCCCGACATCCGCATTGAGGTCAGCGTCGATTCCGGGTTCACCGATATCGTCGCCAACCGGTTCGATGCCGGCATCCGACTGGGCGAATCGATCGCGCGCGACATGGTGGCGGTGCGGATCGGCCCCGACCTGCGCCTGATCGCAGTGGCCGCACCCGCCTATCTGGCGCGGCGCGGCACCCCGCAAACCCCGCATGACCTGGCCGGGCACGACTGCATCAACCAGCGCTTCCGCACGCGCGGCACGCTGTACGAATGGGAGTTCGAGAAGGACGGGCGGACGCTGGATGTGGGCGTGGACGGCCCGCTGGTCTTCAACAGTTCCGCGCTGATCCTGCGCGCCGCCCGCGACGGGTTCGGCATCGGCTTCGTCATGGCCGACCTGGCGGCGGCGGCGCTGGCCAGCGGCGATCTGGTGCAGGTGCTGGATGACTGGTGCCAGCCGTTTCCGGGCTACCACCTGTACTACCCCAACCGCCGCCAGCATTCCGCCGCGTTCAGCGTCGTGCTTGAAGCCCTGCGCGCCGCCGCCTGAAGCCGCACCGCTTCAGCCGCCGGTCACCGCCATCAATTGCGGCGGATAGCGCTCGCCCTCGATGACGATCGCCGCTGCCGCCGTTTCGATCCGCGCCAGATCGGCAGCGGACAGGCCCACGTCCGCCGCGCCCAGGTTTTCATGCAAGCGGTGCAGCTTCGTGGTGCCGGGAATCGGCACGATCCACGGGTGCTGCGCCAACAGCCAAGCCAGCGCCACTTGCGCCGGGGTTGCCCCGTTGCCTTCGCCGATCGTGCCCAACAGATCGACCAGCGCCTGGTTGCTGGCCATCGCCTCGGGCGTGAAGCGCGGCAGGATCTTGCGGAAATCATCGGCGCCCAGCTCGGTCGCGCTGGTCATCGCCCCGGTCAGGAAGCCCTTGCCCAGCGGGCTGTAGGGCACGAAGCCGATGCCCAGTTCCGCGCAGGCGTCCAGGATGCCATTGGTCTCCGGCCCGCGCGTCCACAGCGAATACTCGTTCTGCAACGCCGCCACCGGCTGCACCGCATGGGCCTTGCGCACCGTGGCCGCGCCAGGTTCGGACAGGCCGAAGTGGCGCACCTTGCCGGCCGCGATCAGGTCGGAAACCGCGCCGGCAACATCCTCGATCGGCACGGCGGGATCGACGCGGTGCTGGTAGAACAGGTCGATCGTGTCGATGCCCAGCCGCCGCAGCGACGCCTCGGCAACGGCGCGGATATGCTCGGGCCGGCTGTTCAGGCCGACCATCGCGCCGCTGTTGCCGTCGATGTCGAACCCGAACTTGGTGGCGATCACCACCTGGTCGCGCACCGGGCGCAGCGCTTCGCCGACCAGTTCCTCGTTGGTGTAGGGGCCATAGACTTCGGCGGTGTCGAAGAACGTGACACCGTTATCGAACGCGGCGCGGATCATCGCCACGCTGTCCGCCTGCCCCAGCTTGCCGGCGTAGCCGAAGTTCAGGCCCATGCAGCCGAAGCCGATTTCCGATACTGTGAGGCCACTGCGGCCGAGTTCGCGCATTTTCATCGTGCTGTTCCTTTACCCGTCGGGATGGCTTGTCGCACGCCGCCGCCCTGCCGATTAGACGATGAAATCCGCATGGGCCTATGCATATGGTTCATGATTGGCCCGAACGATACATTGATCACAATTCATGAATATCGTTCATAGCCCCATGCCGAAAGCCCCCGCTTAACGGGGCCGCCGCATTCCCCCATAAGCGATCGCGGCGGCGCATCGCCGGGCCGGCACAGCACGCGGAGAAACTTCAGTGACGACACTCAGGGTAAACGGCACCGATCGCGCGGTGACAGCCACGCCCGATACGCCGCTGCTGTATGTGCTGCGCAACGAGCTGGCGGTGATGACGCCGAAGTTCGGTTGCGGGCTGGCGCAGTGCGGCGCCTGTTCGGTGCTGGTCGATGGTGAGGAGGTGCGCGCCTGCGTCACCCCGATCGACGCCGTGGCCGGCAAGGAGGTGACCACCGTCGATGGCCTGCCCGCGCGCTGGGCAAAGCAGAAGGGCCTCTCGCCCGAAGCCGCCGCCGCGACGCCGCATCCGGTGCAGCAGGCGTGGATCGACGAGCAGGTGCCGCAGTGCGGGATCTGCCAGTTCGGGATGATGATCAAGGTGACCGAGCTGCTGGAACACAACCCCGCCCCCGGCGATGCCGAGATCGCGGCGGCGCTGACCACGTCCGGCCCCTCGCCGCACTTGTGCCGCTGCGGGTCCTATGCCGCAATCCTGGACGGCGCCCATCGCGCCGCGCGGCTGATGGCCGGAAAGGACGCATAATGGCCGCGAAACCCCTCTCCGACATTCACGGGGCCGACATTCACGGGGCCACCTTTTCCCGGCGCGGCTTCCTCGCCACCGGCGGCACGCTGGTCGTCGCGCTGGCGCTGAAGCCCGGCAGCGCCCGGGCCACCACAACCACGCTGGACGCGGCCCGCCCCGATTCGTGGATCGAGATTCACGCCGACAACACCGTGCTGATCCGCACCGGCAAATGCGATTTCGGGCAAAGCTCGATCTACACCGCCTATCGCCAGATCGTGGCGGAAGAACTGGGAATGCCGATCGCCGCGATGACCACGGTGGTCTCGGGCGATACCGACCGCACCCCCGATGGCGGCGGCACCTTCGGCCTGCTGCGCAACGCCGGCACCAACATGCGCAAGGCCGCCGCCTACACGCGCGAGGCAGTGCTGGCGCTGGCCGCGCAGAAGTTCGGCGTGGCCCGCGAAGCGTTGGCCATCAAGGACGGGGTAATTTCGGGCGGCGGCAAGTCCGCCACTTATGGCGAACTGATCGCCGGGCAGGACTTGAAGCTGACCATCCCGGTCAGCGGCGACCTGATGCACCCCGGCGGCCTGCGCGTCGCCGGCAACCCGCCGCTGAAGCCCGCCTCGGCCTACACCATCGTCGGCCAGCCGGTGACCAACCCGTCGCTGCGGCCCAAGATCGCCGGCGAGACGGTGTGGGTGGGCGACGTCAGGCTGCCCGGCATGGTCCATGCCCGCACCATCCATCCGGCCACGCTGGGATCGACGCTGATTGCCGCCGGCAAGCTCGACGCCGCGCAGTTCCCGAACGCGAAAACCGTCACCATCGGCAATCTGCTGGCGGTGGTCTCGCCCGACGAATGGGAAGCCGTGCGCGCCGCGCAGCAGGTTGCCGCCGAGACGAAGTGGAGCGACTGGCAGGGCCTGCCCGGCAGCGACCGGCTGGCCGAACACCTGCGCCACCGCGCCGACTGGGCGACGATGCCCGCGCGCAAGGGCCGCTTCGACAAGGGCGAGCCAGCCACCGGCGCGAAAGTTCACAAGGCGGCCTACGACGTGCCTTATCACAAGCACGCCCCGATCGGGCCGATGGTCTCGGTCGGCGATGTCCGCGCCGACGGCTCGGTCACCGTCCACACCCTCAGCCAGAACGCGCAGCACCTGCGGCGGATGCTGGCAAAGATGCTGGCCATCGGCGAGGCGCAGGTGGTCGTCCGCACTTATCCCGGGCCGGGCCACTATGGCCGCTCGAACGGCGGCAGCGCGGGTTCGGAGGACGAAGCCGTGCTGTTGTCGCGCGCGCTGGGCCGCCCGGTGCGCGTGCAGTGGATGCGCGCCGACGACATGCAGTGGTCCAGCCAGTCGGGCGCGGCGGCGGCCGACATCACCATCGCGCTGGACGCCGCCGGGCGGATCGCATCCTATCAGGCCGAGCACCGCTGCCCGCCGATGCAGGACGACCGGCTGGTCGGCGCCATTCTGGCCGGCCTGCCGGTGATCGAGGCGCCTTCCGCCGAAACCGCCTACGGCTTCCAGAACGCGCTGACCAACGTGGCCGACACCTGGGTCTATGGCACCGTGGCCAATGTGCGCGAACAGGGCCTGGCCACGCACCAGATCGGCCAGCGGGAATCGCCGCTGGCGATCGGCCTGCGCGACCATTCGATGCGCACGCCGATCCAGTTCCAGCAGAACTTCCCGCGCGAGGTGGCGATCAGCGAGGCGGCGAGGCTGGCCGGCGTCGATCCGTTGCAGTTCCGGCTGGACCATGTCGACAGCCCCAGGTTCAAGGCGATCCTGACCCGGCTGCGCGACGAATCGGGCTGGGTGACGCGACCTGCCCCCGCCCCGGGCGCGAAGCCACGCGGCGGCAAGGTCATGCGCGGCCAGGGCGTGTCGATCATGCTGCGCGACAACGGCTACTGGGCCTGCGCCGCGCAGATCGCCGTCACCCCCGCCACCGGCGCGGTGCGGGTCGAGCGGCTGACGATCGTGGCCGATCCGGGCATCGTCGTGAACCCGCTGCAATTGCGCCGCCAGATCCAGGCCGGCAGCCTGATGGGCGTCAGCCAGGCGCTGCACGAGGAAGTGGCGTTCGACAACGGTGCCGTCACCTCGACCGACTGGATCGGCTATCCGATCCTGACGATGGCGGAAATGCCCGAACTGCGCGTCGTCATCGCCGGAAATGCCGAGGCCGGGGTCTATGGCCAGGGCTCGGAAAGCGCCAACGCGCTGGCCGCGCCCGCCATCGCCGGCGCCTTCCTCGATGCCACCGGCAAGCCCGCCCGCCGCATTCCGCTGCGGCCTGATTATGTGAAGGCGATGCTGGCGGCGTGAAGCCGGTGCCGGCGTCACAAACGTTTTCATGATAACACCGGTTGAGGTCTTGCGGTTGTTTCTGCAAAGGTGCGGCGCATCCAGAACGCCGGAAGCCCGATCCGTGGGCCGACCGGGCGCACTTACGGGAGAACGCGATGGCCCTTGCACCCAGCACTGCCGGCGATCAGCCTGACGGCCAGCACATCGACGCGCCCGAACTGCGGCTGTTCGTGATGGCGCTGTTCTTCATCTTCGGCGGCATCACCTCGCTCAACGACGTGATCATCCCGAAGCTGAAGGAACTGTTCACGCTGAACTACACGCAGGCGATGCTGGTGCAGTTCTGCTTCTTCACCGCCTATGCCGTCATCGGCCTGCCCGGCGCGGCGCTGGTCAAGCGGCTCGGCTACATGCGCGGCGCGGTGGCGGGCCTGCTGGCGATGATGCTGGGCTGCCTGCTGTTCGTGCCGGCCTCGCATTCGGCCAGCTACCCGCTGTTCCTGTTCGCGCTGTTCGTGCTGGCCAGCGGCGTGGTCATCGTGCAGGTCGTCACCAACCCGCTGATCTCGCTGCTGGGGCCGGCGCGCACCGCGCACAGCCGGCTGACTTTCGCGCAGGCGTTTAATTCGCTGGGCACGGTGATCTTCCCGAAGGTGGGCGCCGCGCTGATCCTCGGCGGGCTGGCGGCGGTCTCCGCCTCGCAGCTTTCGGGCGCCGCGCTGGACGCCTATCGCGAGGCCGAGACCCGCACGGTGGTGCATACCTACCTGGGCCTGGCCGTCGCGCTGGCGGTGGTGGCCGGGGTGGTGTGGATGAACCGCAACCGCCTGAAGGGCGAACGCCACGAGGCGTCGTCGCTGGCGGCCAGCTTCGGCCTGCTCAGCCGCCCGCGCTTCGCGTTCGGCGCGGCGTGCATCTTCCTCTATGTCGGCGCCGAAGTCGCGATCGGCTCGATGATCGTCAACTACATGCAATTGAAGTCGGTCCTGGCAGTCACCGCCGCCGAGGCAGGGGCCTACATTCCGTACTACTGGGGCGGGGCGCTGGTCGGCCGGTTTGCCGGTTCGTGGCTGCTGGCGCGGCTCAGCCCGGGCAAGCTGCTGGCAGGCAACGCGGTCGGCGCCATCGTGCTGATCGTGGTTTCGGCCAACAGCAGCGGCCATGTCGCGGCATGGAGCCTGCTGCTGATCGGGCTGATGAACTCGATCATGTTCCCCACCATCTTCAGCCTCGCCTGCGAAGGGCTGGGGGCAAAGGCGGCGGACGGTTCGGGCATCATCAACATCGCCATCTTCGGCGGCGCCGTGGTGCCGCTGCTGTTCGGCGGCATTGCCGACCTTTCGGGCAGCCTGACCACGGCGCTGATCCTGCCGGCGGCGTGCTATGCGGCAATCGCGGCGTTCGGCTGGTACGCGCGGCGGCCGGTGGCGGCGTGACGATGGCGCCTGGTCGGTAGCCGGCTGGCCCCCGCATGACCGAAATCGGTGTCGGGCTGATCGGGTACGGGCTGGCGGGGAAGGTGTTCCACGCCCCGTTCGTGGCGGCCACGCCGCCGCTGCGCCTGCGCGCGGTGGTCTCGCGCGATGCCGCCCGGGTTCATGCCGACTGGCCGGGCCTGCCGGTCGCGGCCGACGTGCCTTCGCTGCTGGCGATGCCGGGGATCGACCTCGTCATCGTCGCCAGCCCCGACGAACTCCATGCCGAACACGCGCTGGCGGCGCTGGCGGCCGGCAAGCACGTGCTGATCGACAAGCCGTTCGCCACGGCCGCCGCCGATGCCCGCCGCATCGAGGCCGCCGCGCAGGCCGCCGGGCGGATGCTGACCGTATTCCACAACCGCCGCCGGGATGCCGATTTCCTGACGCTGCGCCGGATCATCGCCGAAGGACGGCTGGGCCGCATCGCCCACTTCGAAAGCCATTTCGACCGCTGGCGGCCCGAACCCGCGCCGGTGTGGAAGGAAGCCCGCGCCGCCGGATCGTGGCAGGACCTGGGCCCGCACCTGATCGACCAGGCGCTGTGCCTGTTCGGCCGGCCGCTGGCCGTCACCGCCGACATCGCCACGCTGCGCCCGCAGGCACCGGGGCCGGACTGGTTCCACGTCATACTGCATTACGACGCGATGCGGGCCGTGCTGCATTCCAGCAAGCTGGCCGCCGACAATCGCCTGCGCTTTGCCGTCCACGGCACCGGTGGAAGCTGGATCAAGCACGGGCTGGACCCGCAGGAGCCGCAGATCGTCGGCGGCGCGAAGCCGGGCGATGCCGGACTGGGGGTCGATCCGCTGCCCGGTCGCTACACCCCCGCCACCGGCGCGGCGGACGCCGAAGCGATCCCGAACGAAGTCGGCGATTACGCCGGGTTCTGGCAGGCGCTGGCGGCGGCGTTGCAGGGCAAGGGCGCCAACCCGGTTCCGGCCGCAGAAGCGCTGGCGGTCATGGATGTGCTCGAAGCCGCGCTGGCCAGCGCCGCCGCGCGCCGGACGGTCGATCTTTAGAACACGCCCGCCAGCGCATCCTGCACCCGCGCCAGCGCGGCGGCCAGCGGATCGGTCTCGCCCAGAATGCGGAACGTGCCGTTCAACGTGAACACGCAATGGCCATGCACCGTCGCCAGCAGCGATCGCGCCAGCGCATCAGCCCGGTCGCGGCGATGCGCTGGCAGCGCGGCGGCCAGTTCGCGCACCACCACGGCGGTGATCGCGGCAACCCTGGCCTGATATTCGGCGGGCGGTACGGCATCGTCGGGCAGGCGGAAATCGTACAGCGCCGCCCAGGCATGGCGGTTGGCAACGGCGAATTCGAAATAGGCGGAAATGGCCAGCTTCAACCGATCACCGGTGGCGCCTGCCAGCCGGCTTTCCAGATAGTCCAGCCACAAGTCGAGCGTGCGCCCGTTGATCGCCAGCACCAGCGCATCATACGAACCCATGACGTTGTAGATCGTCCCGATCGAATAGCCGATCCGCTTCGCCACCTCGCGCGCGGAAAAGTGCGCAAAGCCGACATCGCCGATGTGGCGATGGCCCTCGGCAACGATGATTTCCCGCAACTCGCCCCGGCTGTGGTCCGACCGACGGCCCATTCCCGTCCTCCATTTGCTGCGATCCTGAACCCGGAGACATCGATATTCCATTAATTATACACTGTCTAATATTTTAATTGAACGTTGATCATTTATACGGTAGCCTGCTTCGGCAACGGGGGGATTCCGGGGATGTTCCAGTTCATTGCATTCGGCGCGATCGTGGTCCTGTTCGTCCAGTTGGCGGCCTTGCGCAGCCGGTTGAAGCAGGCGGAAGATACGTTGCGGGAAGCGGCAAAGCGGATCGGCGCGCTGCAACGGCTGACCGGGCTGCTGCCGCCCAAGCCGGGCGAATTCACGCCCGGGCAGATGTGGACCGCGCCCGAGGAACCGCCCGCGCCGGAACCGACAGCCGATGCGCTACCGCCCGAACCGATCCCCACGGCAGCACCGGTTGCCGCAGACCCCGAAGCGCCCACGCTGGCCGACCGGATCAGCTTCGCCAAACCCGACCCCGAACCCCGTCCGGAAGCCCCGCGCGCCGAAACCCCGAAGCCCTGGCACCCCGCACCCGCCGCCGCGCCGCGCAGCATGGCTTCACGGTTCGAGGAACTGTTCGGCCAGAAGCTGCCGATCTGGGCCGGCGGCATCACGCTTGCCATCGCCGGGGTGCTGATCGTCAAGTACGCCGCCGATGCGGGCTTCTTCGCGCGCGTGTTCACGCATGGCGTCCAGATCGTCGCGGGCATCCTGTTCGGGCTGGGCCTGATTGCCAGCGCCGAATTCGCCTGGCGCAATCAGGACCGGGTGCGCGACGTGCGCGTGCCGCAGGCGCTGTCGGGCGCGGGCATCGCCACGCTCTATGCCGCCACGCTGGTCGCCGCCAACGTCTATGCGCTGATCGGCCCGGGCATCGCGTTTGGCGCGCTGGCCGCGATCACGGCGGCAGCGCTGGGCCTGTCTTTGCGCTTCGGCGCGCCCAGCGCGCTGCTGGGGCTGGTCGGCGGGCTGGCCGCCCCGGCGCTGGTGGGGGCGGTGGCACCGAACGTGCCACTGCTGTCGGTCTATCTCGGCCTCACCATCGCCGCACTGGTCGGCGTCTCGCGCACGCGGCGCTGGCCGTGGCTGGCGCTGGCGGCGCTGCTGGGCGGCGCCGGGTGGAGCCTGTGGCTGATGCTGGCGAACAACGCGCTCGATACGATCGGCTCGCTGTCGGTCGGCGGCTTCGTGCTGCTGCTGGCGCTCGCCCTGCCGGTGCTGGCGTTCGACGGCCCGCGCGGCGTGCTACTGCGCGCGGCATCGGCGGTGATCGGCGCGCTGCAACTGGCACTGCTGGTCGCCTGTGGCGGGTTCTCGCCGCTGCACTGGGGCCTGTTCGCGCTGATCGCCGCCGCCGGGCAGTTCCTGGCCTGGCGTGACCGCGCGTTTGCCAGCGTGCCCACCGTCGGGCTGGCGCTGGCGGTGCTGCTGCTGGCGATCTGGCCGGCACCCGCGCCGTTCTGGTTCGCCACGATCGGCCTGTCGCTGGCGGCCATCCACGCGCTGCCGCTGTTGGTTCGGCTGTGGCAGGTGCCCGCGCACCGCCAGCCGACGCTGGAACTGTGCGGGCTGGTGGTGGCCGCGCCACTGCTGGCGAAATGGCACTACCCGCAGATCGCCAACGCCGGTCTTGCACTGATCGCACTGGGCGCGGCCACCCTGCCCGCCCTGGCCATCGCGCTGGGCTGGCAGCGCCCCGAACGCCATGCCGACAGCCGTTTCGCGCTGCTCACCGCCACGGCGGCGGCGCTGCTGGCGCTGGCGGCAATCCTGCTGGTGGCGCACTGGCAGGCACCACTGGCGATGGCGGTAATGGCCGCGGCCGTGCTGGCCTTCGGCAAGGCGGCGGGTGACGGCCGGATCGAGGGTGTGGCCGCCGGCTTCGCCGCCGCCAGCCTGCCGCTGCTGGTGGCAACGATGGACGGCACCGCCGAACTGTCACCGCTGCTGCTGGGCGCCGGCACCGGCCCCGCCACTCATGCGGTGATGCGCTGGGGCGGGCTGGCGCTGCTTGCGCTGGCCTATGCCATCCGCGCGCGCAGCCTTGCCGTGCAACGCGGCGGACAAGTCGCGGCGGCGCTGCTTGTTTATGGCACGCTGGCGCAGGTGGTTCCCGCGCGCTGGCTGATGCTGGTTCCACCAACCGGCGGCGCAGTGCTGCTGCTGGCCGCGCGGCAAATCGCCTGGGAACGGCTGCGCCATGCCACGGCAACGCTGGCGGCCCTTGCCGTGGGCTGGGCATTCCTGCCACTGCTGGCGTGGTTCGATGCCGCCGCGCTGTCGCTGGCGGGAATCCCGATGACGCTGGACCCGGTGTACCTCGGCCCGGCCGATGTGATCCGCCGCCTGGCCCTGCCTGCCGCCCTGTTCGGCGCCGCGCTATGGCAGGTGCGCGATCGGCTGACCCGCGAAGGTCTGGCCGGCGCGCTGACCGCCTGCGCGATCGTCGGCACGATTGCCCTGCACTGCTTCTACCGCCTCGGCTTCGCAAACCGGTTCGGCAGCGATTTCGTGACAACCGGGCTGGGCCAGCGGCTGGGCTGGGAAGCGCTGCTGATCGGCGGCGGCTGGCTGGCCCTGCGCCGCTCGCACCGCCGGCTGGCGCTGGGCCTTGCCGTCGCCGGCACCGCGCACAACGCATGGTATACGCTGCTGCTGCACGATCCGCTGTGGACCGCGCAGGCGGCAGGCCCCCTGCCGCTGGCCAACCTGCTGGCGCCCGCGTTCGCGATGCTGCCGCCGGGGCTGATCCTGCTGGGCCGGCTGTGGACCGATCGCCCGGCGTGGACCGATCGCGCCTTCCAGCTTGTCATGATGGTGCTGGTCGGCGGCTTCGCCTGGGCCACCCTGCGGCAGGGGTTCCATCCCGCGCTGCTGGTCGATCCCGGCGTGCTGCCCGCCGAGAACATCCTGCGCTCGCTGTTGCTGCTGGCGCTGGCCATCGGCTACCTGCTGTGGGGCATCCACGCCGGCCGGCACGATTGGCGCATCGCCTCGCTGGTGCTGATGCTGGGCGCGGTCGGCAAGGTATTCCTGTTCGACGCCCGGGGCCTTGAAGGCCTGCTGCGGATCGGCTCGTTCGTGGCGCTGGGCTTCAGCCTGATCGGCATCGGCTGGCTCTACAGCCGGCAACTGGCGCTACCCCCTGACGGTACGGCCGGCAATCGACCCTGATCCCGCAATCGCACACCCTTCAAGCCGCCAGGCGTTGCATCGCCGGCGGGGCGAAGGCATGGGCCGATTCGAAGAACAGCACTTCGTCGCGCGACAGCGGGATCACCTGCCGGGGCTGGATCGGAAAACGCTCACCGGCGCGCACCAGCCATAGCTGGCGATCGGCGGGGCGCTTCGCCCGCGCCAGCAGCGTGGTCGCGTCGATCACTTCGGCATCGATCGCCAGAAGTTGCCCATCGACGTCGACGATGTGGTTCAGTCCGATATCCCAATAGGCCATGTTGCGAACTCCATCCTTGCGATGAACCGGTTCTGGCAGAGCGCCGCGACAAAACCTGTCACCCTCCGCAAATCCCTGCCATATCGTCCGGCACATGCCGTGCGGCGGCAGGGTGCCAGCCTGCGCCTTGGCGGTTCGGCACGACAAAACCTGTCATGGAGACGCCATGTCGTTCGCAAAAGCCCAGGACCTGCTGAAACTGGCGATGCTGGCCACCCGCCGCAGCGGCGTTTCGCTGGAGGAAATCGCCGAGGAATTCGCCTGCTCGCACCGCACCGCCCAGCGCATGACCGAGGCGCTGGAATCGGCCTTCCCGCAGGCCGAAACGCACGATGGCGATGATCGCAAGCGCCGCTGGCACATCCCCACCCGCGCGGTGGCGCCGCTGCTGACACCCTCGGCCGAGGAACTCGCCGCGCTGACCACGGCGATCCGCCAGCTCGATGCCGCCGGCATGGCGCCCGAGGCCAACGCGGCGCGCCATCTGGAGGCCAAGGTGCGCGCGTTGCTCCCCGCTCATGCCGGCACCCGGCTGGCGGTTGACGAGGAAGCGCTGCTGGAGGCGCTGGGCCACGCCGCCCGCCCCGGCCCGCGTCCGGCAACCAACAGCGACGTCGATGCGGCGATCTCGGAAGCGCTGAAAGGACCGTTCCTGCTGCGCATCCTCTATCGCCGCCGCGCGCAGGACAAGCCCAGCGAGCGCATCCTGGCGCCGCACGGCCTGCTGTTGGGCTTCCGCCGCTATCTGGTCGCGCGCGACACCGCCAAGCCCGCCACGGCGCCGCTGCAACACTACCGGGTGGAGGAAATCCACGCCGCCGAAGTGCTGCCGCAAAGCTTCGCGATCGACCCCGATTTCGCCATCCAGCGCCATGCCGAAAAGGGCTTCGGCTCCTACGAAAGCGCCGCCGAATTCGGCGATGTCGTCTGGCGCTTCACCCCGGCCGCCGCCCCGCACGCCCGCCGCTTCGTGTTCCACCCGGCGCAGGTGGTCGAGGAGGAAGCCGACGGCTCGCTGCTGGTTCGCTTCCGCGCCTCCGGGCACCTCGAAATGTGCTGGCACCTCTATTCGTGGGGCAATTCGGTCGAAGTGCTGCAACCGGCGCGGCTTCGCGAAATGGTGCAAGGTTATCAGCGGCAATTTGCCGCCCTGCCCTAAGAGGGCGATGACAAAAAGTGGGAACCGGTTTTTGTCAATAAATCGCACGGCAACAATAGCTAGAGCGCAAACCGCGCTCGCCCCGGCCGGGCATTCGATGTAGCCTGCACGGCACGGTCCGGCTTGGCGAGTCGAACCGCGGGGGATGATCGATGCGGCTGGGATCGAAGCTTGCTCTTGCACTGTTCGCATTGACCCCGTTTGCCGTGCATGGCGATACCCCGCCACAGGTAGTGCAGGCCACGCCCGGAACGGCCGGCGGCACCGGCGGCGCGATCGACCGCTTCACGCTGCGCTTTTCCGAAGCGATCGTGCCGCTGGGCGATCCCCGCGCCACTGCCCCGGCCAGCAATGATTGCAAGCTCGGCTCGACCGGCCACTGGGTCGACCAGACCACTTACGTGATCGAGTTCGAGCACGCGATTCCCGGCGGCACCGCCTGCAAGGTCAGCCTGCGCGACGGCCTTGCCAGCCTGCGCGGCGCGCGCATCGGCGGGCTGCGCAGCTTCACCATCGATACCGCCGGGCCATCGGCGCGCGCGGTGCTGGCCCCCGGCATGGACGGCGACATCGACGAGGATCAGGTGTTCCTGGTCGCCACCAACGTCGCCGCCGATCCGCGTTCGGTCGCCGCCCACGCCGGCTGCGCGGTCGAAGGCATCGGCGAGACCGCCGCCGTCGATGTACTGCCCGGTGACACAGCCGCGCGGCTGCTGGGCGAACTGGGCGGCGATGACTGGCGCGCCCGCGAATTCCTCGAACAGGCCGAAATCGCGCCGAAGCTGCCCGCCGATCCCAAAGCCCGCGCCGCCGCGCTGGCCAACGTGCTGGCGCTGAAATGCCGCCGCCCGCTGCCGCCGGAGCATTCGGTGGCGCTGGTCTGGTCGGGCCAGATCACCGATGCCCACGGCAAGCCCGCCGGGCATGACCAGCGCTTCGATTTCACCGTGCGCGCCGCGTTCGATGCGCGGTTCTCGTGCAGCCGCATCGGCGGCACCGCCGGTTGCAACCCCATCCTGCCCGCCACCGTGCGCTTCTCGGCGCCGATCGCGCGCGAACAGGCGCTGGCCGCGCGCATCCGCCTGGCCGACGGCAGCCAGCGCAGCCCGCGCCTCGACGATGGCCAGAAAAGCGATCCGCAGGTCTCCGAAGTGACCTTCGACGGCCCGTTCCCCGAAGCCAGCGACGCCACCCTGTCGCTGCCCGCGCAGATCCGCGACCTGTCGGGCCGCCCGCTGGCCAATGCCGCGCGGTTTCCGCTGGGCATCCATTTCGACCCGGCCCCGCCGCTGGTGAAATTCGCCGCCGGATTCGGCATCGTCGAGGCGCGCGAGGCGACCGACCTGCCGGTAACAGTGCGCGGGGTGGAACCGGCGCTGGCCGGCAAGCTGACCGCGATTGCCGGGCGCAGCGCGAAGATCGCCGACGACGACGCCCGCATCGCCGAATGGCTGCGCAAGCTGGACAAGGCCGAGAACAACGACATCGAGACGATCGAGCCGCCGAAGGGCTCGCCCGAGGATACCCCGGCCAAGACCGTGAACCACACCCGCGAGACGCCGGTGCTGACCGGCCCGGCCAGCCCGCTGAAGCTGGCGCTGCCCGGCAAGGGCAAGGATTTCGAGGTCGTCGGCATTCCGCTGCACGGCAAGGGCTTCCACGTCGTCGAACTGGCCAGCCCGGTGCTGGGCAAGGCGCTGCTGGGCCGCGACACCCCGCGCTATGTCGCCGCCGGGGCGCTGGTTACCGACATGGCGGTGCATTTCAAATGGGGCCGCGAAAGCTCGCTGGTCTGGGTGACGGCGCTGTCCACCGGCAAGCCGGTCGGCGGCGCCGACGTCCGCATCATCGACAGTTGCACCGGGCAGTTGTTCTCCACCGGGCGCACCGGCGGCAACGGCGTGCTGGTCATCGGCCCGCACCTGCCCGAACCCAACCTGGGCGGCGGCTGCGACGAGAACGAGCAGCACCCGCTGATGGTCTCGGCCCGCGCCGGCGACGACATGAGCTTCGCCCTGTCAAGCTGGAACAAGGGCATCTCGCCTTACGATTTCGACGTGTCGTTCGGCGCATCGGATCAACCGGACCTGATCCATACCGTGTTCGACCGGCAACTGGTCAAGATCGGCGAGACCGTGCATTTCAAGCACATCCTGCGCCATCCGGTCGGCAACGGCTTCAGCTTCGCCAAGGGCTTCACCGGGACGCTGGTGTTCGCGCACATGGGCTCGGACACGCGCTTCACCCAACCCGCCAGCGTTGGCCCCGGCGGCTTCGGCGAAGGCCAGTGGACCGTGCCGCAGGGCGCGCCGCTGGGCGATTACGCGCTAAGCTTCGAGGTGGACGGCAAGACCATCGAGACTGGCCAGCAGGTCCGCGTCGACGAGTACAAGCTGCCGACCATGCGCGCCACCGTGACCGGCCCCGCCGAAGCGCTGGTACAGCCGAACACCGTGCCGCTGTCGCTGTTCGTCGGCTACCTGTCGGGCGGCGGCGCGGGCGGTCTGCCAGTCACGCTGCGCACCGATTTCTCCAACTGGTTCGCCACGCCGAAGGGCTTCGACGCGTTCAGCTTCGGCGGCGACGACGTGATCGAGGGCACGAAGCCGCTCGACGGCAACAGCAGCGACGAGGCCGCCGGGCAACTGCCCTATGCCCAGACCATGCCCGCCACGCTGGGCGCCGACGGCACCGCGAAGGCCGAGGCGACGGTCAACCGCGCGCTGTCGCGGCCGGTGTCGATGACGGTCGAGATGGACTATCCCGACGCCAACGGCGAGACGATGACCGCCTCGCGCCTGCTGAAGCTTTATCCCTCGGCGCGGCAGGTGGGCTTGCGCACCGACGGCTGGATGATGCGCGCCGACGACCTGCGCTTGCAGATGGTCGTGCTGGATCTGGCGGACAAGCCGGTGTCGGGCGCGCCGGTGCGGATCGACCTCTATTCTCGCGAGACGATCACCGCGCGGCGGCGGCTGATCGGCGGGTTCTATGCCTATGACAACCAGCAGCGCACCACGAAACTGGCCGGCGGTTGCAGCGTGGTGTCCGATGGCAGCGGCCGCGCCACCTGCAAGCTGGCGCCCGGCGTCTCGGGCGAGATCGTCGCGGTGGCGCGGGTGAAGGATTCGGCCGGGCGCGAGGCGCGCGCCGTGCGCACCGTCTGGCTGGCGGGCAAGGACGACTGGTGGTTCGGCGGCGACAACGGTGACCGCATGGACGTCATCGCCGAGCAACCGGAGTACAAGGCCGGCGACACCGCGCGCTTCCAGGTGCGGATGCCGTTCCGCGAGGCGACCGCGCTGGTCACGGTGGAGCGCGAGGGCGTGTTGTCCAGCTTTGTCACCACGCTGTCGGGCACCGATCCGGTGGTTTCGGTGAAGCTGCCGGGCGCTTATGCCCCCAATGTCTTCGTCTCGGTCATGGCGGTGCGCGGCCGCGTCGGCGGCTGGCGGCTGTGGCTGGCCGATCTGGCGCAGCGCTGGCACCTGCCGTTCCTGTCCGGCGAAGGCGCCGCGCCGACCGCGCTGGTCGATCTGGCCAAGCCCAGCTACCGCATCGGCATGGCGCAAGTGCGCGTCGGCTGGGAACAGCACAAGCTGGCAGTGGCGGTCACCGCCAACCGTGAGCGTTATTCGGTGCGCGAGCAGGCGCAGGTCACCGTCGCGGTAAGCACGCCCGACGGCAAGCCGGCCAAGGGCGCCGATGTCGCCTTCGTCGCCGTGGATGAGGCGCTGCTGCAACTGATGCCTAACCCGAGCTGGAAGCTGCTCGACGCGATGATGGGCGAACGCAACCTCGAGGTCGCCACCTCCACCGCGCAGATGCAGGTGGTCGGCAAGCGCCACTATGGCCGCAAGGCGGTAGCCGCGGGCGGCGGCGGCGGCGATGCCTCGGGCGTCAACCGCGAGAATTTCCAGCCGGTGCTGCTGTGGCAAGGCCACGTCACGCTGGACGGCAATGGCATCGGCCATGTCACCGTGCCGCTGTCCGACGCGCTGTCGCGGTTCAGGCTGGTGGCCGTGGCCACCGACGGCGCGCAACTGTTCGGCACCGGCGAGACCAGCGTGCGCACCGCGCAGGACCTGTCGATCTACCCCGGACTGCCCGCACTGGTCCGCACCGGCGATCGCTATGACGCTGTGTTCACGCTGCGCAACGGCACCGACCGGGCGATGACCGTCACCGCGCAGCCGCAGATCGTGCCCGCCATCGCCCATGCCAATCCGCTGACCGTCACCCTGCAACCGGGCAAGGCCGGGCAGGTGCGCTGGACGCTGGCTGCCCCCGCCACCCCCGGCACGCTGGCCTGGACCATCACCGCGCACGAAAACGCGGGTAAAGCGCACGATAAGGTGACGATAACGCAGGACGTCGCCCCCGCCGTGCCCGAGGAAGTCTGGGCCGCCAGCCTGCTGCGCGTCGGCGATCCCGCCCCCATGATCGGGGTCCCCGCCGGCACGCTGCCCGGCGGCCACGTCGCGGTGGACTTCAGCACCAGCCTCGCCCCGCCGCTCGATCAGGTGCGCGCGTGGATGCGCGCCTACCCCTACGACTGCTTCGAGCAGCGCCTGTCGCGCATCGTCATCAACGGCGACTCGGCCGGCTGGACCACGCTGGCCGGCGCCCTGCCCACTTACCTCGATCGCGACGGGCTGGTGCGCTACTGGCCCGATGCGCAGATGCCCGGGTCTACCGAACTGACCGCCTATGTCCTCGCCACCACCAGCGCCGCCGGGCTGCCGATCCCCGACGGCCCGCGCGCGCGGATGGTCACCGCGCTGCGCGATGTCGTCGAAGGCCGGTTGAGCCGCGACCGCCGTCTGCAGGTGGACGAACGCCCGGTGCGCATCGCCGCGCTGGCGGCACTGGCGCGCGCCGGCGCGGCCGATCCGGCGCTGGTCGCACAGATCGACATGGTGCCGGGCGACATGCCCACCAGCACGCTGGCGGACTGGATCGTCGCGCTCGATCGCCTGCCCGCCGCCCCACGCGCCGCGCCGCTGCGCGCCGCCGCCGAGGGCGAGTTGCGCCGCCGCCTCGTCTGGTCGGGCACCCGGCTCGATTTGGCCGATGCCGCCCGCGCACCGTGGTGGCTGATGACCAGCACCGACGAGATGGCGATCCGCGCGCTCGATGCGGTGCTGGGCAAACCCGGCTGGGCCGCCGAAGCACCGCGCATGATGGTGGGCGCCGCCGCGCGCCAGCAGCGCGGGCATTGGGACACCACCCCCGCCAACGCCTGGGGCGTGCTGGTCGCCCGCCGGTTCGCCGCCGCCTATCCGGCCACCGCCATCGCCGGCGTCACCCGCGCCACGCTGGGCAAGGCCAGCGCCACCGTAACATGGCCACAACGCCCCGATGCCCAGCCGGTGCGGTTGCCGTTGCAGGCCGGCGCGCTGCTGCTGGCGCAGACCGGCGGCGCCGGGCCGTGGGCCACCGTCACCGTCCACGCCGCCGTGCCGCTGACCGTCCCGCTCAACGCCGGATACCGCCTGTCGCGCAGCGTCTCCGTCGTTTCCGCGCGCCATGCCGACAAGCTCAGCCAGGGCGATGTCGTCCGCGTGCGGCTGACCATAGACGCCAATGCCGAACGCAACTGGGTGGCGCTGGTCGATCCGCTGCCGCCGGGCGCCAGCGTGCTGTCCAGCCTGGGCGG
>JAGWVC010000035.1 GCA_018971065.1 Sphingomonadales bacterium | reverse complement strand
TCGAAGCCATACGTCGCGCGCAGCTTCTCGAACAGCTTCGGCACGTAGTTCAGCGCCTTGTGCGTGTCCCACCCGGTGACGCTGGGCAGCGCCGCGTCGGCGGGTTCATAGTAGAGCTTGCCGCGCCCGACGCCATAGGCGTCCTTGATGCCCGGCACGCCCGATTGCGCGCGAATCGCCTTGTAGCCCATGTCGATATACTGGCCGACCGCGTCCACGGTCTCGGCAATGTCGCCGCCGTTGGCGTGGCCATAGACCATCACCCCGTCGCGGCTGCGCCCGCCGAGGAGCTGGTACAGCGGCATCCCCGCCATCTTCGCCTTGATGTCCCACAGCGCCACGTCCACCGCCGCGATCGCCCGCATCGTCACCGGACCGCGCCGCCAGTAGGCGCCACGATAAAGGTACTGCCACACGTCCTCGATCCGGCGCGGGTCCATGCCGATCAGGCACGGCACAACGTGCTCTTCCAGATAGGCCACCACCGCAATCTCGCGGCCGTTCAGCGTGGCGTCGCCGATGCCGTATACACCCTGATCGGTCTCGATCTTCAGGGTCACGAAATTGCGCCCCGGGCAGGTGACGATGACCTTTGCTGCAGTAATCTTCATGGCGGCGCAATTCTCCAGTTCCCGCAGGCTTCACAGCGCTTGACGCGATCAACCCTGCCTGCCAGTGAGCGCTATATTGGTCAGGCCAGTGGAGCGCAAGATGCTCGAACCCGTATCCAGCGTATATGATCGCCTTTATCAGAACGTCGCCCGGCGACTTGTCACCGAGCTGACCGAGGGCAAGTACCCGGTGGGCAGCCGCCTGCCGGCCGAGCGTGAGCTGGCCGTGCAGTACGATGTCAGCCGCCCCACCGTGCGCGAGGCGATCATCGCGCTGGAAGTGCTGGGCTTCGTTGAAGTGCGGATCGGCTCGGGCGCCTATGTCCAGCGCCTGCCCGGCAAGGGCGACATTCCCGGCTTCAACCTGACCGCGTTCGAACTGACCGAGGCGCGCCTGCTGTTCGAGGGCGAGGCCGCCGCGCTGGCCGCCACCGAAGCCACGGCCGAGGACCTGGCCGAAATTGCCCGGCTGGTCGAGGAAATCGCGCGCGAGAACCAGGACCCTGCGGGGACCGATCATGCCGACCGCGCCTTTCACCTGGCCATCGCCCGCGCCACGCGCAACGGCGCGATTCACGACGCGATCGAGAACCTGTGGAACCTGCGCGCCAATTCGCCGGAAAGCGCGCTGCTGCACGCCAAGGCCCGCAGCGCCAACATCAAGCCGGTGGTTGAGGAACACACCGTGGTGCTGCGCGCGCTGGAGGCCCGCGACCCCGCCGCCGCGCGCGCCGCAATGCGCACGCACCTGTCGGCGGTGCTGGACAGCCTGCTGTTCGCCACCGAGGAACAGGCGGTGGAGCAGGCCCGGCAGGCCGTTGCCGCCCAGCGCGCCCGCTATCGCCAGCCCGCCGGCTAAGCCATGCCCCGGCCGCTCGAACTCCACCCCGATCGGCTGCTGCCGGCTGACCCCGCCACGCGCGCGGTGGCGCGGGAACTGTACCGGGCGATTGCCGGGCTGCCGATCGTCAGCCCGCACGGCCACACCGATCCGCGCTGGTTCGCCGACAATGCGCCGTTCGGCAATGCCGCCGACCTGCTGCTGACGCCTGACCACTACCTGTTCCGGATGCTGCATTCGCAAGGCGTGCCGCTGGAAGCATTGGGCATCGGCAACCCGGATGCCGACCCGCGCGCCGCCTGGCGGCTGCTGGCCGAACGCTATCCCCTGTTTCGCGGCACCCCGTCGCGGCTGTGGCTGGACTGGGTGTTCGCCGAGGTGTTCGGCATGACGGTGCGGCTCGACGCCGAAACCGCCGACCTGCATTTCGACACGATCACTGCCGCATTGGCCACTGACGCCTTCCGCCCGCGCGCGCTGTTCGACCGTTTCGGCATCGAGGTGCTGGCCACAACCGAAAGCCCGCTGGACAGCCTGGACCATCACGCCGCGATCCGCGCCGAAAATACGCGAGCGGGGGGCTGGGGCGGCCGCGTCATCACCGCCTATCGTCCCGATCCGGTGGTCGATCCGGAATTCGAGGGTTTCCACGGCAATATCCGGCGGCTTTCGGAACTTGCCGGCGAGGACTGCTTTAGCTGGCGAGGCTACCTTGCCGCGCACCGGACGCGCCGCGCCGCCTTCGCCGCGCTGGGCGCCACCAGCACCGACCACGGCCACCCGACCGCGCTGACCGCGAACCTGCCCGAGCACGAAGCCGAAGCGCTGTTCATCAAGGTCGTGACCGGGCGCTTCACCGCCGCCGAGGCCGAGCTGTTCCGCGCGCAGATGTTGACCGAGATGGCGGGCATGAGCTGCGACGACGGGCTGGTCATGCAGATTCACCCCGGCTCTTATCGCAACCATAACGCGACGTTATTCGCGCGCTATGGCCGCGACAAGGGCGCCGACATTCCCACCCGCACCGAATATGTCCGCGCGCTGAAGCCGCTGCTGGACCGTTTCGGCGATCGGGCCGACCTGTCGATCATCCTGTTCACGCTGGATGAAAGCACTTACGCGCGCGAACTGGCGCCGCTGGCCGGGCATTACCCGTGCCTGAAACTCGGCCCGGCGTGGTGGTTCCATGACAGCCCCGAGGGGATGCGCCGGTTCCGGAAGATGACCACCGAGACCGCCGGCTTCCACAACACCGTCGGTTTCAACGACGACACCCGCGCGTTCCTGTCGATCCCGGCGCGCCACGATGTCGCCCGCCGGATCGATTGCGGGTTCCTGGCCGAACTGGTGGTCGAGCACCGGCTGGAGGACTGGGCAGCCGCCGAGCTGGCGCACGAACTCACCTACGGGCTGGTCAAGCGGGCCTATCGGCTGTGAGCGAACATCTGCGCCTGTCTCGGTTTGCGCTGGCAATGTTTCCGCCCGCCGAGGTGGAACGGTTCGACTACGACCGCGAGGCGCAGGCCGCCGGAATCGTCCATTTCGGCATCGGCGCGTTCCATCGCGCGCATCAGGCCTGGTACACCGACCGGGCGATGTCGGCGGGGGATCGCGACTGGGCGATCACCGGCGTTTCGCTACGATCGGGCGAAGTGGCGCACCAGATGAACCCGCAGGACGGACTGTACACCGTGACCGAGCGTGCGGGCGATACGGCCACGACGCGGATCGTCGGGGCGGTAAGGCACGTGCTGGTGGCGCCTTATGAGCCGCAGGACGTGCTGGCCGCGCTGGCGGCCCCCGCCACGCGCATCGCCAGCCTGACCATCACCGAGAAGGGCTACTGCCGCGCCGCCGACGGCAGCCTTGACCCGGCACTGGCGGGCGAGGACAGCATATTCGCCTACCTGCGGCTGGGCCTGCGTCGCCGCCGCGATGCGGGGCTGCCGGGCCTGACGCTGTTGAGCTGCGACAACCTGGCGGAGAACGGGCAGCAGCTTGCCGGACTGATGCATGAATACCTTGAACGTCACGATCCGGGCTTGTCGGGCTGGTTCGCGGCCGAATGCACCTGCCCTTCCAGCATGGTCGATCGCATCGTTCCCGCCACCACGCGGGCGGATCGCGACGCGGTTGTCGAGGCACTGGACGGCCTGCGCGACGAAGCCGCGGTGTTCACCGAGCCGTTCAGCCAATGGGTGATCGAGGACCGCTTCGCCGGCACCCGCCCGCGCTGGGAACTGGCCGGCGCGCAATTCGTGGCCGACATCGCCCCGTTCGAGACCGCCAAGCTGCGGATGCTGAACGGCGCGCATTCGGCGCTGGCTTACCTGGGCCTGGAGCGCGGCCATGTGTTCGTGCATCAGGCGATTGCCGATCCCGCCGTGCGCCCGCTGGTCGAAGCGCTGATGCGCCGCGAGGCCGCCGCCAGCTTCCCCCCCGCCCCCGGGCAGGACCTGCCGGCTTATGCCGACGCGCTGCTGGCCCGTTTCGCCAACCCGGCGCTGAACCACCGGCTGGCGCAGATCGCCATGGACGGCAGCCAGAAGGTCCCGCAGCGCTGGCTGGCGACGCTGGCCGCGCGCGGTGCCGGGGCGTGCCCGGCGATCGTCACCGCGCTGGGCGCCTGGCTGCGCCATTTGCGCGACGGCACGCACGTGTCCGACCCGCGTGGCGAGGAATTGCGCGCGCTGTGGCGGGCGGCGGGCGCGGCGGGGATTGCCACCGCGCTGTTCGGCGAAGCGGGGGCCATCGCCTCGGCGTGGCGCCCCACGCCGGCCGATCTGCCCCTGCTGACCACAGCAATAACAGAACCGACCCTGGGAGACCCGACATGACCGACATCACCCTCGACCGCCGCGCGCTGCTGGTGGCCGGCAGCGCCGCCCTGGTCGGCACCGAAGCCGTGCTCAGCCCTGCCACCGCCGCTGCGCCGATGCGCGCAGGCGCACTCAAATTCCCGGCCGGGTTCCGCTGGGGCGCTTCCACCGCCGCGCACCAGATCGAGGGCAACAACACCAATTCCGACCTGTGGTTTCTGGAAAACCTCAACCCCAGCACCTTCGTCGAGCGATCGGGCGATGCCTGCGACAGCTATCACCGCTTTGCCGAGGACATCGCGATGCTGGCGAAGATCGGCCTCAATTCGTACCGCTTCTCGGTCGAATGGGCACGGATCGAGCCCACCCGGGGCCAGTTCAGCCTGGCCGAACTGGACTACTATCGCCGCGTCATCGCCACCTGCCGCCAGCATGGCATCGCGCCCGCCGTCACCTTCTTTCACGGTTCGGCGCCACGCTGGTTCGGCGAGGCGGGCGGCTGGCTCAACCCGGATTCGGCGGGGCTGTTCGCGCGGTTCTGCGACAAGGTGGCGCGCACGCTGGGGGCCGACATGGCGTGCGCGTTCACCATCAACGAACCGCAGGTGAACGAGGTGTTCCGGGCTATTCCGGGCGGCGGCGACTATTTCCGCAAGGCCGATGCCGCCAGCCTGGCGATGCATCAGGCGGCGGCAAAGGCGCTGAACGTGCCCGAATTCCACTCCAGCGGGCACCCCGATTTCCTGCGCGCGCGCCCCAACATGATTGCCGGGCACGAACAGGGCTATGCCGCGATCAAGGCGGCGCACGGCAAGCTGCCGACCGGTGTGACGCTGTCGGTCACCGACTTCCAGCCCGCCAACGAGGACAGCCCGTATCGCGAGGTGCGCGAGGCCGCCTATGGCCACTGGACCGAGGCGGTGAAGCGCGCCGGCGATTTCACCGGAGTGCAAAGCTACCGGATGATCCGCCTGCCCGGCAAGGGCGCGCCGCTGCCGCCGCTGCCCGACATGCCGTTCGTGCGGCACGACGATCCGGTAGGGAACATGTCGCGCCCCGAGGCGGTGGGCAACACGCTGGAATATATCTGGCGGGCCACCGGCAAGCCGGTGATGATGACCGAGAACGGGCTGGAAACCGAAAACGACGCCTGGCGCGCCTGGTACATTCCCGAGGCGCTGAAATCGCTTCACGCCGCGATCGGGCGCGGGGTGCCGGTGATGGGCTATTTCCACTGGTCGCTGATCGACAACTTCGAATGGACGCGCGGCTACAAGCCGAAGTTCGGCCTCGCCAGCGTCGATCGCGAGACGTTCAAGCGCACCCTGAAGCCCAGCGCCGCCGTGCTGGGCGGCATCGCCCGCGCCAACGCGGTCTGAAGGAGCCCGACATGGATCGCCGCAATTTCATCCAGGCCTCGGCCACGGCAACCGTCGCGCTGCTGGCCCGCCCCGTGCTGGGCGCGGAAGCCCCCGCCACCATCAGCGCGACGGTCGACCTGCGCAACGCCACCGGGCCGCTGCACCACGTCTGGGAGGAATGCGCCGGGTCGGACCGCGCCGCCATCAGCTTGCGCGAGAGCTGGCGCGCCGATCTCGATCGCTGGAAGGCCGATGTCGGCCTGAAGCGGGTGCGCTTCCACGGCATCTTCAACGACGAGCTGGGGGTGTTCGCCCCGTCGATCCTGCACGGCAACCCGAAGGAGCCGAACTTCCGCAACGTGTTCGAGGTCTACGACGGCCTCGTCGCGCGCGGGGTCGCGCCTTATGTCGAGCTGAGCTTCATGCCCGCCATGCTGGCATCCGGCCCGCGCACCTTCGGGTTCTACAAGGGCAATGTCACCCCGCCCGCCAGCCTTGACGCCTGGGCGGCATTCATCAGGCAGTTCGTCACCGCGCTGATCGGCCGCTATGGCCTGGCCACCGTGCGCCAATGGCCGTTCGAGGTGTGGAACGAGCCCAACCTCGGCGCCTTCTGGTCGGGCACGCAAGCCGACTATTTCGCGCTGTACAAGGCCACCGCCGTCGCCATCAAGCAGGTCGATGCCGCGATCCAGGTCGGCGGGCCGTCCACCTCGTCAGTGGCGTGGATCGGCGAGTTTCTCAGCTTTTGCACCGCCGAGAACGCCCCGCTCGATTTCATCGCCACGCATTGCTATGCCGGCGACCGGCAGGCGCCGATGTTCGGCCCCGGCGCCGCGCTGCCGCAGTACGACGTGATCCCCACCGCCGTCGCGCAAGTTCGCAAGACCATCGAGGCCTCCGCCCATGCCGGCAAGCCGCTGTGGCTGTCGGAATGGTCGTGCGACAGCCCGGCGATGCTGGCCCACGTCGTTGCCGGGTGCCTGCCGCACCTGCAGGCGATGTCGCACTGGGCGCTTTCGGGCGCTTACGAGGAACTGGGCGTTACCGACCACCTGCTGAAGGAGGGCGATAACGGCTATCCCGCGCTCTATCGCGGCATTGCCCGGCCCAATTTCAACACCTATCGCCTGCTGCACGCGCTGGGCCGTGAGCGGCTGGCCGGCAAAGGCCCGGTGCTGGCATCGCGCCGTGCCGACGGCAGCGTGGCCGCGCTGGCGTGGAACCTGGCCGATGTCACCCAGCCCGCCGGGCTGCCCGAGGCGTCGAACGTGCGCAAGGTGACGGGGGCCACCCGCCGGCTCGACCTGCGCTTTGCCGGCGCCCGCCCGGGCGCGCGCGCACTGGTCCGCTTCGTCGATCAGGAACGCGGCTCCGCACTGCCGGCGTGGCGGGCGATGGGTTCGCCGGCATTGCCGACGATGGACCAGATTGCCCGGTTGCGCCGCGCCTCCGATATTGCCCCGCCCACCCCGATGCGGCTTGGCGCGGGTGGGGCACTGTCCATCGTGTTGCCTGCCGAGGCGGTAGCCTTGGTGGAAATAGTCTGACAAATGCGCCCGTGCAGAATTCGCCAACAAGACCAACCCTGAAAGGACCTGACAATGCGCAAGACTTATACCCTGCTGGCCGCGATCGCCGCTGCCGCTGCCGTTCCCGCCTATGCCGCCGATGCCCCGGCCGCCGCTTCGGCCGCGCCGGCTGCCGCCAAGCTTTCGGTGGCCGACACCGATCTCGGCACGCTGCTTGACAACCCCGGCTCGAAGGCCGTGCTCGACAAGTACATCCACGACATGATCTCGAATCCGCAGATCGACATGGCCCGCAGCATGACGCTGAAGCAGCTCCAGCAGTATGCCGGTGATGCGCTGACCGAAACCAAGCTGGCGCAGATCCAGGCCGATCTCGACAAGCTGCCCGCCAAGTAAGCGGCACAGCCCGAACAACGAAAACGCCGCGCTTCCCGGGGAAGCGCGGCGTTTTTGCGTCAACCCGGAGCTGCGGTCAGTCGCGCCATTTCCGGGCAGGTTCACGCGCGATGGCCACCGGCCCCAGCGCCTCGGCACTGTCGCCCAGCGCGAAGCCATAGGCGCCCCCGGCCAGCGACCAGCCACCGTCGCGCCAATCGGCCAGCAGGCGCGGGTCGATCGCCAGCGCCACCTGCCGGGTTTCGCCCGGCGCCAGCGACACGCGCTGGTAGCCCACCAGCCGCTGCTTCGCCGCGCCATTGCGTGAGACCAGATAGAGCTGCGCCACGGTGTCCCCTGCCCGCGCCCCGGTGTTGCGCACGGTGAACCTTGCCGACAGGCCCAGGACCTTCAGGCCGTCGCTGGCGAAAGTGGTGTAGCCAAGCCCGTGGCCGAACGCGAACAGCGCCTTGTGCCCGGCCCGCGCGTTCCAGCGATAGCCGACGTCGGACCCTTCGATGTCGTAGTTCGCGGCCAGCGTCACCCCCTTGGGCGGCGCGGCCATCATGCTGGCCTCGATCTCGCCCTGTCCGTCGAGCTTCGGGCGCGGCAGGTCGGCAAGGCTGGCGGGGAATGTCACCGGCAGGCGGCCCGACGGATTGGTCTCGCCGAACAGCACCGAGGCGATCGCTTCGCCGCCCTTCGCGCCGGGATACCACGCTTCCAGCACCGCCGCCGCCTTGTCCAGCCACGGCATCGCCACCGGGCCGCCGGTTTCCAGCACGACGATAGTGTGCGGGTTAGCCGCGGTTATCGCCGCGATCAGCGCGTCCTGGCCGTTGGGCAGCGACAGGTCGGGCGCGTCCATACCCTCGGTTCGCCAGGCGGTGGCGAAGACGATGGCGACATCGGCCTTCGCGGCGGCCTGCACGGCTTCCGAAATGTACTGGCCGTCACGATAGCTGACCGTCGCGCCCGGCACCTGTGCCTTGATTGCCGCCAGCGGTGCCGAGCGGTGGTAATGCTGCTGGTTGAACATCGCCATCGGCCCTTCCCCGCCATTGGGGATGGCCAGCGCCGGTCCGCCCTCGCCATCGACCTGGCTGGAGCCGCCGCCCGAAAGCACGCCGCTGTCGGCATGGCCGCCAATCACCGCGATCGACTTCGCGGCCTTCGCCAGCGGCAGCACCCCGCCGGTGTTCTTCAGCAGCACGATGCCCTGCTTCGCCACCTCCAGCGCGACGGCGCCGTGGGCGTCGAAGTCGATGGTACCGCCCGGCGTGGCGGCGTTGCTGTCCAGCCCGCCCGCATAGATCGCGGTCAGCACGCGGCGGTTCATGTCGTCCAGCCGGGCTGCCAGCGCCTTGTCACCGGCGGCGGCATCGGCCAGCGGCTTGCCGAAGAACACCTGGCGATCGAGCTGCGCGCCCGATTGCTGGTCCAGCCCGTTGGCGGCCGCGCTCAGCGCCGGCACCGCGCCCCAGTCCGACATGACGAAGCCCTTGAAGCGCCAGTCGCGCTTCAGCACCGTGTTCAGCAGCCAGTCGCTGTCGCAGGCGTGCGCGCCATTGACGCGGTTGTAGGCGCACATCACCGAACCGGGCTGGCCCTGTTCGATACCGATCTGGAACGCCAGCAGGTCGCTTTCGCGCGCGGCGGCCTCGGCGATCCGGCTGTCGATGAAATTGCGCCCGGTCTCCTGATCGTTGATCGCGAAGTGCTTGATCGTGGACAGGATGTGGTTCGACTGGATGCCGCTGATCGCCGCGCCCACCAGCGTGCCGGTCAGCAGCGGGTCCTCCGAAAGATATTCGAACGTGCGGCCGTTGCGCGGGTCGCGCATCAGGTTGGCGCCGCCCGCCAGCAGCACGTTGAAGCCCTTGGCGCGGGCCTCGGCGCCGATCATGGCGCCGCCTTCGCGCAGCAGGCCGGGGTTCCAGGTGGCGGCCTGCGCCAGCCCGGACGGCAACGCGGTGGCGCCATCCTTGCGCATTCCCATAACCCAGGCGACGCCCAGGCTGGCGTCGGATTCGCGCAGCGACGGCACGCCGAGGCGCGGGATGCCGGGGACAAAGCCGGCGCCCGGCACCGCCCCATCGGGCAGCTTCACGCCGAAGAAATCGCCGCCCATCGCCATCGTGCCATGCGTCAGCACGGTTTTTTCCGCGGGCTGCATCTGGCGCAACGTGGCATCGGCGCGCTGCTCCGGCGCGGTGCCGGGCTGCGCATGGCCAGCGGTGGCAACCAGCAGCGCCGCGACGCCCAGCGCCAGCCGTGCGCGCGAACCGTTCTTTTTCATCACGCGCATTCTCCTGAAATCACGCCATCGCTGCCAGCAGGGCGCGGGCCTTTGCCAGCACCGTGTCGGCACTATCTCCGGGACGATACAGCGCCGTTCCCAGCGCCACGCCCTGCACGCCGGCATCGAACCATTCGCGCGCATTGCCGGCGCTGACGCCGCCGACCGCCCAGATTCCGGTTCCGGCCGGCAGCACGTCGCGCACCGCCTTCACATAGGCCGGTCCCATCGCAAATGCCGGGAACAGTTTCAACCGCCGCGCGCCCGCCGCCACCGCCGCGAACGCCTCGCTGGGGGTCAAGAAGCCGGGCATCACGTCCATGCCGTGGCCGACGCCGCGCGCGATGACGTCCGGAACGGTGTTCGGTGTGACCAGCAGCCGCGCACCGGTCTCCGCCAGCCGATCGACCGAGGCGACATCAAGCACCGTGCCCGCGCCGATCAGCGCTGCTTCACCGAATTCCGACTGGATCGCCGCGATGCTGGCGAAGGGTTCGGACGAGTTCAGCGGCACCTCGATCATCCGCACCCCGGCCTCGACCAGAGCGCCGGCCACCGCCACCGCCTCGCCGGGGCGAACCCCGCGCAGGATCGCCACGATCGGCGGCGCGCCGCGCCCCAGCAGGTCATCGATCGTCGGCATCAAGCAACTCCAGTCCGGCCAGCGCGCCATCATCGCCGGCATAAGCAACGGACGCCACGCCGAACCCGGCCAGCGCCTCGCCATAGCGGGCGGCCAGCGCCGGTGCGGCGATGACGGAAACGCGATCGGGCAGCAAGCCGGCGGCGCGCAGTTCGCCCGGTTCGCCACCGATCAGCAGCCCGGACAGCAGTTCGCGCGCCCAGGCGGCGGGCTTGCCCTGCCGCAACTGCGCGATGCGCGGCTGGAACAGGTTGCCCAGCACGCCCGGCGTTTCACGGGCCAGCGCCAGCCCCGCCGCGAAGCCGTCGCCGCCCTCGCCCTCGGCACTGCCGGCCGCGAACAGGCTGGAGCGTTGCAGCAGCGCGAACAGTTCGCCGGTCATGAAGGTGCGCAGCGCGACAATGCAGCCATCGTCCAGCCACACCCATTTGCTGTGCGTGCCGGGCAGCGCGACGACCTGCGCGCCTTGCGCCAGTTCGGGCGAGCGGGCCAGCGCGCCGAACACCTGGGTTTCCTCGCCCCGCATCACGTCGCGCGCGCTGGCCATGCCGGCGGCGATAGTCAGCGGCACCCCGTCGAACGCCAGCCGCGCCGCGCCCTGCCGCCAATCGGCCACGCCGGCCGGGCATTCGACATAGCCCGCCTCGTGCAGGCCGTTGCGCGCGCCAGCCATGCCGCACAGGCCGATGCGCGCCGGGGCGCCATGCTCCGTCCGCCAGGGCGCGATCGCCGCGCGCAGCGTGTCCGCCGGCGTGCCGTCGAGCGCGCCGATCCCCGGTCCGTCGTGGCGATCGATCACCGCGCCAGCGACCAGCCGCCACAGCCGCAGCCGCGTCGTCCCCCAGTCGCCCAGAATCCGCCAGCCACCGGTCACAGCCGCACCGCCGGCAGCGCCCGCCCGGCCACCGGCGCGGCAAACGTGAACAGGCCGCCCGCCAGCGGCTGTGCCGTCCGTGCCGCCTCGTCCAACCCGACCCGCGCGGTGGTGACGTAAGCGGTGCGCAAGTCCGGCCCACCGAACGCCAGCTTGGTGACGCGCGCGCAGGGGAAATCCACCTGCGCCAGCAGTGTGCCGTCGGGGGCATAGCGGCGCACGCCCCAGCCGTCCCACAGCGCCACCCACAGGCAATCCTCGCTGTCGAGCACCACGCCATCGGGGTGCCCGTCGCCCTCGCCCAGTTGCACGAACACCGTGCGCGTCCGCACCTGCAGCCCCTCGCCCAGCGTCAGCCGCCAGATCGTCCGCGCGCCCGAATCGACGAAATACAGGGTCTTCCCGTCGGCGGTGATCGCCGGGCCGTTAGTGACGACCGCTTCATGCCCCAGGTGATGTAGCGTGCCCCGGTCAAGGCAATGCAGCGCCCCGGTCGGCCGTGTCTCGCCGTCGTCCATCGTCCCCAGCCACAGCCGGCCTTCGCGGTCCACGGTGGCATCATTGGTGCGGTTGTGCGCGGGCTGGTCGATCCGCGCGACCACATCGCCGAAGCCGTTTGCACCGACACGATGGATGGCACTGCCGTTGCCCGCCAGCAGACCGCCGCCATGCTCCGGGACGATGAAGCTGGGTTGCCCGCCGGTTTGCAGCGTTTCGCAGGCGCCGGTCTCCGGAACGAAGCGATGAATCCGCCCGCCCTTGATATCGACGAAGCGCAACGCGCCCTCGTCCGGGAACCACGCCGGGCCTTCGCCCAGCAGCGCGCCCACCGGCCACACCAGTTCGGGGATCACGCCTCGGTTCCCCGCCTCACGATGCCTGTTCCGGCGGCAGGGCGTTGGTGGGGCGGCTGCCGCGCAGCGCATACCACAAGACGTAAATTTCGCAGGCGGCGGTCAGGAAGAAGCTGTTCTGCAGGCCCCAGCGGTCGGCCAGCCAGCCCTGCACCACCACCAGCGCGCCGCCGGCGATGGCGGTGATCAGCAGGCCCGACCCTTCCTCGGTCAGCGGCCCCAGCCCCTTGATGCCCAGCGCGAAGATCGTCGGGAACATGATCGAGTGGCACAGGCCGACCAGGATCAGCGCCCACATCGCCACCGGCCCGTGCAGCGTTGCCGCCGCCACCATCACCAGCGCCGCCGCCGCCGCGTGCGCCGCCAGCACCCTGTCCGCCGGGAACCGCCGCATCAGGAAGGCGCCGACGAACCGGCCCACCATCATCCCGCCCCACAGCAGGATCAGGTAATTGGCTGCCGTGGCGTGAGTCATGTTGCCGATGCCGGGCTGCGAGACGAAGTTGATGAACAGGTTGGCCACGCCGATCTCGGCGATCAGGTAGATGAAGATCGCCGGCACCCCGAACACCAGGTTGCGGTGCGCCCACAGCGACAGGTGGCGGCGCTCGTCGGCATTGGCGCGCCGGGTGTTCCCGCCCAGCACGGGCAGCTTGGCCCGGCCGATCACCAGCGCCAGGATCACCAGCACCGCCGCCACCAGCAGGTAGGGCAACTGCGTCGCGCGGGCATCACTGATGCGCTGCGCCAGCGACACGGCGGCGCCTTCCATCGAGGTGCCGGAAACCGTGCGACTGAGGATCAGGTAGCCGCCGAAATAGGGCGCGAAGAACGTGCCCATCGAATTGAACGCCTGCACCAGCGTCAGCCGGCTTTCCGAGGTTTCGGCCGGGCCGATCACCGCCACGTAAGGGTTGGCGGCCACCTGAAGCAGCGCGATGCCGCTGGCCACCACGAACAACGCCACCAGCGTCACGCCATACGACGGAATGCGCGCCGCCGGCACCATGCCCAGCGCGCCCACCGCCATGACCAGCAGGCCGATGATGATCGCCTGCTTGTAGCCAACCCGCTCGATCAGGAACGCCGACGGCATCGACGCCACCGCATAAGCGATGAACCACACCGATTCGATCACCGTGGTCTGGGTGTAGTTCAGCTCGAACACGCTGCGCAGGTGCGGCAGCAGCGTGTTGTTGATGACGGTGATGAACCCCCACATGAAGAACAGGCTGGCCAGCAGCGCCAGCGAACGCCCGTAGGCGGGCGATCCGGCCCCGGTTGCGCTGGTGTTTCCTGTCATTCCTGCCGGTCCTGCCACGGGCCAATCCTTCTCACCGGTTGATCTTCTATTTGTGTGAGTATATCGCAGTCCGCATGTCGTCAACACCGCCCCCCGCCCCGCCCCCCATTCAACGTCTCCGCTCCGCCGCCTGGTTCGACAACCCGGACAACATCGACATGACCGCGCTCTATCTGGAGCGTTACCTGAACTTCGGGCTGAGCATGGAGGAACTGCGCTCGGGTCGGCCGATCATCGGCATCGCCCAGACCGGCAGCGACCTGTCCCCCTGCAACCGCCACCATCTGGTGCTGGCCGAACGCGTGCGCGACGGCATTCGCGAGGCCGGGGGCATTCCGCTGGAGTTTCCGGTCCACCCGATCCAGGAGACCGGCAAGCGGCCGACGGCGGGGCTGGACCGCAACCTGGCCTACCTCAGCCTTGTCGAGGTGCTGCACGGCTATCCGCTCGACGGCGTGGTGCTGACCATCGGCTGCGACAAGACCACGCCCGCCTGCCTGATGGCGGCGGCGACGGTGAATATCCCCGCCATCGCGCTGTCGGTCGGGCCGATGCTCAACGGCTGGCACGCCTCGAACAATCAGGGGGGTGAGCGCACCGGCAGCGGCACCATCGTCTGGAAAGCGCGCGAGATGCTCAGCCGCGGCGAGATCGACCACGACGGCTTCATCAAGCTGGTGTCCAGCTCGGCACCGTCCACCGGCTATTGCAACACGATGGGCACGGCGACGACGATGAACAGCCTGGCCGAAGCGCTGGGGATGAGCCTGCCCGGTTCGGCCGCGATCCCCGCACCCTATCGCGACCGGCAGGAATGCGCCTACCACACCGGCAAGCGCATCGTCGGCATGGTGCGCGAAGACCTTAAGCCGTCCGACATCCTGACGCCGGCCGCGTTCCGCAACGCCATCGTCGTCAACAGCGCGATCGGCGGCTCCACCAACGCGCCGATCCACCTTGCCGCGATTGCCCGCCACATCGGCGTGGAACTGCCGATCCGCGACTGGCAGGAACATGGCCACAAGGTGCCGCTGCTGGTGAACCTGATGCCCGCCGGGGAATATCTGGGCGAGGACTATTACCATGCCGGCGGCGTGCCTGCCGTGGTCGGCCAGTTGATCGAAGCCGGCTTGATCGACGAAGGCGCGATCACCGCCAATGGCCGCACGATCGGTGACAACTGCCGCGATGCCGCGATCATGGACGAACGCGTGATCCGGCCGTTCGCGCAGCCGCTGGTCAAGGATGCCGGCTTCGTCGTGTTCTCGGGCAACCTGTTCGACAGCGCGATCATGAAGACCAGCGTGATCAGCGCCGAATTCCGTGCGCGCTACCTGTCGAACCCAGCCGATCCCGATGCCTTCGAAGGCCCGGTGGTGGTGTTCGACGGGCCGGAGGACTACCACGCCCGCATCGACGATCCAGCGCTGGCCATCGACGTCAACACGCTGCTGGTGATGCGCGGCGCCGGGCCGATCGGCTATCCGGGCGCGGCCGAAGTGGTGAACATGCGCGCACCGGCCTACCTGCTGCGCGAGGGCGTGCGCAACCTGCCGTGTCTGGGCGATGGCCGCCAGTCGGGCACCAGCGGCAGCCCGTCGATCCTGAACGCCAGCCCCGAGGCGGCGGCGGGTGGCGGGCTGGCGCTGCTGCGCACGGGGGATCGCGTGCGGATCGATCTGCGCAAGGGCACCGCCGACGTGCTGATCGATGATGCCGAGTTGGCGCGGCGCCGCGCCGCGCTGGAGGCGGCGGGGGGCTATGCCTATCCCGCCGCGCAGACGCCGTGGCAGCAGATCCAGCGTTCGCTGGTTGGCCAGATGGAAAGCGGCGCCATCCTTGAGGGCGCGGAAAGCTTCCAGCGCATTGCCCAGACCCGCGGCCTGCCGCGCGACAACCACTGATTTCGGAGACCCCCGATGGACGCCCCGCTTTACCCGCCCGCCGCCGCTTACGAAGCGCCGGCGCAAGTGCCCGAGCCGATGACCACGCGCGATTGCTCGTTCGCGCAGTTTCTTGCCAACCCGCAGGCGTCGGCGATCCTGTTCGCGGAGGCCCCGGCGTTCAGGATGATGATCGGCACGTCGATGATCAAGCCGCACCTCGGCAACATGTCGCCCGGCTCGATGGTTCAGTTCGGCGCGGCGACGCCCGAGCAGCTCGACCGCATCGACGCGAAGCTCAAGGCCGCGAACCTCATGACGGGAACCGGGCAGTGAGCAACACCCCCTACACCGCAGCCAATTTCACCGCCGACCGGCGCGAAGTGCTGGCGCTGGGCGCCGGCGCCGCCGTGGCATCGCTGGCCGGCATTCCCGCTGCCGCAACCGCTGCCACCGTGGTCCAGCCCGGCGGCCGCGCCCAGCCGTTCGACAACGACTGGCGCTTCCATCGCGGCGAAGGCACCGGCCTTGAAGCCGCCGTGCTGGACGACAGCGGCTGGCGCGGCGTTGATCTGCCGCACGACTGGTCGATCGAGGACCTGCCCGGCGCCACCGCCCCCGACCAGCTTGGGCCGTTCGACAAGCACGCCATCGGCGGCACCGCCACCGGCTTCGCGGTCGGCGGCGAGGGCTGGTATCGCAAGCGCTTCCGCGTCGGCCCCGCCGACGCCCGCGTCGAAGTGCTGTTCGACGGGGTTCAGGGCGAATGCGATGCCTGGCTGAACGGCACGCATCTGGGCACGCATCACCACACCTACGCCCCGTTCGCGCTGGACCTGACGCCCGCGCTGAACCGCGCTGGCGACAATGTGCTGGCGTTGCGGGTGCGCAACCTGGGCAAGCACAGCCGCTGGTATTCGGGCGCGGGGCTGACCCGGCAGGTCACGCTGGACGTGCTGCCCGCCGGCGCGCGCCTTGCCCGCTGGGGTGTGGGCGCGTGGACCCGCCGGTTCGAGAACGGCCTGGCCGAGATCGACGTCACCACCCGCATCGACAGTGCCGACCCGGCGCTGATCCTCGTCACCCGCCTGCGCGATGCCGCCGGCACGGTGGTCGCCGAAGCGCGCGGGCCTGCCGTGGGCGAGGCAAAGCAGACGTTGCGCGTGCGCGGCCCCCGGCTGTGGTCGCCCGACGCACCCAACCTGCACGCGCTGGAAACCGAATTGCGGCGCGGCGACACCGTCGTGGACCGCATCACCCAGGATTTCGGCATCCGCATCGTCACGATGGACGCCACGCGCGGGCTTCAGATCAACGGCAGCCGCGTCGTCTTGCGCGGCGGCTGCATCCACCACGACAACGGCCTGCTGGGCGCCTGCGCCTACCCCGACGCCGACGAACGCCGCATCGCGCTGCTGAAGGCGCGCGGCTACAACGCCATCCGCAGTTCGCACAACCCGGCGTCGCGCAGCCTGCGCAGCGCCTGCGACCGGCTGGGCATGTTGATGGTCGATGAAGCGTTCGACATGTGGCACGTCGGCAAGAACCCCGACGATTACCACCTGCATTTCCCCACCGACTGGGAAGTGCCGCTGACCGCGATGGTGCAATCGGCACGCAACAACCCCTGCGTGATCATGTGGAGCATCGGCAACGAAATCCCCGAACGCTCGTCGCCCGCCGGGATCGAATGGGAATGGAAGCTGGCCAACGCCGTGCGCCGGCTCGATCCCACCCGCCCGGTCACCGCCGCGCTGAACGGCCTGCTTGGCCCGCTGGTCAAGGCCGGCGCGCAGACCGCGCGCCCGGGCAAGGCGGGCCAGGTGGACAACGCCGCCGCCGTGTTCCTGGACGTGGTCGGCTACAACTACCGGCTCGACGACATCGAGAAGGACTACGCCGCGCACCCCGATCGCGTCGTGTTCGGCACCGAGACGTTCCCGCGCGATGCCTGGGACTATCGCGAGCTCGCCGCGCGCGCGCCGTACATGCTGGGCGAATTCGTGTGGACGGCGATGGACTATCTGGGCGAGGCCGGCATCGGCCAGACCACGCAGGTTGCCGCCACCAACAAGGCACCGTTCGTGATGGGCGCCTGGCCGTGGAACAACGCCTGGTGCGGCGACATCGACCTGATCGGCGGGCAGAAGCCGCCGTCGCTGTACCGCGATGTGGTCTGGGGGGTCAGCCCGCTGGAAATGATGGTGCAGCGCCCGATCGCGCCCGGAATGCGCGAGGCGATCTCGAACTGGGGCTGGGCCGACGAGCTGCCGTCGTGGAGCTGGGCGGGCAACGAGGGCAAGCCGATGGCGGTGCGCCTGTACACCCCCGGCGATCGGGTAGAGCTACTGCTCAACGGCGTGAAAGTGGGTGAAGCCGCGCTGCCCGCCGCCGCGAAACTGCGCGCCGAGATCACGGTGGCTTATGCGCCCGGCGTGCTGGAAGCCGTGGCCTACAGCGGCGGCCGCGTGATCGCGCGCAAGCGGCTGGAAACCGCCGGTCCGGCGGCGCGGCTGCGGCTGCGGGCGGAGCGCGTGCAGGCGGCGAAGGGCAGGCAGGGGCTGGCCTATCTGGGAATCGAGGTGGTGGATGCCGCCGGGCGCGTGCTGCCCGAGGACCAGCGCGCATTGCGGCTTGCCATCAGCGGTCCGGCCGAGCTGGCCGGGTTCGGCAGCGCCAATCCGAAGGCGGTCGGCTCGTTCCAGTCGCCCCGCGCGCAAAGCTTCCGGGGCCGCGCGCTGGCGATCCTGCGCGGGCGGGGCAGCGCCGGCATCGTGCGCGTCACCGCCAGTGCCGATGGCCTGCCCGCCGCTTCAACCACCGTACATTTCGCATGAACAAGGATACCCAGGTGATTGTAAATGGCTCCATCCTGATCGGATCGACCGAACGCCGGCGCGAACCCGGCTTCCGGGCGATCGATCCGGCCAGCGGCGAGCCGTTCGGCCCGGCGATCAGCGAGGCCGATGCCGCCGATGTGGCCGAAGCCTGCGCCCTGGCCGCCGCCGCCGCGCCGGTCTTCGCCGCCACCGATCCACAGGCGCGCGCCGCATTCCTGGAGGCGGTGGCCGATGCCATCCTGGCGATCGGCGACGATCTGGTGACCACCGCGATGGCCGAATCGGGCCTGCCCCGCGTGCGGCTGGAGGGTGAGCGGATGCGCACCGCCAACCAGTTGCGGATGTTTGCCCGCGAAGTGCGCGCCGGTGACTGGCTGGACGTGGTGATCGACCCGGCGCTGCCCGATCGCGCCCCGCCGCGTGCCGACCTGCGCCGGATGAACCAGCCGCTGGGGCCGGTGGCGGTGTTCGGGGCATCGAACTTCCCGCTGGCATTCTCGGTGGCCGGCGGCGACACTGCCTCGGCGTTTGCCGCCGGTTGCCCGGTCGTGGTCAAGGGCCACCCGGCGCACCCCGGCACCGGGGAACTGGTCGCGCGCGCGGTGCGCGACGCGGTGGCCGCCTGTGGTTTGCCTGAAGGCGTGTTTTCGTTCCTGCCCGGTCGCGGCAACGCGCTCGGCACCGCGCTGGTGGCCGATCCGCGTATCAAGGCGGTGGGCTTCACCGGCTCGCGCACCGGGGGGCTGGCATTGGCCGCCGTGGCCGCCGCGCGGCCCACGCCGATCCCGGTCTTTGCCGAAATGAGCAGCGTCAACCCGGTGCTGCTGCTGCCGGGTGCGCTGGCCGCCGATGCCGAAGCGCTGGGCGCGGCGTTCGTCGGCTCGCTGACGCTGGGCGCGGGGCAGTTCTGCACCAACCCCGGCCTCGTGCTGGCGATCGACGGCCCCGACCTCGACCGCTTCATCGCCGCTGCCGCCGCCGCGCTGGCCGCGATCGCGCCGCCGGTGATGCTTACCCCCGCTATACACGCGGCTTATCGACACGGTGTTGCCGCGCTCGACGCCAACGATAGCGCCACGCGCGTCGGCGCCGGACAGGACAGCACCCAGCCCAACCGCTGCACCGGCGCGCTGTTCCAGACCACCGATGCCGCCTTCGCCGGCGAATCCGCGCTGGCCACCGAAGTGTTCGGCGCCGCCGCCGTGATCGTGCGCTGCGCCAGTGCTGCGGCGCTGCCGGGCGTGATCGCCGGCCTTGAAGGGCAGCTTACCGCCACGCTGCATTGCGCGCCCGATGACGCCGCGCTTGCCGCCACGCTGCTGCCGCACCTGGCCGAAACGGCCGGGCGCGTGCTGGCCAACGGCTGGCCCACCGGGGTGGAGGTTACCCCGGCGATGGTCCACGGCGGGCCATATCCGGCCACCAGCGACGGCCGCACCACATCGGTGGGCACGCTGGCGATGGCGCGGTTCCTGCGGCCTTTGTGCTATCAGGACATCCCCGATGGCTTGCTGCCGCCGCCGTTGCAGGCCGCCAACCCGTGGGCCGTTCCCCGCCGCATCGACGGCCAGCATGAGGGCCGGGCATGATCCGCAGCCTGATCCAGTTCGCGCGGGCGGGCCGGCACGGTGTCGCCGCGCTGGATGAAGCCGGCGCCGCGCGCGTAGTGAACGGCACGACCAGCGTGCGCGATCTTGCGCATGAGGCGCTTGCCATCGGCGCTACCCTAGCCGCGCTGGCCGCCGAACGCATGGGCGATGCACTGGACCTTGCCACCGTCACCCTGCTGCCGCCGATCGACCATGCCGACCCGGCGCACCTGCTGGTCAGCGGCACCGGCCTGACTCACCTCGGTTCCGCCGAAGGGCGCGACAGGATGCACAAGGCCGCCGCCGCCGGGCAGGCCACCGATTCGATGCGCATGTTCCTGATGGGGCTGGAAGCCGGCAAGCCCGCGCCCGACACCCCCGGCGTCCAGCCCGAATGGTTCTACAAGGGCGACGGCTCGATCTTCGTCGCCCCCGGCGCACCGCTGACCAAGCCGGGTTTCGCGGGCGACGGTGGCGAGGAACCGGAGATTGCCGGCGTCTACCTGATCGACGCCGCCGGCCAGCCGGTGCGGCTCGGCTTCGTGCTGGGCAACGAGTTTTCCGATCACGTGACCGAGCGGGTCAACTACCTGTGGCTGGCCCACTCCAAGCTGCGGCAGGCCGCGCTCGGCCCCGAACTGCGGCTGGGCGATCTGCCTGCCGACGTGCGCGGGGTCAGCCGCATCCGCCGCGACGGCGCGGTGCTGTGGGAAAAGCCGTTCCTTTCGGGCGAGGCCAACATGTCGCACAGCATCGCCAATCTGGAACACCACCACTTCAAGAACGCGCTGTTCCGCCGCCCGGGGGACCTGCACGTCCATTTCTTCGGCACCGCGACGCTGTCGTGCGCCGATGGCATCGAAACCCGGCCCGGCGACGTGTTCGAGGTTTCCGCCGACGCGTTCCGCCTGCCGCTGGCCAACCCGCTGGCCCACGGCGCGGACGAGGGCTTCGTCACGGCGCGCGCGCTGTGAACACCGCCATTCAGCTCGGACTCGTCGGCTTCGGCAAGATCGCGCGCGACCAGCACGTTCCGGCCATCGCCGCCACCCCCGGCATCGATCTGGTGGCCGTTGCCAGCCACCACGGCAAGGCGGACGGGGTGCCGAACTATCCCGATATCGGCACCATGCTGGCGGCGGAACCGGGCCTTGATGCCGTGGTGCTGTGCCAGCCGCCGCAGGCGCGTCATGCCGCCGCCCGCGCCGCGCTGCTGGCCGGCAAGCACGTGTTCCTGGAAAAGCCGCCGGGCGCCACCCTGTCCGAGGTGGAGGCGCTGGTCGAACTGGCGCGGGCGCAAGGCGTCACCCTGTTCGCCGCGTGGCATTCGCGCGAGGCGGCGGCGGTTGCCGAAGCGCAGGCCTGGCTGGCCGACAAGCCGCTGCGCGCCGTCACCGTGACCTGGAAGGAGGATGTCCGCGTCTGGCATCCCGGACAGGCATGGATATGGCAGCCCGGCGGCTTCGGGGTGTTCGACCCCGGCATCAACGCGCTGTCGATCCTGACGCGCATCATCCCGCAAGCGGTGCGGATCACGAGCGCCCGGCTGGAAATGCCGTCCAATCGCGCCGCGCCGATCGCTGCGCAATTGCGGATGGAAACCGCATCGGGCACGCCGATCGCCGCCGCGTTCGACTTTCGCCAGACCGGCCCGCAAAGCTGGGACATCCGCGTCGAGACCGATGCCGGCGAACTGCTGCTGTCCCACGGCGGCAACACGCTGCAGATCGACGGCGTGGCCAGGCCGGCCCGGCCGGAATGCGAATACCCGACGCTGTACCGGCATTTCGTCGAACTCGTCGCGGCCGGGGCCGGCGATGTCGATCTTGCCCCATTGCGCCTGGTCGCCGATGCCTTCATGTGCGGGGAAATAGTCTGGACCGATCCGTTCCACGATTGAGGACAAGCGCTTGGCAGCACCGTACGCTTCCGATGGCATTCCCGGGCTCGACGCCCCGCGCGCCTTGCGCATCCACCAGGACATCGCCCGGCGGCTGGGCATCGCGATCCTGTCGGGCCAGCACCTGCCCGGCAGCGCGTTCGGCGGCGAGATCGAACAGTCCGAGGCGCTGGGCGTATCGCGCACCGCCTATCGCGAGGCGATGCGCATCCTGACCGCCAAGGGGCTGATCGAAAGCCGCCCGAAGGCGGGCACCCACGTCACCCCGCGCGCGCGGTGGAACCTGCTGGACCCGGAAATGCTGGCATGGATGTTCTCGGGCGAGCCTGACCCGGGGTTCATCCGCGACCTGTTCGAACTGCGTGGCATCATCGAACCGGCGGCGGCGGCATTGGCGGCCCGGCGGCGCACGCCGCAGCAGCTTGATGATATGCGCGCCGCGCTGGCGGCGATGGCGGCGCACGGGCTTGCCGCCGAGGCGGGGCAGGCGGCGGATCGCGAATTCCACCGCCTGATCCTTGCCGCCAGCGGCAACGAGGCGCTGATCGCGCTGGCCGGTTCGGTCGGCGCGGCGGTGCAGTGGACCACGCGCTTCAAGCAGCGCGCCACCCCCACCCCGCGCGATCCGGTGCCCGAACATGCCGCGCTGTGCGATGCCATCGTCGCCGCCGATGCCGATGCCGCGCGCGACCGGATGGCACACCTCATCGGGCTGGCGCTGGCGGACATGGCGCTGGACGGCTAACTCTTCGCTGGCGCCAGTCGTTGGCGGACGAAGCGCGCCTGTTCGGCCAGCACTTCCTGATCCTCGGGCGCGCCGAAGAAGCCGCCGTGCGGCATCGCTTCCCAGACGTGCAGTTCGGCATCGATCCCCGCCCGGCGCAAGGCGCGGTGGAACAGCACGGTGTTCGACAGGAACGCGTCGCGGGTGCCGCTGTTAAGGAAGGTTGGTGGGAAACCCTTCGCAAAATCGCCGAACAGCGGCGAAAGATAGGGGTCGCGCAAGTCGTGGCCATCGGCATAAAGCGCAATGGTATCGGTCAGCCGCTCGGTCAGCACCACTTCCACCGGCACCACGGTCTCGAAACTGTCGCCCGCTTCGGTCAGGTCAGCCTCGGGCGTGGCCAGCACGCAGGCGCCGGGCATCGGCAGGCCCAGATCACGCACCTTCAGCACCAGCGCCCCGGCCAGCCCGCCGCCGGCCGATCCCCCCGCCACCGCCATCCGCGCCGGCGCGAGCCGTTCCAGCGCGAAGCGCCAGGCTTCCACCGCATCGTCCAGCCCGGCGGGAAACGGATGATCGGGCGGCATCCGGTAATCGACCACGAAAGCACGCATCCGCGCGTGCCCGGCCAGCGGCATCGCCATGTAGGCCCCGGCCAGCCCGGAACCATGAATGAACGCGCCGCCGTGCAGGTAGAAGATCGCGCAATCGGCATGGGCGGGATCGAGATTCGCCGGGATCACCTCGTACAGCGCGGTGTGCGTGAGCTGGTGCGTGACGATCTCGGCCGGGAAGGCCTGGGCATTGGCCATCATGCCGTGAGTCAGCCAGGCGTTGCTTTCGGCGATATAGGCGCGCCACGCCTCCTTGTCGGCGGTGCCTTTCGGCTGGGGGGTTCCGCCCGGCGCCATCCGCTGCGACAGGAACGCGCGCGCTTCGGGGCTGACCGTGGCGGGCGCGGGCAGCCAGTGTTCCGGCACCATGAAACCGCCCTGCCGATCGCCATGCTGCGCCGAATCCATGCCTTACCCTCCGATGCTGGCCGGTGCTTCCCGGCCCTGATGGCGCCAGTCTAGCGGCGCGCCAGCCCCGGCAAACCCCCATCCGGGGGCATCGGCGTCAATGCTCGGCGGCGATCGCCAGCACGCTGCCCATCACGATGCGCACCAGATCGGGCAGCCCGCGCGCGCCGGTCTTGGCATAGATCGCCTTGGTATAGCTGCGCGCGGTCTCGGTGGTGATGCCGGTCTCGACCGCCGCCTCGACGATCGTCCGCCCCCGGCACAGCGCCAGCGCCAGCCGCGATTCGCGCACGTTAAGGCCGAACAGGTCGGTCAATTGCCCGGCGCGCTCGCTGGAACCCCAGTTATCGCCATGAACATAGGCCACCACGCTGGCGGTCGGCGCGGTGGTCAGGAACCGGTCGCGCACCGGCACCAGCAGCATGTCCAGCCACGGGTCCGCCCGCAGCGACAGCGCCCGGGGCCGGCCCGCCGGAGTTGCCACCAGGCTGGCGATCGCCTTGCCGATCTCGCGCTCACGCTCCTGCGATCGCGCCGCCAGCCGGCCGTTCACGGCGCGGTACAGCACCCCCGAGCCGGTCAGCACGCTGTCACCGAACGCGTCGCAATCGAGCACGATTCCCCCGGCATCCAGCGCGATCCAGCCGAATTGCAGCCGCCCCACCGCGTGCGCCGCCAGCGACGCCTTGAACCGGTCCTGCTCACGCGCCACGAAATGGCGAAGCATACCGCGCAGCACCGGCGCGATCTCGACCATCACCGCGCTGTCCGCCGGGCCGAAATCCGGCCCGCGCCGTGCGATCGTCAGCCAGGCCGAAACCCCGCTGGCCTCGGTCACGCGCATTTCCCGGATGGCGGAAATGCCGTGGCCATCGACCAGTTCGGCAAAGAACCCGGCATGGGCGTCGCCGTCGATCGCGCGCAGTTCGGCCAGCGAATAGGGCCTGGTCTCGTCCAGCAGGCTGCGGCTCAGGTCCTTGTCCGGATAGAAATGGCGCCGGAACATCCGCTTGCTTTCGGACTCGCTGGCGCCGCCGGCCATCAACTGCATCGCCTCGTCGAACGGCCAGCCCGGCGGCTGGAACACCAGGATGGCGAATTCGGCGCAAGTGGCATGGCGCAACCGGTCGAGAAAAGTGTGCCACAGCGGCGTCTCGAACGCGCCGTCGACCAGCGCGGTGACCAGCCCGGCAAATGGGCTGCCGTCGCGCCCGGTCATGCGTCCGTTCCGGCGCGGGGTGCGGATTCGATGGCAGGCGGGGTGTGATCGGACATCGGCTTGCGGGGACTTCCGGCGGTTGCTAGTCAAGTGACGAATCAAGCATTCGTGCCATTGCTCTACCGGGCCTGGCGCGCCCGATGTCAAGCCACGATACCACGCAACAACGGGGCCATGCGGCACCCGAACGGGAAGGAAGTCAATGGACCTCGAAGCTGAAGTCGCCGCGCTGCGCGCCGCCGTCAAGGAACTGCAACGGGTCAGCGACCGGCAGGAAATCCTGGCCTGCATCCAGCGCGAAAGCCGCGCCCGCGACCGTCAGGACATCGCCGCGATCGAGGCGTGCTGGTGGCCCGACGGCGTGGACGAACATGGCCCGGTGATCACCAAGGTGCCCGATTACGCCAAGCGCGCCAATCTGGGCCACAGCATGAACTTCAACATGACCAGCCACAACATCACCAACCACATCTGCGAACTGGATGGCGATACCGCGCATTGCGAATCCTATGTGATCGGAGGGCTGTACTGGCTGGATGGCAAGTCCACCACGATCGCCTTCGGTCGCTATCTCGACCGCATGGAGAAGCGCGACGGCGAATGGCGGATGCTGGTGCGCAAATGCACCATAGAGATGTCGGCCGACACCGATGGCACCTGGGTCCACTCCAAGAACGTCAAGGGCTTCCTGAAGGCGCGCTGGGACGGCAAGGACCCGTGCTACGAACGCCCGTATGAAGCCACCACCGACGGCCTGCGCTGGTAATCGTGCACTCGCGATCGGGGCGGCCCCGTCTCCCCATCTGGGGGTTAACGACCGCCATCGCCGTCGCCTAGGCTGATCCCCTGCCCCGCGAACGGGGCGGGGGAGAGCCTCATGATCCACCATACCCGCCGTTTCGGCATGCTGCTCGGCGCGGCTGCACTCACCGCCTGCCTCGCCCCCGCCGCGCACGCCGGTACGCGCACCCTTGGCTGCGATGACCGGCTGAAGGCGGCCTTTCACCCCGATGCCCGCACCCGCGTCGTGCTGGTGAAGTCGTACAAGGCCGGGCAGCCGCTGGTCATCAGCGAGCCGGTGACGCCGATGCTGACCGGCACCGCCACCGCCGACCTGTGCCTGGTGAAACTGGTGGTCGGCCCCGGCAACCCCGGCCCGGCCGATGCGCCCTCCACCTCGGCCGGCATCGGCATCGAAGTGTGGCTGCCCACGCCCGCGAAATGGAACGGCCGCATCCACAACATCGGCGGCCGTGGCGGCTATGACGGCGGCGCGCAAGCATCGCCCGATCAGGTCGGCTGGCCTTATGCCGCCGCCACCGCCGGCGGCGAAGGCGCGGTTTCGGCCAGCACCGATGCCGGCCACGTTCCCACCGACGGCAGTTGGGGCATGAACCCCGACGGCACGCTGAACCGGCAGGGCTGGCTGGATTTTGCCAGTCGCGCCCAGCACGAGGTCGCGCTGAAGACCAAGGCGCTGGCCCGGCTCTATTATGGCCGCCCGCACACGTTCGCCTATTACGAGGGCGCATCCACCGGCGGCCGCCACGGCTATGCGCTGGCGCAGAACTGGCCCGCCGATTACAACGGCATCATCGCCACGCTGCCCACGCTCTATTTCCAGCAATGGGCGCTCAACAACTTCTACCACAACCTGGTGATCGAGCGCGATCTGGGCGGCGTGCCGCTGAGCGAGGAACAGCAGGATCTGGTTTCCAACGCCGCGATCCACGCCTGCGATACGGTGGGCGGCGAGCATCTCGGCTATGTCATGGACAATTCCGCCTGCCGCTACGATCCGGTGAAGGACAAGGCGGTGCTGTGCGCTTCGGACGGCGGTGACAACACCACCCCCGCCTGTGTGACGCGCAAGCAGGCGCTGGTGGTCAACCAGTTCTGGTACGGCATCACCAGCGACGGTTCGGTGCCCGAACCCGCCGCCGACAACGGCACGGGGCTGGACCTGACGGGCAAGCACCGCTGGTACGGCTTCGCGCGCGGCACCTCGCTGTACCTCGCCTATTTCACCAAGCTCAACGCGGCGATGATCAAGCTGTTGAGCTCGGGCGCCGGAAAGGCCGGCTCGGCCAGCGGTCGCTCCGCCGCCGCCAGCAGCAATGCCGACATGGCCGCGCTGGTGTTGCAGAACCCCACGCTGGCCGGCCCCGGCTTCCGCAATGCCTCGGGCGATGGGCAGGATGGCTGGAAGGGCCTGACGTATGCGCAGATGAACAACGCCTTCGACCGCGCGCTGGCGCTCGACCCGGTGATGGGCGGCGTTTCCACCGCAAACGCCGACCTGTCCGCGTTCAAGGCGCGTGGCGGCAAGTTCCTGAGCTGGCACGGCTGGAACGACGAATCGATCCCGGTCCAGCACTCGATGCGCTATTACGAAGCGGTTGCCGCCAAGCTGGGCGGGATCGACAAGGTGCGGGATTTCTACAAGCTCTATCTCGTCCCCGGCGGCGGCCACACCTCGCCGCAAGGCACCGCCAACATCGACGCCAACCCGCCGGCGGTGGCGGGCGGACAGTTCTACACGCTGATGGTCGATTGGGTGGAAAAGGGCATTGCCCCCGGCCGGGTGGAGATCACCTCGCCCAAGGACAAGCCGGTGCGCATCACCCAGCCGCTATGCCCTTACCCGCAGAAGGCGGTGTACACGTCGGGCGACCCGAAGGTGACGACCAGCTACACCTGCGGCTGACCGCTCAGCGCCGCAGCGCCGCCTTGATCGCCGCCTCGGCCACGGGCCGCATGACGGCATAGCCGGCGGTGGCCGGGTGTACGCCATCGCTGGTGAAGCCCGGCTGCATGGCCCCGTCCTCACCCAGCAGCACGGCATGATAATCGGCATAGATCGCGTGCCGTTCGGCGGCATACGTCTTCAGCCAAGCGTTGAGCGTGTCGATCATCGGCCCCGGCGCCGGCCGTTTCCCGCCACGCAGGGCCACGCCCGGCGGAATGCTCGCCAGAATCACGCGGATGCCGTGCGCTTGCGCCAGTTCCACCATCGCGCGGATGGCGTTGCGGTATTGTTCGGGGCTGGTTGGCCCGGTGTTGCCGGCAATGTCGTTGGTGCCGGCCATGATCTGCACCGCGCGCGGTTTCAGCGCGATCACGTCCGCCATGAACCGCACCAGCATCTGCGGCGTGGTCTGCCCGCTGATGCCACGATCGGCGATACCGTGGTCGAAAAATCCGGGGTCGTACTCACGCCAGTTCTCGGTGATCGAATCGCCCATGAACACCACGTCGGGCGCCTGCGTCAGCGCCGCGTTTTCGGCGGCATAGCGGCACTGGAACGCCCAGTCATAGCGCAGCTTGTAGCCCTGGCTGGCCACCACCGCGGCGATATAGGACTGCCCCAGCTCCGCCGGCTGCCCCGGCTCGGCCAGCCGCACCTTGCGCGGCACCGGCAGCACCGGGCACGGCTGCTCGATCATCCCCTCACCCGGCGGCGCGATCGCGACGGCGGCGGCGGGCGGCTCATCGGCCCGCGCAAGCCCCGGGGCCGCCAGCGTGAGCAACAACCCCAGCCTTAGCCATGCCATGTCGCAAATTCCTCCACACCAACCCGCTCGGTTACCAATGTATTTTCGCGCGCAGCCGGGTCGGCAAACCCCAGTGCCATGCCCGAAAGTACGATGTGATCATCGGGAATGCCCAGTTCGGCATGGACCACCCCGCCGATATCGCACCACGCCTGTTGCGGGCAGGTCTCCAGCCCGCAAGCCCGCGCCAGCACCATCACGTTCTGCATGAACATGCCGCAATCGAGCCAGGCGCCCTGCGCCATCGCCCGTTCCATCGTGAAGAACAGCCCCACCGGTGCGCCGAAGAAGTCGTAGTTGCGCAACATCGCCGCCTTGCGCCCCGCCATGTCGTCACGATCGACGCCATAGAGCGCGTAAAGATCGAACCCCACCTTGCGCCGCCGCGATCGATACGGTTCCTCCAGCCGATCGGGCACATAGACATATTCCAGGCTGAAATCGTCGGCCTCGCCCGCCGCGCGGCCCGCGGCCGCCAGCCGGTCGCGCGCGGCACCCATGACCACGTGGACCCGCCACGGCTGGATATTGGTGCCCGACGGCGCGCGCGCGGCCCCCGCCAGGATCGCGCGCACCGTTTCCCGGGCCACCGGCGTCGGCAGGAACCGCCGTACCGAGCGGCGCCCGGTGACGGCGGCAATCACGTCTGCACCACTCACACCGCAAGCTCCGCCAGCCGCTGCTGCTTCAGCACGAAGCGCTGGATCTTGCCGCTGGGCGTCCGGGGCATCGCCGCGATGAAATGCACGGCGCGCGGGTAGGCATGGGCGGCATAGCGCATCTTCACCCATTGCTGGATGTCGCGCGCCAGTTCGTCCGAAGCGGCGTGCCCGGCGGCCAGCACCGCATAAGCCTCGATCACCTCGCCGCGCACATCGTCGGGCACCGCGATCACCGCGCATTCGGCCACCGCCGGGTGCGACGCCATCGCCGATTCCACCTCGAACGGCCCGATGCGGTAGCCGGCCATGATGATCACATCGTCGTCGCGCGACGAGAAGTGGAAAGTGCCGTCCTCGTCGCGGCTGCCGGTATCGCCGGTCAGGTACCAGCGGCCGTCGGCGGACAGCTTGCCCGCCACCTTTGCCGGATCGCCGTCATAGCCGTCGAACCACAGCAGCGGGCTGCGCGCCACGTCCATCACCACCCGCCCGGTCTCGCCCGGCGGCAGTTCGCGGTCGGCATCGTCGGCCAGCACCGTGGCGTGCCAGCCAGGCATCGCGTGGCCCATCGACTTCGGCCGGATCGGACGGCGCACCAGCGGATGGTGATGGTTGTTGATCAGCATCCCGGCCTCGGTCTGGCCATAGTGGTCATGCACCGTCACCCCCAGCGCGCCTTCGGCCCAGGCGTTGACGTCGGGGGTCAGCGGCTCGCCCGCGCTGGAGGCGGCACGCAGCGCCAGCCCCGGCGGCGCTGCCAGCCCGGCGCCGCGCAGTGAGCGATAGACGGTGGGCGCGGCGGCAAAGTTGGTGACGCCATGATCGGCCAGGATCGCCAGCGTCTTTTCGGCCGAAAACCCGCCCTCGAACAGCACGCTGCGCACGCCGGTCATGAACGTGGCCAGCACGCCATAGTACAGCCCATAGGCCCAGCCCGGATCGGCCGCGCACCAGTAGATATCGTCGGCCACCAGCCCCAGCCCGAATTCGGCATAAGCCTGGAACGAGGCCAGCGCGCGGATCGGCACCAGCACGCCCTTGGGATTGCCGGTGGTGCCCGAAGTGTAGATGTGGATCAGCGGCGCATCGCCGCCCATCGCCACCGCCGCCGGGCGTGGGCCGGTGCTGGCCAGCAGGTCATCGAAGCCATGCGCGCCATCGCCCGGCGTGCCGGTGCTGACCACCTGCCACGGCGCTTGCGCCGGCATGTCGTCGCCCGGTGCCAGCTTGGCGCGCTGCCCGGCATCGCACAGCACCACTTTGGCGTCGCTGCCGCGCAGGCGATAGGCAATCGCCGCCGGGGCGAACGCGGTGAACAGCGGCACATGCACCGCCCCCAGCCGCCAGATCGCCATCAGCGCCACCAGATAGCGCCGGCTCTTGCCCATCAGCGTCGCCACCCGGTCGCCCGGCCCCACCCCCAGCGCGGCAAGGCCAGCGGCGAACCGTTCGGATTCGTCACGCAACTCACCATAAGTCAGGTCGCGCGCCGAAAGGTCGTCGGCAATCACCCGATAGGCCAGCGCGTCGGCCGGGTGGCGATCGCACAGTATGTGCGCGGCGCAGACATCCGCCCCGGCATAGCGCGCGATCAGTTCGGCGACGCGCGCGTCAAGCACGACGGCACCCGACAATTCCGCCACGGCAAGTCCCCCTTTTCGTCATCACCGACCGGCCAGCCTGGGCAACCCGACGGCGGCGCGCACATCCGGCTTCAGTTGCAACACCCAGAATCCGCTCGATCCGCAGGCCAGCCAGATTTCGCCGGTGCCGGGCAGATAGCGCACGTGCCCGCCGCACCCGTCACCGGGCTTAAAATAGGCGACTTCGTGCGGCGCCGCCGGCTTGCGGATATCGAACACGCGCAGGCCCGCCCACAGGAAGTTGATCAGCCCCAGCCGGGTGTCGGTAGCGCTATCGACATCATTGAAATGGATCGTTGCGGTGCCGGCATCGGGCGAAATTCCGCCGCTGCCCTTCTCGGTCGCGCTCCACGCCGGGCAGTTTTCGGCATGGTTCATCGCCAGCCGGATTTCGCCGTCGATCACCGGCTTGCGCTCATCGGCGATGTTGACGAGCTTCGGCCACGAGCCGGGACACGCCAGCAGTTCGCCACCGCCGACCAGATGCGGCACGCCATTGATGCGGGCGCGCATCACCGAATGCCAGCCCCCGTGCAGCGCCGTGCCGATCAGCCGCAGCTTCGGCTTCGCCCGGCCCAGCGCCAGATCGCTGTTGTCGAAGATGTAGATGCCGCCGGCATCCGGCCCCAGCCCGTCGCGGTTGGGCGGGAAGATCTTCACCCCCGCATTGAGATCGCCGCCCGATGACGAGATCACCCCGGCATAGATGCGCTTCTCGTCGGGGCTGATCGACATCTCGTGCGGGGCGAATTCGAACGAGGTGCCATCGGGCCGGGTTGCCGGGAACTTGCCGACATAGCGCGGCTTCGCCAGGTTCGAGATGTCCTCGACATCGATCCCGCCCTTGCCGGTGAACGGCTCGATCCGGGTGGCGTAAAGCCGCTTGCCATTGGCCGACAGGGTCAGCGTGTGGACGCTTTCGGGCCACTTGATCTCGGCCATGTGCCGGGGATGCAGGCAATCGGACACGTCATAGACATCGGTGTAGGCGGCATCGTCCTTGGCACCATACGATCCGGCCACCAGCACCTTGCGCCCGCCCGCCGTTACCGCGTGCAGCGTTTCCGATGCATAAAGCGATCCGCGATCGCGCAGCAGCCCCACCTGCCGGGGCGCGCGCGGGTTGCGCACGTCGATCACCGCCACGCCGAACGATTCGGCCGGCGCCTTCATGCCCCACATCAGGAATTTCGGCGATGTGCTGGAAACATAGGCGCAATGATCGACCCAGGCCAGTTGCAGGTTCGAATCGCGCCCGCCCAGCGGTTCGTGGCCGACGACGCTGACACCTGTGGAATAGGGCGTTGCCAGCACGCTGCCGGGGTTGTCGGCGGGCATCTGCTGCCCTTGCAAGCCCGGCTCCGGGCGATCGGGCGTGGCGGCCGATGCGACCGAAACCACCGACAGCGCCGCTGCCGCCATCCACCCCCGCGCGAACACCGGTGCTGTCAAACCTGCCATCACGGCCCCCATCCTTCCAGGCCTGTCGCAAAATTGGCCATACCAATACGCCTACCATACACTTGGTCGGTTACGCAAGCCGCGTTCAGGCCAGAACCGGCAAATTCCCGATTATTGTATACTATATAGCCAAATATGCGGCTTTTCACGCACCTGATATGACAAGATATATACGCCGACCAAGCCGCAGGCCGGCTGCGCCACGCGATTGGCGCAGGCCGTCCACGCCGATGCCAGCGCGCATCAACCGGGCCGGAGATACCCCGCCATGCGCCTGATCGCTTCCACCGCCAGCGGCGAATCGATCCGCCCCGACAGCCGCGCCACGAAAATGGTCGTCGGGCGCAGCGGCAACCCGTCGATGCTGATCGTGCGAAGCGTGCCAGCGGCAAGTTCGCCGGCAACGAAATCCTCCGAGCAGATGCAGACCAGATCGCTGGCCAGCACCGCGTCGCGCAGGACGTGATAATTGTCGCAGATCACCCCCGACAGGCTGGGCACGGCCGGCGCGAATGGCGGCTCCACCGAGCTGCCCCACGGGAAGGCGGCCAGATCGGCCAGCGTCGGTTGCGCCAACCGGGTCAGCGGATGCCCGTCGCGCACGATGCACGCCGGCATCACCGCGCCGACGACGGCTATGTCAAGATCGGCGCTGGGGGCGATGTGCCCTTCGGGGAAGAAGCAGATTTCGATCTCGTCGTTGCGCAGCATCGACAGCAGGTCCTGCCCCGGCCGGATCGCCACGCGCAACCGCGCCCGGCCGTCGGGCGTCAGAAAATCGATCGAGAACCGCGCCAGCAGCGCGCTGGCCAGCAACGGGGTGACGCCGATCGCCAGCTTGCCCGCCTTGCCCGAGCCGAACAGATGCAGGTTGCTGTCGAACACGCGCAGCCCCTGAAGCAGCGGCTGGGCCTGCGCGATCACCTGCACCCCCGCCGCTGTCGGTTCCACCCCGTGCCCGACGCGGTTGAACAACCGGAAGCCATAGCGCGCCTCGATCGCGGCGATGCTGCGGCTGAGCGCGGGTTGGCTCATGTTGAGTTCCTTGGCCGCCGCCGAGAAACTGCCGCAGCGCGCCACCACAACCATGTGAAGCAGGCGGCTGAGCGAGATGTCCATGCACAATCCGCATAAGGTTGAATGGATTTGGCATTAGACAGCATGGCGGCACACAGGGCAAGTCGCGACGAACACCATGTCCGGGGAGCCCACGATGAGCGACGAATCCATGCAGGTCATTCGCGAGGCCAGGCGCGACTGGGCGGCCGAGCACCGCGCCATGTACCTGGCATCGGGCGGCGCCGAAGGCCACATCATGGACATAACCGCCGCCGGCGGCCGGTCGTTCGCCACGCATTGCCTGGTGAAATACACTGGCCGCAACAGCGGCAAGGTGTTCATCACCCCGCTCTGCTATGCCGACATCGGCGGCGAGGTGGTGATCGTGGCATCCAAGGGCGGCGCCGACCATCACCCCGAGTGGTATCTGAACATCCGGCAAATGGCCGAAGTCGAATTCCAGATCGCCACCCAGGCGTTCCGCGCGCAGTGGCGCGAGCCCGATGGCGGCGAGCGCGACAAGGTGTGGAATTTCATCGTCGATTGCCACCCGTTCTATGGCAATTACCAAGCCTCGACCGACCGCGTGATCCCGCTGGTGATGATGAAGGCCATCGCAGCCGTGCCGGTGTTCCGCGCCGAAGATGCGACCGGGGTGCGACAGGGCTGACTCGCGCCGACCGACAGGATTTCGACAAGCATCGCACGATGGCGGTTAACCACGGCCGCCTAGAGCATGATGACATCAGATTGACCAATGTCATCATCCCCTAATTGTTGTTATCATGAAATTTTTTGACAAAAACCGATTCCCACTTTTTGTCATCACACTCCAGGCCCATCGACAAAACGCATCGGATACCCCCAACTGGGGGTCGCCCGAAGCGCCGGAGTGGCGCACGCTGCGACCGGGCCGGGCGATTGCCGGGCAACGAAGCCGCGCCAGGCGGCCGACCGCCGGAGAGTGAACGTGATCGATCGGCTGTCAGGCTTGCCGCGCATCGCCACCCGGATTTCCCGCGCGGTGCCGACGCTGTCCTGAACACACAACCCACGCCATGAAGCCACGGAGCCACCGCATGTCGATCCGCCTTCCCCTTGCCGGCCTACCCCTTGCCAGTCTCGCCGCGATGGTGCTGATCGGCGCCGCCCCTGCCCCGACGCCCGACCATCCCGAGCCCGGCAAGCAGGGCGAGACCATGCCTGGCGAGGATCATGTCCTGCCGCAGGCTTATTCGCGGGGCGTCGATGTCATCGGCCATTCGCCGATCGACGGCCGCCCCGGCAACGTCATCATGGCCTGGTCGGGCGACTGCGCCTACATCGGCGACGGCGTTTCGCTGAAGGCCGACGGATCGCTGCAGATGCTGCCGGTGGGGCCGAAATCGGGCGTGGCGGTCATCAACGCCAGCGACGCCGCCCACCCCCGCGTCGCCCGCTATCTCCAGGACAAGGGCGCGCTTTCCGCCGGCGAGACCATCCACGCGGTCACCGTGGGCAAGCGCAGCGTGCTGGCCGCCAGCAACTATGGCGGCGTTGCCGGGATGAGCGCGCCCAAGGAAGGCTGGCTGTCGCTTTACGATGCCACCGCCTGCGCCGCGCCGAAGCTGCTGTCCGAGATCCAATGGCCCGAGCCGGTGCACACCCTGCGCGTCTCGCCCGACGCGCGCTATGTCTATGGAACCGTGCTGAACCCGTTCACCGGCGACGGCGGCATTGAGGTCATGGACATTACGGACACGAAGCACCCCCGCTTCCTGGGCAAGTTCCCGATTACGGCGGCGGACGGCACCAGCTATGCCTTCGCCCCGCACGAGCTGGTGTTCAGCCCCGACGCGAAGCGCATCTACGTCGGCGTGCTGTCGTCGCACGGCGGCGATCTCAATCATCAGTTCAAGCCCGGCAAGCCCGGCATTCCCACCCCGGAATCGGTCGGCCCCGATGCCGGCGGCGTCTATATCGTCGATAACACCGACTTCGCGCTGCACCGGCCGAATCCGAAATTCCGCCTGATCGGCACCGCGCACAAGGCCGGCTGGCATTCGCCGGTGCTGGCGCGGATCGGCGGCCGGCCGATGCTGGTCAACGCCGGTGAGCTGGGCGCCTGCCCCGGCGCCTGGCCGCGCATCACCGACATCGCCGACGAGGCCCACCCGCATCAGGTCGGCGAATTCCGGCTGGCGATGAACCAGCCCGGAAACTGCCCGCCGCGCAACGCGATCGAGGCCGCCACCGGCGGGCTGGTCGGCCGTTCGGGCGTGGCCAGCACGCACTTCCAGGATGTCGACAATTCCGCCGACACGCGGCTGGGCCTGTTCACCTTCATGTATGCCGGCCTGCGCATCGCCGATCTGCGCAAGCCCGAAAACCCCACCGAAATCGCCTATTTCAAGCCGGGCGACCCGTGCATGTCGCACGTCCGCTATCGGCCCGGGAGCGGCCAGATCTGGGTCGCCTGCAATGCCAGCGGCTTCTACGTCGTCGCGCTCAAGCCGTCGGTGCGCGCCGCGCATCACCTGCCCGCCATCGCCGCCCGCCGCTGAGGACGCCGCCATGCCCGAACTGACCCGCCGCACCGTGCTTGCCACCGGTCTTGCCGGCACCGCCGGGCTTGCCCTGCCCGGCACGCTCCACGCGGCTGATAGCGCGGTTCCGACCGCCCCGGTCGCCACCACATCGGGCACGGTGCGCGGGTTGCGCCAGGGCGGCGTGTCGCGGTTCTTCGGCATCCGTTATGGGCAGGATACCGGGCTGCACCGCTTCCAGCCGCCGCGCGCGCCGCAGCCGTGGCAGGGCGTGCGCGATTGCAACACGCTGGGCGCCAAGACTCCGCAGGGCATGATCACCATCCCCGGCGTGATG
>JAGWVC010000034.1 GCA_018971065.1 Sphingomonadales bacterium | reverse complement strand
AGATGCCCGCCGGTGCTGCCCACCACCGACAGCATCTCGGCACGAACCTCGTCCGCCAACTGGCGAAGGTCGCTCGCCGGCAGGCGCCGAAGGTCCGCAGGCCAGATCACGCGATCAAGCAGGGGGGTGGCGGGAAGGGGGGTGGGATTGTCCAAGATTGCGCTCCCGATGGCCGGCTCCCCATCAGCCGGCTTGTCGTGCGCGGCGCCTTACACGCAGCGCAACGGCCTGTCCAATGCGTCAAACGCAGTCCGGGCAGCGACCCCGCAGTTCCACGAGCGGGCGGATTTCGGCAAATCCGGAGGCAGTTGCGGCGCGGACGAGCTGGCCGGTCAGGCGATCGTCATCGATGTGCGTGACCTTGCCGCACGAGTCGCAGATCAGGAAGATGCAATCGTGGCGGCATCCGGGGTGGCTGTTGGCGACATAGGCATTCGCGCTTTCCACCCGCCGCGCCAGGTTGGTGCGCACGAACAGGTCGAGGATGCGATAGACGCTGTTGGCGGCGACGCGCTTGCCCCGCGCGGTCGAGACGATGTCGGCGATGTCGTAGGCGGAAGCGGGGCGATCGCAGGCGACCAGCGCGGCGTGAACCGAGGCGCGCATGTCGGTCCATTGTTCGCCCGATTCGAGCAATGCCGCCCGCGCGGCCGAGACGAGGCCGTCGCCGGAAAGTTCGCGATGGGCGTGTCCTGTCATGACGCCGGGTATAGGCGGGCAATCAGTTGCGGGTAAAGTCCGGCTGCCACAGCGCCGGGAACATGCGCTGCAACTGCTTCACCTTCGGGACATCCCAGTAGACGATGTAAGGGTGGGCGGGATTGCGGGCCATGAAGTCCTGATGGTACTTTTCCGCCGGGTAGAAGCGCTTGAGCGGTTCGATCCGGGTGACGATCGGGCGGGGCCAGAGATGCGCCTGTTGCAGTTGCGCCAGATAGGCAGCGGCAACGCGGCGCTGGTCGTCGTTCGTCGGCACCAGCGCCGAGCGGTATTGCGTGCCGGAATCGGGCCCCTGGCGGTTCAGTTCGGTGGGATCGGCGCCGACCGCGAAGAACACCTGCAGCAACTGGTCATAGCGCACGCGTGACGGATCGTAAGTGACCAGCACCGCTTCGGCGTGACCGGTGTCGCCATCGCTGACCCGTTCGTAGCTGGCGGTATCGGCATTGCCGCCGTGAAAGCCCGAGACCGCGCTGGTGACGCCGCGAATGTGGCTAAACACGGCTTCGATGCCCCAGAAGCAGCCGCCGGCGAAGATGGCTTGCCGGGGGCCTGCGGGTTCGCTGGATTTCAGGGTGGCGGCAGGGGTATTGGCCGCGCCTTCCGCCGCAGCGGGGGCCGTGTGGCAGGCGGCCGAAAGCAGCAGGGCAGCCAGTGCGGGCAGCAGGCGCCCGGTGCGCATTACCTGACGGGCGCGGCGATGGCGGACGGCACGACCTGAGCCGACCCCGGCGAACGCTCGGCCAGCGCCAGGGTCGCCACGCCGATGGCGCCAAGCACGAAGCCGATCGCGAACGAGCGCAGCAGGCGCGGGGAAAGCAGGTTCATCCATCGTCTCGCTATTCGGACCGCCCGCTGGTCCGGTTACAGAGGCGGGCAAAAAGATACGCGCAGGTTCGCGGCGGGAGGCCCATCCCGCAAATGGGGGAGAAGCGCCAGTGCAACGACCCCTTCGGCCCCGAGTCCGCGACCAGTCGGTCGGGACTCGCGACGAATTGCTGCGTTGCAGCGGAACTCAGTGGCGGAAGTGGCGCATTCCGGTGAAAACCATCGCCAGGCCGGCGTCGTCGGCCGCCGCGATGACGTCGGCATCGCGAATCGAACCGCCGGGCTGGATGACGGCGGTGGCGCCGGCTTCGGCAGCGGCCAGCAGGCCATCGGCGAACGGGAAGAAAGCGTCCGAAGCCACCGCGCTGCCGACGGTGCGGGGCTGCGCCCAGCCGTAGGTTTCGGCGGCTTCGGCGGCCTTCATCGCGGCGATGCGGCTGGAATCGCGGCGGTTCATCTGGCCGGCGCCGATGCCGGCGGTGACGCCGTCCTTGGCATAGACGATGGCGTTGGACTTGGTGTGCTTGGCGACGGTCCAGGCGAACAGGCAGTCCTTGAGCTCCTGATCGGTGGGCGCGCGCTTCGTCACCACCTTGAGCATGTCCTGGCTGACATGGCCGTTGTCACGCTCCTGAACCAGCACGCCGCCGGCGATGATACGCGTGGTCAGCCCGGCACGCTTCGGATCGGGCAGTTCGCCGGTCAGCAGCAGGCGCAGGTTCTTCTTCTTCGCGAACACGGCCTTGGCGGCGTCATCGGCATCGGGGGCGGCGACGACTTCGGTGAAGATGCCGCTGATCGCTTCGGCGGTGGGGCCGTCGAGCGGGCGGTTGACGGCGATGATGCCGCCGAACGCCGAGACCGAATCGCACTGCAATGCGGCTTCATAGGCTTCGGCGAGGGTGGCGCCGGTGGCGACGCCGCAGGGGTTGGCGTGCTTGACGATGACCACGGTGGGTGGGCCGTCACGGAATTCGGCGACGAGTTCGAGCGCCGCATCGGCATCGTTGTAGTTGTTGTAGGACAGCTCCTTGCCCTGCACCTGGACAGCGCCGGCGATGCCGCGGATGTGCGGGCCATTGGGCAGGTAGAGCGCGGCCTGCTGGTGCGGGTTTTCGCCGTAGCGCAGTTCGGTGGCGAGAGTGCTACCCATCACGCGGACCGGGCTGAACAGTTCCTGCTGGTCCACCTTGCTGAACCACTGGCTGATCGCCGAATCGTAGGCGGCGGTGAGCGCGTAGGCCTTGGCGGCGAACTTGCGGCGCTGGGCCAGCGTGGTTTCGCCACCCGCAACCAGCGCATAGTCGGCAGGATCGGTGACGATGGCGACGTGGGCGTGGTTCTTGGCGGCCGAGCGCACCATCGACGGGCCGCCGATGTCGATGTTCTCGATGATGTCGTCGCGGTCGGCGCCGCCATCGGCACCCGCGAGCGGGTACTTGGCGACGGTCTGCACGAACGGGTAAAGGTTGACGACGACGAGGTCGATCGCGCCGATTTCGTGTTCGTGCATCGAGGCGACGTGTTCGGGATTGTCGCGCACGGCCAGCAGGCCGCCGTGGACCTTGGGGTGCAGGGTCTTGACGCGGCCGTCCATCATCTCGGGAAAGCCGGTCAGGTCCGAAATGTCGCGCACCGGCAGCCCGGCGTCGCGCAGAGCCTTGGCGGTGCCGCCGGTGGAAACGAGGTCAACCCCCCTGGCGGCGAGCGCCTGGCCGAGCTCGACCAGCCCGGTCTTGTCGGAAACCGAAAGCAGGGCGCGGCGGATGGGGACGATGTCGGTCATGACGGCGGTCTCTCTGGCTGCTGGATCGATTGCCGCCCCCATACGGATTTTGCGCCGGATAGCTAGGGCGGGGGCGGCGAGAGGTGTTGACACCGTGCCGATTGCGAATCGTCAACGAACCGCGACGTCGCATTTGCGATCAGCAGCCGTTGACCTGCGCGCGAAATTGGCGAATGCGCGGGGCAGATTCAGAGAGGGTGATGCGCGATGCAGGCCGATGTCGTTATCGTGGGTGCGGGTCATGGTGGGGCGCAGTGCGCGATCGCGCTGCGGCAGAACGGGTTTACCGGGACGGTGGCGATGATCGGCCGCGAGAGCGAGCCGCCCTATGAAAGGCCGCCGCTGTCGAAGGAATATTTCGCCCGCGAGAAGACGTTCGACCGGCTGTACATCCGTCCGCCGCAGTTCTGGGAGGAAAAGCAGGTCGATCTGGTGCTGGGCGTCGAGGTGACGGCGGTGGACCCGGTGGCGAAAGTGCTGACGCTTTCCAATGGCGAAACCTGCACGTACGGCTCGCTGGTATGGGCGGCGGGCGGCGATCCGCGCCGGCTGACATGCGCGGGGGCCGAGCTGGCCGGGATTCACGCCGTGCGTACCCGAGCCGATTGCGACCAGTTGATGGGCGAGATCGACGGCGGGGTGAAAGCGATCTGCGTGATCGGCGGGGGCTATATCGGCCTGGAAGCGGCGGCGGTGCTGACCAAGCTGGGCTGCAAGGTGACGCTGCTGGAGGCGCTGCCGCGCGTGCTGGCGCGGGTGGCCGGGCCGGAGCTTTCGGCGTTCTACGAGGCCGAGCATCGCGCGCATGGCGTGGACTTGCGCACCGGCGTGGCGGTGGACAGCCTGGTGGGCGAAGGGCGGGTTTCCGGGGTGAAACTGGCCGATGGCAGCGTGATTGCGGCGGATGCCGTGATTGTCGGGATCGGCATCATCGCTTCGGTGGCGCCGCTGATCGCGGCGGGCGCGGCCGGGGGCAACGGGGTGGACATCGACGCGTACTGCCGCACGTCGCTGCCCGATATTTACGCGATCGGCGACTGTGCCAGCTTTGCCTGCGATTATGCGGGCGGCAATGTCATGCGCGTGGAATCGGTGCAGAACGCCAACGACCAGGGCACTTGCGTGGCGAAGGCGCTGTGTGGCGATGCCCAGCCGTACCATGCTTTCCCGTGGTTCTGGTCGAACCAGTATGATCTGCGGCTGCAGACGGCGGGGATCAACCTGGGGTATGATGCCACGGTGTTGCGTGGCAGCGTGGCGGATCGGGCGTTCAGCGTGGTCTACCTGAAGGCGGGCAAGGTTGTCGCGATCGACTGCGTCAACATGGTCAAGGACTATGTCCAGGGCCGCAAGCTGGTGGAAGCCGGGGTGGCGCCGGACCTTGACCGGCTGGCCGATTCGGCGGTGCCGCTGAAGGAATTGATGCCGGCGTAATCGGACTATCCACAGCCCCCCGCTTGGCGCGGGCGGGTGGGGGTGGCTATCAGCGCGCCCGACTCGCAAACTGATTCATACGGAGACCTGTTTCATGGCCGATTCCGCCGACGACCGCCTGCGCCTGCTTATCGAACGCGTGGAGCGTCTCGAAGAAGAGAAGAAGGGCATCGGCGACGACATCAAGGACGTCTATCTGGAGGCCAAGGCCACCGGTTACGACCCCAAGATCATGCGCCAGATCGTGCGCATCCGGAAGATGAAGCCGGATGATCGCCGCGAGATGGAAGCGGTGCTGCAGACCTACATGAACGCGCTGGGTATCGACTGATCATGGCGGGGGCGGGCGACGAAACGGTCATCCGCCCCGCCGATCCGACGCGCGACGCCGCCGCCTGCGCGGCGATCTATGCGCCTTACGTTACCGGCACCGCCATTACTTTCGAGCTGGACCCGCCCGGGCCCGGGGAAATGGCGGGCCGTATCGCGCGCTATGGCGCCAGCCATGCGTGGCTGGTGGCCGAGTGTGGCGGCATCGTGCAGGGCTATGCCTACGGCAGTCCGCACCGCGAGCGCCCGGCTTATGCGACGTCGTGCGATGTCGGCATCTATTGCGCGATGGATGCCTGCGGCCGGGGATTGGGGCGGGCGCTCTATGCTGCGCTGCTACCGTTGCTGGCGCGGAACCACCATGCCGCCTTCGCCGGGATCGCCCTGCCCAACGCTGCCAGCGTCCGGTTGCACGAGGCATTCGGGTTCACGCCGCTGGGTGTCTATCGCGAGGTGGGCTGGAAGCTGGGCGGCTGGCGTGACGTCGGCTGGTGGCAGCGGTTGCTATAAGCGCCGTTCACGGTGTAAGGGCGCGCCACTTTATCGCAGCAACGCAATCGAGCGAGAGCCATGGCAGGCCATTCCAAATTCAAGAACATCATGCATCGCAAGGGTGCGCAGGACAAGAAGCGCGCCGCGCAGTTCAGCAAGCTCTCGCGCGAAATCACCGTCGCCGCGAAGATGGGGATGCCCGATCCGGACATGAACCCGCGCCTGCGCGCGGCGGTGCTGGCGGCGCGTGCGCAGTCGATGCCGAAGGACAACATCCAGCGCGCCATCGAGAAGGCGAGCAAGGGTGACGGCGAGAACTACGAGGAAGTGCGCTATGAGGGCTATGGCCCCGGCGGCATCGCGCTGATCGTCGAGGCGCTGACCGACAACCGCAACCGCACCGCCACCAACGTGCGCACCGCGTTTGCCAAGAACGGCGGCAACCTGGGCGCCAGCGGTGCGGTTTCGCACGGGTTCGAGCGGCTGGGGCTGATCGAATACCCCGGCAAGGCCGGTGACGAGGACAAGGTTCTGGAAGCCGCGATCGAGGCCGGCGCCGACGATGTCGAGAGCGACATGGGTGACGGCGACGAGAACCCCGGCCTGCACCAGATCTGGGTTTCGGTGGAATCGCTGCACCCGGTTGCGCGCGAGCTGGAAAAGGCGCTGGGCGAGGCCGAGGCGGTCAAGCTGGCGTGGAAGCCCAGCCTGAAGACCTCGGTTTCCGAAGATGATGCCCGCACGCTGATCAAGCTGATCGACGTGCTGGAAGAGGATGACGACGTCCAGACCGTGTGGGGCAACTACGAGATCTCGGACGAGGTCATGGAAAAGCTGGGTTGATCGTGAGCCGGGGTGATCGGGCCGACGTGACATGATCGTCATCGGCCTCGACCCCGGGTTGGGTTGCACCGGCTGGGGCGTGATCGCCAAGGCGGGCAACCGGCTGACGCATGTGGCGAACGGGCAGGTGCGGACCGATGCCAAGGCGCCGCTGGCCGAGCGACTGGTTCATCTGGACCGTGAGCTGGCCGATGTGGTGGCCACCTGGCAGCCTGCGCAGGGCGCGGTGGAAGAGGTGTTCGTCAACACCAATGCGCAATCGACGCTGAAGCTGGGGCAGGCGCGGGGCGTCTGCCTGCTGGCGCTGGCGCGGGCAGGGCTGCCGGTACACGAATATGCGACGCGGCTGGTGAAGAAAGCGATTGTCGGCACGGGCGCCGCCGACAAGGAGCAGGTGCAGGCGATGTTGCGCGTGCTGCTGCCCGGCGTGAAGCTGGCGGGCGCGGATGCGGCCGATGCGCTGGCGGTGGCGATTGCCCATGCGCACATGGTGCGCGGCCCGGCTTGATTCGGTTTTGGGGGCAATTACCGCCAAAACGTCGGTATCGTTGACAACTCGTTACCGGGGGGTGGCGTCTTAACCGTTCGTTTCTTTGGAATCGCGGTGTTTTCGGCATTTGGCACGGGGTATGCATAAACCAATTCGCAAGCATTCCAGCGGGGGGCGATGGCCGTTCGCATCGGGGAAGCGAAGGAGAATTGGGCAATGCGCGTTCTGAAGAACCTGACCGCCGGTATCGTCATCAGCCTGGTGCTGAGCCAGCCGGTGCTGGCGCAAAGCGGTGTCGTCACCGAGCCGTCGGACCTGTCGCTGCTGGCGCTGGGCGTGATTGGCGTGGTGCTGGGGCAGCGCGGCGCCCGCAAGCGGTTGGGCTGAGGCCGCGATTGAATGCAGGCGGGCGCCGGTTGGGCGCCCGGCTTGCGCGAATGCACTCTTGACCCGCATCGCGCGGCGCCCCATCCGGGCGGCATGGAACACGATCCTGCCAGCCTTTCGACCCTGGGGCGCCTGGAAGCGACGATTGCGGCGCGGCGTGGCGCCGATCCCGATAGCAGCTATGTCGCCCGGCTGAACGCGCGGGGGCTGAACAAGATCACGCAGAAGCTGGGCGAAGAGGCCGTGGAGTGCGTGATTGCCGCGCTGGCCGAAGACCGCGCCGCGCTGGTCGGCGAGGCGGCTGACCTGCTGTTCCACCTGCTGATCCTGCTGGGCGCGAAGGATATTGCGCTGGCCGACGTGCTGGCCGAACTGGACCGGCGCGACGGCGTTTCCGGGATTGCCGAGAAAGCCAGCCGGGCCGCATCCTGAACCACGACAATCGCGAGAGAACCGATGCCGATCGATCCGCGCCAGCCTTATGACGAGACCAACATCTTCGCCCGCATCCTGCGCGGCGAGATTCCGTGCGGGAAGGTCTATGAGGACGAGTTCGCGCTGGCGTTCAACGACATCCGGCCGCAGGCACCGGTTCACGTGCTGGTGATCCCCAAGGGGCCGTATGTGAGCTGGGATGACTTTACCGCCAAGGCGGGCGACGCGGAGATTGCCGGGTTCACCCGCGCGGTGGGGGCGGTGACGCGGCAGTTGGAGCTGGACGGGCCGGGCTATCGCCTGATGGTGAACATGGGCGGGCACGGGCACCAGGAAGTGCCGCACCTGCATGTCCACATCTTCGGCGGGCGGCAGTTCCTGCACATGATCTGCGACTAGTGGGGTGGATTTGAAATTCGCCTGCTTTTGCGGTAAGCGCCGGAGCGAATTTTAAATCCATAAACCCCACTAGAATCATATATTTGCTAGTGACCCTTTTGAATCTGAAGTCCGCTCTGCCCTATCATCAAAATGAGGCGGACTTCAGATTCGGGTCACTAGGCGGCCGGTTGCCGGCCTGTTCAGGCGGGCATTTCGAGCGTGGCGCGTTCGCAGGCGTCGGTTTTCGAATGGCCGTGGCCCGATAGCAGGATGGCGGCGGCGAAGCCGGCGACGACGAGCAGGACGAAGCCGGCAGTGGCGAGGCCGAGGTAGCGATCGATCCAGGCCTTGATCGGCGCGCCGAACAGGCGGAACAGCACCCCGACGATCATGAAGCTGACCGCGCGGCTGGCGAGGCTGGCGAGCACGAACGGCACCAGCGGCATGGCGATGAAGCCGGCGGTGATGGTGATGAGCTTGAACGGGATCGGCGTCATGCCCTTCAGGAAGATGATCCACGGGCCGTATTCGCGCAGGTAGCAGGCGGCCTTGGGGAAGCTGGCCTTGAGGTGGAGCAGGGTGAGGAGCTGATCGCCGATGCTGGCGTAGAGGAAGTGGCCGATGGCGTAGCCGAGCAGGCCGCCGGCGACCGAGGCGAGGGTGGTGGCGACGGCGAAGCGCAGCGCCTTGTTGGGGGCGGCGAGGCACATCAGCCCGAGCAGCGGGTGCGGCGGGATGGGAAAGCAACTGGCTTCGACGAAGGCGAACAGCGCGAGCCACCAGATGGCGTGGCGATGCGCGGCCTTGGCCATTGTCCAGTCGTAAAGTTTGCGCAGCATCTGGCCCCCGGCGTTGTCGGCGCAAGGGTTAGAGGCGGGGGCGATGGCGGGCAAGAGAAATGGAATAACCAATAAGGTTATTTGCCATTGACATTGGCGGCGAAAATGGTACAAATGCGGAACAGAGCGGAAGTCGTGATTCGCCGGTGAAGGCGGCACGGCGATCGTCCTGACCGGATTCACCAACGACAGGCGCATGACCATGACGGACCAGACGAGGTCCGGCGTGCGGAAGCTATCGGCTTCCGCCGGCGGGCGGGCTTTTGCGAAATGGAGCGAGGTGTTCCTGGAGGAACTGGCGGCGACATCGAATGTGAGCGCGGCGGCGAAGAAGGCCGGGGTGGCAACGGCGACCGTTTACGAAGCGCGGCGGGTGAACGCCGACTTCTATGCTCGATGGCAGGTGGCGCTGTGCGAGGGTTACGAACTGCTGGAGATGGGGCTGCTGCAGCGTTTGCGTGAAGGCGAGGTGAAGCGCGCGGCGGGTGCAAGGCGCGGGGTGCGGACGTTCGACAATGCGACGGCGCTGCGCCTGCTGGCGGCGCACAAGGATAGTGCGGCGCGGACCAAGGCGATCCGCGAGCACCGGGATGCCGAGGCGGTGCTGGCATCGATCGATGCGAAGCTGGAGCGGATGCGGCAGCGGTGGCTGGCGGCGAAGGCCGATGAAGAGCGCGCGGCGGCGGATACAGTGCAGCGGTTGTCGGGGCCGGAGGCGGCGGGCGATGGTGGATGAGGCGAAGATCGAATGGTTGATGACACGGCCACCCGAACAGCGGCGGCGGTTCATCCAGTCGTTCGATGAGCGGCAGGCGGATGAACTGCGCACGCATTGGCGGTTGTGGGCGCGGCCTTCGCAGTTGCCGCCGGACGGTGACTGGCGGGTGTGGCTGGTGATGGCCGGGCGCGGGTTCGGCAAGACGCGGGTGGGCGCGGAATGGGTGCGGGGTGTGGCCGAGGCCGACCCCGAGGCGCGGATCGCGCTGGTGGGGCATTCGCTGGCGGAGGCGCGCGCGGTGATGGTGGAAGGCGAGAGCGGGATCATGGCGACGGCGCCGGCCAATCGCCGGCCGCGATTCGAGCCGTCGTTGCGGCGGTTGAGTTGGGACAATGGCGCGCAGGCCATGCTCTATTCGGCAGGCGAGCCGGATTCGTTGCGGGGCGCGCAGCATGGCGCGGCCTGCCGGGCAAGCGCAGAAGGAGTTCTATGTGAACGAAGCGCATGTGCTGGTCGACGCGTTGCTGCACTGCGTGGTCGAGGGGGTTGCGACCGTGCCGCCCGCCGCGCCGATCGATGGCACCGCATGGCTGGTCGGCGCTACTCCGACCGGTGCCTGGGCGGGCCAGGCAGGCAAAATCGCGGCAAGGCAGGCGGGCAACTGGCTGTTCATCCTGCCGCGCGACGGTCTGCGTGTGATGGACCGCTCCACCGGGCAGGACACGCGCTATCTTGGTGGGTGGCAAAGACCCACCCGACCCGGCCTGCCAAGTGGCGGAGCCACAATAGACAACGAAGCCCGTGTTGCAATTTCGCAACTAGTTTCAGCTCTTTCAATTGCGGGAATTTTCTCGACCTGAATGCGGGAACGCCTAGACTTGCTGCGCATTATGCAAGCGATGCAAGTCGGACAGTGGAGATTTTGAATCACAACTTCCCGAAAACGCGTCTTTTTTGCAACATGTGCAATTAAAGCTGTCTTGCGCGGCCGAATTGAAGGCGGTAGAGGATTGCCTGATCGGTGGCTCAAATTTTCGAAAAAGGGGAAAGCATGATGCGCAGACTCATCCTTGGGATGGCGATGGCCACGACGGCCTTGGCTACTCCCGCACTGGCGCGGGACAAGTCCTGGTACGTCGAAGGTGACGCCGGTGGCGTGATCGTCGAAAACCAGAAGTTCACCGTGCACGCCACGGGCGCCACGCATGGTACGTTCGACACGCGTCTCGGCTACGACTTCGGTGGCGTTGTCGGTTACGACTTCGGCATGTTCCGTCTGGAAACCGAAGCTTCGTATCGTCGCGCGGAAGAAAACAAGTTCACCACCGGCGCCGGCACGGTTTACGATCACAACACCGCGCATCAGCTCGGTGGCGGTTCGGAAGCCCTCAGCTTCATGGCGAACGGCCTGCTCGACTTCGGTCCCGATGACGGCCTCCAGGGCTTCGTTGGCGGCGGTGTCGGCGTTGCCCGCGTGAAGAACTCGGTGTTCACCCCGGTTCGTGCCAACAACCTGTCCGATTACGCGACCGGTTTTGCCTGGCAGGCTCTGGCCGGCGTGCGCATGCCCATCAGCAAGCACATCGACGTGGGTCTGAAGTATCGCTACTTCAACGCCGAGAATGCCAACCGCTTCGTCACGCTGAACGGCATCAGCCTGCGCGACAAGTTCCGTTCGCACTCGCTGCTGGCGACGCTGACCTACAACTTCGGTGGCGAGGCTCCGCCCCCGCCGCCCCCGCCGCCCCCGCCGCCGCCCCCGCCGCCGCCTCCTCCGCCCCCGCCGCCTCCGCCGCCTCCGCCGCCGGTGTGCAACAAGGGTCCGTACATCGTGTTCTTCGACTGGGATAAGTCGGACATCACGCCTGAGGCAGCGACCATTCTGGACAGCGCGATCCAGGCTTACGGCAACTGCAACTCGATCCCGATCATGCTGGCCGGCTATGCCGACCGTTCGGGTACGCCGAAGTACAACCTTGGCCTGTCGGCTCGTCGCAACGACTCGGTCACCGGTTACCTCACCTCGCACGGCATCCCCGCTTCGGCGGTTACCAGCCATGCGTTCGGTGAAGCCAACCCGCGTGTTCCGACCGCTGACGGCGTTCGCGAACTGCAGAACCGTCGGGTGGAAATCACCTACGGTCCGGGTTCGGGCAACTAAGCCACGGCTTGGTGAAATGATGAGGGGCCGGAGAAATCCGGCCCCTTTTTCATGACTGCGGCGGGGCTGGCAAACCGAGTCGCAGGGTCTTGGTGCCGCCTGCAATGCGGTGTGGGTTCGCGTTGAACCGCGTCAGCAGGGGCCGGGCGTTCCGGGGGTTGACCCGAACCGCAGCTATGCCGCGTAAACCGTCGGATCGATTGCGCCGGCCTGTTCGAAACCCGCCTTGCGCAAGCGGCAACTGTCGCACAGCCCGCAGGCGGTGCCGTCCGGCTGCGGATCGTAGCACGACCAGCTCAACCCCGGGTCAAGCTCAAGCCGCAACGCCTCGCGGACAATGTCCGCCTTGCCCAGGTATTGCAGTGGCGCATGGATGGTGAATTGATCGCCGTTGGCACCGGCCTTGGTTGCCAGTCGCGCAAGGTCCTGGAAGCCGGCGATGAATTCGGGCCGGCAATCGGGGTATCCGGAATAGTCGAGCGCATTCACGCCGATGAAGATGTCGAACGCACCGAGCGCTTCCGCCCAGGCCAGTGTGAGGCTGAGGAAGACGAGATTGCGTGCCGGAACATAGGTGACTGGAATGTCGGCGCCGACGCCGGCCTTCGGCACGTCAACCTCGCTGGTCAGCGCGGACCCGCCGAATTGTCGCAAGTCCAGCGGAAGTACCACGTGCCGTTCCGCGCCCAGCTTCTGTGCGATGGCACTGGCCGATTGCAACTCGCGGCGATGGCGCTGGTTGTAGTCGATGGTGAGGGCATGGATACGGTAGCCGGCTTCGCGGGCCAATCCGGCCACGACCATCGAATCAAGCCCCCCGGACACGAGAACGACTGCGGGCTTGCTGGAAATTTCGCGCATATTGTCCAAATCAGTAGTCAGGGGTTTGCGGCACAATCACCGACGCGCCGCCCTTCTGCCACGAAATCGAACGGAAATCCTTCGGCAATGCCCTGGCTTTCGATCTGGATCAGTCGCGGCGATTCGCGGCGGATGTGCGTGCGCCCGTAGCCCTTGCCACGGCAGGTGTATTGCACGGTCACATCGTTCGGTCCGTCGTCGACGACATAGCTTTCGCAGGTGGAATTGGGGTGGCGGAGCTGGATCAGCTTCCGACCGTTGCCGATGCAGAGATTTTCCGTTCCGCCGTTCGTAGACCTCTGGCGAAGCTCCCAGCGGCCGGGATCGATCCGGTCCAGCATGGCCAGTCCTGGCGTCTGCGCGCCGGCTATTGTTGATGACAACGCGCCGGGCACCAGCCACGCGAGGGCAGCCGCCGGCACCAACGCCCGGCTTACTTCAGAGATTCGCCCCATCATGCCTGCCATTCTACCAAGATGGTGTGGCGTTACCAAGAAATCCATAGGCGCCGCAAAAGCCGCCCATCCTTGCCGGCAACGACGCTTCAGACCGCGATTGGAAAAGTCCGCGAGCAGAATTCGCAATCGACGCGAATCATGCCATCGGCATCGCGCATCTCGGCGCGTTCGGCCTCGGGAAACCGCGCGAGCACCGACTTGTAGCGCTCGACCGTGCATCGGCAGCCCCGCCGCAGCGGAATGCCGGGTTCCACCCGGATTTCCGGCTCCTCGTGAAACAGGCGCCACACCAGATTTTCGAGTGACAGCCCCGGATCGGTCAATTCGGCGACCTGGGTCGAGCCGGCCAGTGCCAGCACATGCTCCCACTCGGGATGATCCAGTCGAACATGAAGTCGCTCGCGGCCCTCTTCGCCCTCGGGGAGGTGTTGCAGCAACAGCCCTCCGGCCGAGAACGTCGGCCCTGACACGTCTACCGCCACGCGCAGGAAGGTGGGGATCTGTTCTGATCGTTCGAAATAGGCGCGGCACGCCTCGGTAATGCTGGCCCCTTCCAGCGGCACGATGCCCTGGTAGCGTTGCCCGGTAACCGCAAGGTCGAAAGTCACCGCCAGGAAGCCCTGGCCGAACAGCGCCTGCAGCGAAGGCTGCGGCCCCAGCGAATCGACGCGCGAGGCATCGTGCCGGACATAGCCGCGCAGGTCTCCGTTCAGATAGTCGCAGACCAGCAGCTCGATCGCGCCGCCTTCGGTCTGCGCCTGCAGGGTGAGTTGGCTATCATCGTCCTTCAGCAGCGTGCCCATCAGCGCGGTCAGCACCAGCGCTTCCGCCAGCAGCGCGCGGATGCCGCTGGGGTAGGGGTGCGCGGCGAGAATCTCGCCCAGTACCGGTCCCAGCCGCACCGACCGCCCGCGCACGTCGCGCGCAGGGATGGAGAAGCGCAGCACCCGGTCGAAACCGGTCTCGTCCTCCGGAATGGGCGATGACCCGCTCACAACTGGCCCAGTGCCCAGCGCAGCACGGACTTCTGCGCGTGGATGCGGTTTTCGGCCTCGTCCCACACCACCGACTGCGCCGAATCGATCACTGCGTCGGTCACTTCCTCGCCGCGATGCGCCGGCAGGCAGTGCATGAACAGCGCGCCCGGCGCCGCCGCCGCCATCAGCGCCTCGTTCACCTGATAGGGCTGCATCGCCGCCACTTTCGCCTCGCCGCCGGCCTGCCCCATCGAGACCCAGCAGTCGGTGACGATAACCTGTGCGCCGGTGGCCGCCGCACGGGCATCGCTGGTCAGCACGATCTCGCCACCGGCGGCGCGCGCGCGCGCGACGAAGCCGGGGTCGGGTTCATATCCGGCGGGCACGCCGGCGCGCATGGTGAACTTCATCAGCCCGGCCGCCTCGATCAACGAATGCAGCACGTTGTTGCCGTCACCCAGCCAGGCCATCTGCAGGCCGGGCAGCGCCAGCCCACGCTCGATCACGGTCAGAAGATCGGCCATGATCTGGCACGGGTGCGATTCGTCGGTAAGGCCATTGATGACCGGAACGGTCGCGTAATGGGCCAGTTCCTCGATCTTGGCGTGGTCGTCGGTGCGGATCATGATCGCATCGACCATCCGGCTCAGCACGCGGGCGGTATCGGCCACCGTCTCGCCACGGCCGAGCTGCATCGAGCCCGATTCCATGACGATGGCGCTGCCGCCCAACTGGCGCATGGCCATGTCGAACGAAACACGGGTGCGGGTAGAGTTCTTCTCGAAGATCATCGCCAGCACGCGGCCGGCCAGCGGCGCATCGGTATCGGGCTTGCCCTTCGGCCAGCCGCTGCGCGCCTGTTTGCGTGCCAGCGCGTCGTTCAGCATCGCCGCGACGGCATCGCCGCCGGCATCGGAAAGGTTCAGGAAATGCCGGACCATCACGCCGATTCCTCGATTGTATAGCTGGCCGCCGCTGCCGAGAGCCTGGCCATGAATTCGTCGATGTGGCTGTCGTCGATCACCAGTGGCGGCACCACGCGAACGGTGTTGTCACCGCCCGACACGGTCAGCAACTGATGGTTGTCACGCAAGTGCGCCACGAAGCCGCGCGGCTCGATCTTCAGTTTCACACCCATCAGCAGCCCACGGCCGCGCACTTCCTCGAACAGTTCGGGATAGTTGCCGATGAACTGCTCCAGCCGCGTGCGCAGCTTGTCGGCCAGACCGCGCACGTTTGCCAGGAATTCGTCATTGGCGACGACGTCCAGCACCGCTTCACCTGCCGCCATCGCCAGCGGATTGCCGCCATAGGTGGAGCCGTGGGTGCCCACCACCATGCCGCGCGCCGCCTTCTCGGTGGCCAGGCAGGCGCCCAGCGGGAAGCCGCCGCCGATACCCTTGGCGGTGGCAAGGATGTCGGGCACGATGCCGTACTGTTCATAGGCATAGAACGTGCCGCTGCGCGCGACACCGCACTGCACCTCGTCCAGCACCAGCATCAGGTCATGCTCGTCCGCCAGCGCGCGCAGGCCTTGCATGAATGCATCCGACGCCGGGCGGATGCCGCCTTCACCCTGGATCGGCTCAACCAGGAAGCCGGCGGTGTTCGGCCCGATCGCCGCCTTCACCGCGTCGAGGTCGTCGAACGGCACATATTTGAAGCCGGGCAGCAACGGCAGGAAACCCTTGTGCATCTTTTCCTGGTTGCTGGCGCTGATCGTGCCCATCGTCCGCCCGTGGAAGGCGTTGTGGAAGGTGATCAGCTCGAACTTGTCACCGTTGCCGACATGCTGGTGATAGGCGCGTGCGGTCTTGATCGCGCACTCCACCGCCTCTGCGCCGGAATTGGTGAAGAACACCGTGTCGGCAAAGGTCAGGTCCACCAGCCGCTGGGCAAGACGTTCACCCTGCGGGCTGCCGTAAAGGTTCGAGACGTGCATCAGCGTCGCGGCCTGCTGCTGGATCGCGCCGATCAGGCCCTCGTGCGAATGGCCGAGGATGTTGACCGCGATGCCGGCCGCGAAGTCCAGGTAGCGTCGACCATCCTCGCCGATCAGGTGGCAATGGTCGCCGCGTACCGGACGGAACGCGCACCGGCCATAGACGGGCATGAGCGGGGTGATCGACATGGGGAAATCCTTCGTATCTCGAAATCGTGACAGGTAAGCGCAAACGACAAATGGCGGCACTCCGTTATGGTACGGAGTGCCGCCATTGCGCGCGTTCATGTGCGTGCAGGCCGATGAAGGCCAGCGCGTTCGGGGTCAGCCCTGGCGCGGCACCAGGTTGACCGCCGAGTACTTGCCTCGTCGATCGACCTCGATATCGAATTCGAGACGGTCGCCCTCGTTCAGCTCGCGCATACCCGAGCGCTCGACAGCGCTGATGTGCACGAACGCGTCCGGCTGGCCGTCGTCGCGGGTGATGAAGCCGAAGCCCTTCATGGCGTTGAAGAACTTGACCGTGCCGGTTGCCTTCTCGCCGGTCAGCGAGCGCTGCGGCGCCGCTTCGCGCTTGGCGACCGGGATCACGTCGCCGACGACGACGAGGTCGCTGGCCGAGATCTTGCCGCCACGATCGACGAGCGTGAACTCCAGGCCCTGGCCTTCGGCCAGGGCTTCAAGGCCCGCGCGCTCAACCGAGCTGATGTGGACGAACACGTCTTCGCCGCCGTCTTCACGCTGGATGAAGCCGAAGCCCTTCTGCGTATTGAAGAACTTGACGACGCCCTTGCCCTGGCCGACGACCTGGGCGGGCATGCCGCCGCCACCACCGCCGCCGCCACGCGGGCCGCCGAAGCCGCCACCGCCGCCGCGATCACCGCCGCCGAAGCCGCCACGACCACCGCCGCCGCCGAAACCGCCGCGATCACCGCCACCGAAGCCGCCACGACCGCCGCCGCCGAAGCCACCGCGGTCACCACCGCCGAAGCCACCGCCGCTGAAGCCGCCGCCACCGCCGCCGCCCGAGAACGGATCGAAACCGTCCTCACCGAATCCGTCGCGCTTGTCTCGGCCCTTGCCGCGACGCCCTCTGTCAAAACCCATGTTGTAGAACGTACCTTCGCTTCGCCCCGATACAGCCCGTGCAGAACGTGGACGATCCGCCCCGCACGAACAGGCAAGCGGCCGTACTGGCAGAACGGCCCTCTCCTCTGCATTTTGCCACATAGACGAAAAAATCGCACATAGCGAATGGAATCCTGCGCAAACCGAGCAAACCGATTCAATTCGTGCGCCTTTTCGCCCCGGACAACTGGCCGCTGCGTTGAAATTCGGTCGTTCGGCACGCTTGCCAGCCGCTGCGGTGCTTGCCAGAACGCCGGTGTCAGGCCGCCGATGGTCGCAAGCAGGGATGATTTCCGCCGATGTTCGCAAAGCTTACCGAACAGGTCTGGGCCAGCCCGCAGATCGATGTCGCCACTGTGGAACAGGCGGCGGGGTTGGGCGTGAAGCTCATCATCAACAACCGTCCCGAAGGCGAATCGCCGGACCAGACCCCCGGTCACGCCATTGAGGCCGCCGCCCGCGCCGCCGGGCTGGGCTATGTCGCCATCCCCGTAACCCACGCCGGTTTCAGCGAAAACCAGGTCATCGCGATGGCCGAGGCGTTGGCGGGCGAAACCGGAACGGTGCTGGCCTATTGCCGCTCGGGCACGCGCTCTACGCTGCTATGGTCGCTGGCCGAAGCCTCGCGCGGGGCCGATCCGGCCGACCTTGCCGGCAAGGCCGCGCAGGCGGGTTATGATCTCGGCCCGGTCGCGCCGTTGCTCGACATGCTGGCTGCGCGGGCGCGGGGTTGAATCATCGCGTCTCGATTCGCCGCCCGATGATCGGCAGGTCGATGGTCATGCCGGCGCTGCCGGTGCGGATCGGGCCCTTGTAGCGGTACACGACCAGCCCATGCTCGTGCGCGGGATAGTTCGCCGGCGTGGCGATTCGCGCCGCCACCTCGAACCTGTCCCCGGCCAGCAGCGCCTCGAATCGCCGCATCGCCGGCAGGTCGGTCCAGAACCCGGGCTGCATCACCACATAGCGGATGCCCAGCGTCTCGAACCGGCGCAGCAGCTCGGCATCGCTCACCGCCTTTTCGGTCACGCCCAGCTCGCGCCGCACCGAAACCGACAGCAGCAGCTTGTCGGCCCGCACCACGCCCAGGTCGCGCCGCTCCTCGTGGCTGCGCATGGCGAAGGTGAACGAGCCGTCGCGATAGCCCGAGAACAGCACCCGGCTGGCCTGCGGCGCACGGGCGGCTACGAAGGACGCGGCTTCGGCATAGCCGCCCACCTGTTCCACCGGCCTTGCCGTGACGGTCTGCGCCAGCACCGCCCCGGGCAGCGCCACCCATGCCACCGTCGCCAGCGCATCCGGCAACCGGTTCGCCAGTTCGCGCAACGCCAGCCCCGCCAGCAGCACCACCGGCGGCAGGATCAGCACGCTGTGCCGCGCCTCCTTCAACGCGATGCTCGAAAAGAACAGATAGCCCGCCAGCGCCCACAGCAGCCAGAACACCGCATCGCCCGAAATCACCGGCTTGCGGACGAACCGCGCCAGCCCGCCCACGACGCCCAGCCCCGCCAGCACCACCACCGGCCAGCCCAGTTGCAGAGGCATCTGCCGGGCATACCACAGCCAGCCAGCCAGCGAATCGCGGGGGGCGACGGCATCGGCAATGCCCGTCACCGATTGCAGGTTGGCCTGGCCGAACCTGATCGTCATCGCCAGCAGCGGCACCAGCGCCAGCGCCGACGCGGCCGCGACCAGCCACACTTGCCGGTCGCGCAGCAAGGCACCGCGCCGCTCGTAAGCCAGCGTGCCGGCATAGGCCGCCACCAGGAACACCGCGTTCAGCTTGGTGTACATCGCGCAGACCATTAACGCCGCCGCCAGCCACAGCAGGCCGCTGCGGCCGGTCCGACGATAGCGGGTGAACGCCACCGCACTCCATGTCAGGCAGGCCAGCGCCGGCACTTCCAGCATCACCTGCCGGCCCCAGAACGCGATCTCCGGCGCCGCTACCAGCGCCACCGCCGTCATCAAGGCAGCCGGCATCGGCAGCCAGTGCCGGAACAGGCGCAGCGCGCCCCACGCAAACGCCAGATAGTGCAGCATCACCACGAACAACGCGGTGGTTTCCGAAACCCCGAGCAGCGCATAGAACGGCGCGCTGACCACATAGAACAGCGGCGGATAGAACAGGATCGTCAGCGCCGGATATTGCGCATAGTAGCGATAGGCCCAGCCCGCCGGATCGTGGATCGGCATCTGCGCCACCAGGTCCTTCACGAACACCCCGTTCAGCGCATGGCGTGGGGCATCGCTCCAGGCGAAGTTGCCGGTATGCGGCGCCAGTAGGAACAGCCCCACCACCACCGCCGCCAGCACCAGGTCGGGCAGCGCCCGCGCCAGCCATCCGCCGCGTGCGCGGGGCGCCGCCATTGCCAGCGTTGCCATCGTCACACCCTCCCGGCCAGGAACACGCCCGCACAGATCATCGCCACTCCCGCAGCGCGCGCCGGGGTCACCTGCTCGCCGATCAGGAAGCCGATGCCCACGGTCAGCGCGAAGCCCAGCCCCACCATCGGATAGGCGCGGCTGACATCCCACTTGGAAAGCACCGCCAGCCACACCACAGCGCCCAGGCCGTACAGTGCAAAGCCCAGGAACACCGCCGGCTGGAACAGCACCGCCAGCGGCGTGCGCAGCGAAAACGGCCCCGCCATCGCCGCCCGCACCGCCGCACTCGCCATCCCCGCCTTCAGCGAGAACTGCGCCGCCACCGAGAGCATGATGCTGAAAATCGCGATCAGGAAGGTGTTCACAGCACGCCTCCGCCGATCAGGCCGGCGGGCAGGACGTGTGCCAGCCCCATGATCAGCACGATTCCCAGCACCGTCACCCGGCTACCCGCATTGCGCACCGCATAGACCACAGGGTCGTCATGCATTTCCCCGCGCGATGTCTTGATCCACAGTCGCGCCAGCCAATAGGTCAGCACGATCGAGTTCAGCCACAGCAGCTCGGGCAGCCGGTAATGCGCGCGCGTCTCCGGCGCGCTGATGAACAGGCCGAACACCACCACCGCCGCCAGCGCCGCGGCCAGCCCCAGCGGCCACAGCACCGAGAGGTCGCTGACCCGGTAGTCGCGCCCGCGCGTGGCCAGCGCGCCCACCTGCGCCAGCGTCACCAGTTCCGAGCAGCGCTTGACCAGCGCCAGGCTGAGGAACACGAACAGCGAGAACGCCAGCAACCATGACGATACCGGCACCGCGATCGCCACCGCCCCGGCCACGATCCGCAGCGTGTACAGCACCGACAGCATCAGCGCATCGGCCAGCACATAGCTTTTCAGCACCCACGAATAGACCGTGGTCATCACCACATAGAGGCACAGCATCGCCAGGAACCCGGGCGAGACCGCCGCCGCCAGCGCCAGCCCGCCCGCCATCGCCAGTGCCGCCGCGCCGATGCCCTGCGCGATGGACAGGCGCCCGCTGGCGAACGGCCGGTTGCGCTTGCGCGGATGCGCCCGATCACTGTCGAGATCCCAGAGGTCGTTGGCGACATACGTCGCCGAAGCCGCCAGCGAGAACGCGAAGAACGCCACGGTCATGCGGAACATCGGCTCCAGCTCCATGAACCGGAACGCGGTCATCAGCGGCACGAACAGCAGGAAGTTCTTCATCCACTGGTGAACGCGCAGCGCCTTGGCCCATAGCGTCAGCGTGCCGCGTTCGTTCGGGAACCGCTGCGCGATCGGCACGCCCGGCGCAATGTGGCCGGCGGTGCGGCTGCCTACACCCGCCAGGATCGCCCCGGCCGAGGCATTCCAGATCGGCAGGTCGGCCGAACTGTCGCCGGCATAGACGAAATCATGGCCCACCCGTTCGCGGATTGCCGCCAGTTTCGCTGTTCCTTTCAGGTTGTGGCCAGCGTCTGTCGCCAGCACCGCATCGAAAAGCCCCAGGTGCGCGGCGACATCGGCGGCGATCGACGCTTCGGCGGCAGTGGCCAGCACGATCGTCGATCCGCGCAGCTTCTCCTGCCGCAGCCAGTCGATCAACGGTTCGCGGTATGGCAGCAGCTCGGGCGCCAGTCGCACCCGCCTCGCCACTTCCGCCTTCAGCCGCGCGCGGCCCAGCACCAGCCACCACAGGATGTGCAACAGGTTGACGGGCGATTGCTTCACCAGCCGCACCATCGCCTCGATCAGCGTATCGGTCGGGGTGAGAGTGCCGTCGAGATCGACGACAATGGGAACGGAACGGGTCATGCGCATACTCTCGGGAAAATCCAGGTCGGGCACGGTTCCGGGGTGCGCCCCCGCCCCGCCCCACGGCAAGCGGCGCCTGCCCTCAACCCATGCGGAATCATCGTTAATCCGGGCGATCTTCATTGCTCTTCGGGCACTTGTCCCATTGCGGGCCGCTTCGGCGTGCGGCGGTTTCCGCAACTAACCGCTTGGCACCCGCCCGCGCGCTGGCATTCTGCCGGAAAGTGCCAGCCGCCGAATCGGGCGCCAGCCAGGGGAGCAAGGAAAAATGGCCGATAGCGACGACGATGCCGTCAGCGTCATGGAAATCCCGCAGATCACCGGCCGCCCCGGCCAGAGCACCGATTTCAAGGTGTTTGCCTACCGCACGCCCGAAACGATGAAGCGCGATCGCGCGCTGGTGCCATTGGTGAAAACCCAGACGATGATGTCGATGGTCCAGGTGTTCCGTGGCCAGGGGGGTGAGCAGGAACTGCACATGCACACCGCGATGGACGGCTTCTGGTTCGTCCTGTCCGGCCGCGCCCGCTTCTACACCGAGGGTGATGTGCTGGTCGCCGATCTTGGCCCGCACGAAGGCATCCTGGTGCCGTCCGGCGCGAAATACTGGTTCGAGGCGGGCGACTGCGAGCAGCTCGAACTGCTTCAGGTCGAGGCGATCGACCACCGCATCAGGAACGACATCGTCTACTATGCCGATCGTGCCCGCAGCGTGGTCTCGGTTCATGAGCCGGACGGCACCGAGATCGCGCCAGCCGTGCGGCTGGGCGGCGGCTAGATTCCGCTCCGGGACAAACCGTTCCGACAAGACGCCTGAGTGAATGCCAAGCCTTCCCCTTCACCGGCTTAGCGGTTACATCGCCGGCGGCATGACGTCATTTCCCCTGCCCCTCGTCCAACCTCCCGGTGGCCGCTTCGACGGGCCGGTTCACAGCTATGCCGTGCGCGCCTATTTCGAGGACACCGACCTTTCCGGCGTGGTCTATCACGCCAACTACCTGCGCTGGTTCGAGCGTGCGCGGTCCGACATGCTGCGCCTGCTGGGAATCGACCAGCGCGCGGCGCAGGAGGCGGGCGAAGGCGCCTATGCCGTGTCGGAAGCCAACCTGCGCTATCGTGCCCCGGCGCGGCTGGACGATGTGGTGCTGATCGCAAGCGTGGCCGAGGAACTGGGCGCGGCTTCGTGCCGCATGTTCCAGCAGGCCTTTCGCATCGATGGTGAAACCCGTACCCTTTTGGCCGACGTGCGGCTGCGGGTCGGATTCGTCGGACCGGACGGCCGCCCCCGCCGCCAGCCAGCGGCATGGCGCGCCGCCTTTGCCACGCTCATTCCCGAACACGCATCTGTACCGGAGCCGAAATGACCCTTCTTGCCCTGCTTTCGGTCGCCCCCGGCGCGACGCTCCACACCGGCGCGCGGCTCGATCCGGTGAAGCTGTTCCTCGATGCCGACATCGTCGTGCAGGTGATCATGGGCGGGCTGCTGCTGGCGTCGCTGTGGGTCTGGACGATCGTGCTGTCGTTCGGGTTCCGCATGGGTTCGCTGCGCCGCAAAAGTGCGGCCTACGAGGATGAATTCTGGAAAGCGCGCGATCTCGACGCGTTCCAGTCCGGCGCGGGCAAGGTCGATCTGCCGCTGTCGCGCGTGGTCACCGCCGGCATGGGCGAATGGCGCCGCTCCGCCGGCGCCAGGGGCGATCTGGAGGGCGCGCGCCAGCGGTTGGCGGTGGCGATGGACCTGGTGGTCGCGCAGGAAGCGGAAAAGCTGGGCGACCGGCTGAACTTCCTCGCCACGGTCGGATCGGTCGCGCCGTTCGTCGGGTTGTTCGGTACCGTGTGGGGCATCATGGCGGCGTTCTTCCAGATCGGGCAGGAGCAGAATTCCTCGCTCGCCGTCGTCGCCCCGGGCATTGCCGAAGCACTGGCCGCCACCGCGATCGGCCTGTTTGCCGCGATTCCGGCGGTCATCGCCTACAACCGCTTTGCGCACCGGGTGAACGCCTATGAGGCGCGGATGCAGCGCTTTGCCGACAAACTCCACGCCAGCCTCGGCCGCGATCTGGAGAATCGCTGACATGGCGATGGGCCTCCACCGCTTCTCGCGCAGTCGCGGCGGTCGGCGAGGGGGATCGCGCCCGCCGATGGCCGAGATCAACGTCACGCCGCTGGTCGATGTCATGCTGGTGCTGCTGGTGATCTTCATGGTCACCGCGCCGCTGCTGAAGGCCGGCGTCCCGCTCAGCCTGCCCGACAGCCGCGCGCATCCGCTCGATCAGACGCCGAAGCAGGTGACGGTGTCGATGGACCGCACCGGCAAGGTGTTCCTCGACGATGCCGAACTCGCCCCCGGCGAACTGGCCGATCGCATTGCCGCACTGCCCCCCGGCGCCGACGGCAAGCCGCCGCTGGTCGTGCTGCGCGCCGATCGCAGCCTCGATTATGGCCGCGTCGTCGGCCTGATGGGCGAACTGAACCACGCCGGCGTCACGTCGATCTCGCTGGTCACCGTCTCGGGCGGTACGGTCACTGGCGGTTCAGGCGCGAAGCCATAACGGTCCGGGCATGAGCAGCGCCGTTATCCGTCGCGAAGAAGGGGTGGGGCTGGTCCTCGCCGCACTGCTGCACGCCGCGCTGTTCGCGTTGCTGGTGCTGCATCCCGGCGGCAAGCCGCCCGCGATCCCCCAGCGGATGACGGTGACGATTGCCGACCAGACCGGCCTCACCGACACCGCGCCGAAACTGCAGGCACAGGCCGCGCCTGATACTGCCCCCACCCTTGGCGAACCCGCGCCTGAACCCAGTGCCGCGCCGCCCGCGCCGAAGGTGATGCCGAAGCCCGAGCCGGTGAAACCCGCGCCCAGGCCCGAGCCGGTCAAGCTGCAGCCCAGACCGATTCCGCAACCTTTGCCGAAGCCCGTGGCAAAACCCGCGATCAAGCCCGCGCCCGCACCGTCTCCGAAGCCGGTTGCCAGGCCGTCGCCGGCCCCGCACACCCGGCAGGACCCGATCGCCGAAGCGCTCGCCGCCGCACGCGGGCAGGGCAAGGCGGCCGCGCCGGGCACTGCCAAGGTCGAAAAGCCGCCGAAGGCCCCCGGCGGCAGCAGGATCGGCACCGATTTCCTCAAGGGCGTCACCGGCAGCCAGACCAATGGCAAGGCCGCCACCCCCGCCGCCGCCACCATCGGTCCGGAGGTCAAGGCTGGTCTTGCCAGTGCTATCGCCCGCCAGTTGAAACCACACTGGACCGCCCCGCAGGGCGCCGATGCCGAGCAACTGGTGACGATCCTTGCGTTCGATCTCAATCAGGACGGCACGCTGGCCGGCACCCCGCGCGTGGTCCGGCAGGAAGGGGTCACCGAAAGCAATCGCAATCAGGCCCCGCTCCATGCCGAGCAGGCGATACGCGCGGTGCGCCTTTCGGCGCCGTTCGATTTGCCGGCGCCGTATTATGCCGCGTGGAAGCGCGTGACCGCGTTCCGCTTTGACAGGAAGTTGTCGCAATGAAATTTCGCCTGTTCGCGCTGTTGACCGTTGCCGCGCCTGCCGCACTTGCCGCACAGCAGATCGTGCCCGCGCCGATCGTCGTCCCGCAGGCCGCCCCTGCCCCGGCGCCGGACGAAGGGTTGACCGGTTCGGTTTCGGACGACTCGGCCTGGAAAGACCTGGGCATCGACATTCCCGCGTTCGCTACCGATGCCGACAAGCCCACCCCCGCCAGCGCCGGCGGCACCGCCGCGCTGGGCAACGCCATCGCCGAAGTCATCACCGCAGACCTGAAGAACAACGGCCTGTTCAAGCCGATCGGCCCCTCTGCGCTGCCGCCGGTGCCGTTCCCGCAGGTGCCCTCGCCCGATTTCCCCTCGTGGTCGGGGCGTGGCGCCGAAATGCTGGTCCACGGCTCGGTCAGCGCCGATGCCTCGGGGCAACTGTCGGTCGATTGCCGCCTCTATGACGTCGCGTTGAAGCAGCAGCTCGTTGCCGCGCAGTGGCAGTTCGCCCCCGGTGACTGGCGCCGCGCCGCGCACAAGTGCGCCGACAAGATCTATGCCCGCCTCTCCGGCGAAAGCCCGTTCTTCGACAGTCGCATCGCCTATATCGCCGAGACCGGCCCGAAGAACCACCGCATGAAGCGGCTGGCAATCATGGATTCGGACGGCGCCAACCACCGTTTCATCACCACAGGCCAGGCAATGGCGCTCACCCCGCGCTATTCGCCCGATTACCGGTCGATCGTCTATCTCAGCTACCTCAACGGCTACCCGCGCATCTTCGTCTACGACACCGTGCGCAACACCCAGCGGCTGGTGACCGAAAGCCGCAACCCCACGTTCGCCCCGCGCTGGTCGCCGGACGGCAAGTGGATTCTCTATTCGATGGCGGTGGGCAGCAACACCAACATCTATCGCGTATCCGCCACCGGCGGCGAATCGCAGCAGTTGACGCAGACGCCGGGGATCAACGTCGGCGGCTCCTACTCGCCCGATGGCAGCCGGATCGTCTTCGAAAGCGATCGTTCGGGCAGCCAGCAGGTCTACGTGATGAAGGCCGACGGCAGCGACCAGCGCCGCATCAGCTTCTTCGGCGGCCGTTCGGCCACGCCCGAATGGAGCCCGCGCGGCGATCAGATTGCCTTCACGCACATTGCCGGTGATCTGCGCATCGCGGTGATGTCGCCCGAAGGCGGCGGCTTCCACACCCTGACCAGCGCCTGGCAGGACGAGGCGCCGACCTGGGCGCCCAACGGCCGCATCATCCAGTTCTTCCGCACCGAGGCCAATTCGGGCAAGACCAGCCTGTGGCAGGTGGACCTGACCGGCCGCAACGAACGCCGCCTGCCCACCCCGGTCGATGCCTCCGACCCGGCGTGGGGTCCCGTTCTTCCGTAGGGCTGCTGCCCCGGAATCGCGTTGGTAGAATCCCGTTGGCAACATTCGTGTTGCAGTTCACACTTCCTCTTGAAGCGTTCCTTGGGGGAAACCCGGCCAACCTGCCGAACCAGGAGACCAGACGATGTCCAGACTGACCCGCATCACCGCCATCGCGCTTGCGACCACGCTGGTCGCCGGCTGCGCCAGCAAGGCGCCCAAGGAACTGCCGCCCGAACCCGGCCCGGCGGTCAGCACCCAGACCGCCCAGCCCACGCTGCAAGGCCCGGCACCGGGCAGCCAGGCCGATTTCCTGGCGGCGATGATGGGCCGCGACACGATCTATTTCGACACCGACAAGTTCAACATCGACGAGACCGACGCCGCCGCGCTGCGCACCCAGGCCGGCTGGCTGGCGCGCTATCCCGCCAAGCGCGCAACGATCGAGGGCCACTGCGACGAACGCGGCACCCGCGATTACAACATCGCGCTGGGTCAGCGCCGGGCGGTCGCCGCGAAGGACTATCTGGTCAGCCTGGGTATCGACGCTGCCCGGCTGTCCACGATTTCCTATGGCAAGGAACGCCCGGTCGCGCTCGGCTCGACCGAGGAAGCGTGGGCCAAGAACCGCCGCGCCGTCACCGTCACGATCGACTGAGCTTTGCCCCATGCCGGGCTGCGAACGGCCGCCTTTCGCGCTTCCGGTGCTCACGGCCTTTAAGGCCGCTGCGCTCCGGGTCGCTCAAGTCAGCCATTCTCGCTCCGGCCTGAGGCAAAGCTTCACGCACGCTGAAGTCGAGTCAGCGCCCAGCGCGCCGCATCCGCCACCGCCGCGTCGGCATCGTCGCACAGCGCGGCGACCGGTGGGGCGAGCGCGGCATTGCCGCTGTTGCCGGCGGCATAAAGCACGTTCCGCACGAAGCGGTCGCGACCGATGCGCTTGATCGGCGAGCCGCTGAACAGCCTGCGAAAGCCCGCGTCGTCCAGCCGCAGCAGGTCGGCCAGGCGCGGGCTGGCCAGTTCGGCGCGCGGCAGGAATGCGCGATTTGCCTGCGCCGCAACCGCAAACTTGTTCCACGGGCAGGCGGCCAGGCAATCGTCGCAGCCATAGATGCGGTTGCCCAGCGCGGCGCGGAATTCCTCTGCCACCGGGCCCTTGTGCTCGATCGTCAGGTAGGAAATGCACCGCCGCGCATCCAGCCGGTAAGGCGCCGGGAACGCGTCGGTAGGGCACGCATCCTGACAGGCCCGGCATGACCCGCAGCGGTCGGCTTCCGGCCCGTCCACCGGCAAGTCCAGCGTGGTGTAGATCGCGCCCAGGAACAGCCAGGAGCCATGCTCGCGGCTGACCAGATTGGTGTGCTTGCCCTGCCAGCCCAGCCCCGCTGCCTGCCCCAGCGGCTTTTCCATCACCGGCGCGGTATCGACGAACACCTTCACGCCGATCTCGCCCAGCCCGCGCCGCGCCGCTTCCGTCACCAGCCAGCGCGCCAGGTGCTTCAGTGCCTTCTTGACGACGTCATGATAGTCGGCCCCCTGCGCATAGGCCGAGATGCGCGCCCGGCCGGGGTGTTCGGCGCTGGGGTCGGCAGCGGGGGCATAGCTCATGCCCAGCGCGATCACGCTGCGCGCTTCGGGCCACAGTGCATCCGGCCCGCGCCGCTGGTGCGCGCGTTCGGCCATCCACGCCATCTGCCCGTGCATTTCGTCTGCCAGCCAGCGGTCCAGCCGGGCGGCGGTGGCGGCATCGGTGGCGGCCGGGGCGATGCCCGCCGCGCCGAAACCCAGCGCGCGGGCTTCGGCCACCAGATCGGCCTTCAGGCGTTCCGTTTCCGGTGGCGTTAGTGCGGATTTAACCAAAACTGTCGTTTCTGCTTGGTAAGGGACGCAATGCGAGTATTTTCGTGAACATGGACCTAGGCGAATGGGCTGCGGTGGGCAACGCTGACTCGGCCACCTCCAATTCCCACGTGGCAAGGCCGCTGGCGATAGAGGCGCGCGGACTGGTCAAGCGATTCGACGGCTTCACCGCCGTTGACGGGGTCGATCTGATCGTGCCGGAAGGGTCGATCTACGGCATCCTGGGGCCGAATGGCGCCGGCAAGACCACCACGCTGCGCATGTTGCTGGGCATCATCGATCCCGATTCGGGCGTGCGCCGCGTGCTGGGGCATGAACGCCCGCACGAGATCGCCGGCCAGATCGGCTACCTGCCCGAGGAGCGCGGGCTCTATCCGGCGATGAAATCCTACGAGGCGATCGCCTTCCTCGGCTCGCTGCGCGGCCTGCCGCTGGCCGAAGGCCGCCGGCGCGGGCGCGAGCTGCTGGAAGCGCATGGCCTCGGCTATGCCGCCGAACGGCAGATCAGGCAGCTTTCCAAGGGCATGGCGCAGCAGGTGCAATTGTTGGGCACGCTGGTCCACAAGCCGCGCCTGGTCATCTTCGACGAGCCGTTCTCGGGCCTCGACGCGCTGAACCAGGGCAAGCTGGAACGCATGATCCGCGCGCTGGCCGATACCGGCACCACCGTCATTTTCTCCACCCACGTCATCGCTCACGCCGAACGCATGTGCGACGAAGTGGCGATCATCGCCGGCGGCAAGGTGCCGTTCGCCGGGCCGGTGGATGTGGCGCGTGATCGCATACCGCCGCAGGTCAGCCTGGAAACCCGCGCCGGCGACGGCCCGTGGCGCGCCGCCATTCCCGCCGATGCCCGCACCGCGCGCAAGGCAAACGGGTCCAGCCAGTGGCAGTTCTCACTGCCCCCCGCCGGGATCGAACCGCTGCTGCGCGCGCTGATCGAAGGCGATGCCGGCATCCTGTCGCTCTCGATCGAGCGCGCCGGCCTGCACGATGCGTTCGTCGCCATCGCCGGCGAGGCGGCCGCCCGCGCGCTGGACGAAAATCTGGAGGAGCAACGCTGATGCCCGCTCGTTCCGTCAGCCGCCTGTCCACGCTGGCGGCGGCCTTTGTCGTCGCCCGCCGCGATTTCACCGCGATCCTGTTCAGCCGCAGCTTCATCTTTTTCCTGATCGGCCCGCTGTTCCCGATTCTGGTCGGGCTGATGGCCGGCAGTGTCGGCGATCATGTCCAGAAGGTTGACGACGATCCGCAGATCGGGGTGATGATGCCCGCTGCCGAGGCCGACCGGCTGATGACCGCGCACCGCGCGATGCAGTCGCACATGGACGGCGCGCTGCCCGATTTCCGTGTGATCGCCCGCAACCATGCCACCCCTGCCGAGGCGCAGGCCATGTTGCGCGCCGGGCACGGCGATCTGGCGGCCGTGCTGACCGGAACGCTGGAAAGCCCGCTGCTGACCGGCCCGAAAGAGCGCATCAACGAATGGCGAGGGCCGATCGAACTGGTCACCGCGCGCGCGTTGCAGGCCGATCCCGGCAAGGAATCGGCGGTGCGGCTGTCGCCCACCACCACCACCACCCGCGCCGATATTCACCACGGCCAGGTGATGACCGCGCAAGCCGGGCAGATGCTGCTGTTCCTGCTGACGATGCTGCTGGCCGGCATGGTGCTGTCGAACCTGGTCGAGGAAAAGGGCAACAAGATCATCGAAGTTCTGGCTGCCGCCATCCCGATGGATGCGGTGTTCCTGGGCAAGCTGTTCGCCATGCTGGCGGTGTCGATGGTCGGCATCGCCGTCTGGGGCGCGGCCGGCGTCGGCGTGCGCATGGCGGCGGGTTCGGCAATGCCGCATCTCGATGCGCCGGCGATCGGCTGGGCCACCTTCATCGCGCTGGGCATCATATATTTCGCGATGGCCTATCTGCTGCTGGGCACGCTGTTCCTCACCATCGGCTCGATGGCGGCCACCGTGCGCGAAGTGCAGACGCTGTCGATGCCGGTGACGATGCTGCAACTGTTCGTGTTCTTCTTCGCCAGCTATGCGATGGCGAAGCCGGGCAGCCTGATGGAAGTGCTGGCCATCTCGATTCCGTTCAGTTCGCCTTACGCCATGCTGGCGCGCGCGGCGGTCGATCCGTCGATCGTGCCGCACATCGCCGCGCTGGTCTGGCAGGTCATCTGGGTGGGCGTGTTCGTGAAGGTCGGTGCCGGCATCTTCCGCCGCCGGGTGATGAAGTCCGGCGCGGCCGGGGGCAGGTCGCGGCAGCGCAGCCTGCTTTCCCGGCTCCGGGGCAAGGCACAGCCGGCCTGATTTTTCGCTTCCGGGTGTAACCGAATGCCGCCTGCCGGCGTATATACCGGGCAGGAGGCGTTTCGCATGGAATGCAGGTTGAATCGCAGGACGCTGCTGGGCTGGCTCGGTGCCGGCGTGGCCATGCCGATCATGGCGGGCTGCGGCTCATCGTCGCCGGTGATGGCGCGCGATTTTCCGCTGAAGCTTACCGATTCGGAATGGCGCAGGCGGCTCACCCCGGAACAGTTCGCGGTGCTGCGGCAGGAATCGACCGAATACCCGTTCACCTCGCCGCTGCTGAAGGAACACCGCAAGGGCACCTTCACTTGCGCGGCCGACGGCAACCCGCTGTTCGATTCGGCCACCAAGTTCGAAAGCGGTACCGGCTGGCCCAGCTTCTGGAAACCGCTGCCCGGCGGTATCGGCACCGCCACCGATCACAAGCTGGGCTATCAGCGCACCGAGGTCCACTGCGCCCGCTGTGGCGGGCACCTGGGGCACGTGTTCGACGATGGCCCGCCACCAACCGGACTGCGCTATTGCATGAACGGCGTGGCGCTCGCGTTCAAACCGGCCTGAACAAACCCGCGCGGCGTCTCAGCAACCGGGATGTATCGCGGAAGCCAGCAGGTTCGCGAACGTCCCGCACAGTCGCCGCCGCAGTTCGGCCAGCGGGAATGGACGGTCCGCCCACTCCACGCACAGCGCGCTGGCGGCAAACGCCATCTGCTCGGCCATGTCGCGCACCGGCGCGTCGGCCTTCAGCACCCCGCTTTTCTGCTGGCGCAGCAGCAGGCCCAGCAGGCCCTTCTTCTGCCGGTCGCGGATCGCGTAGAACACGCCGCGCGATTCGGTCAGGAAGATCAGGCTGACCTGTCGGCAGAATTCCGGCCGCGCGGCGATCGATTCGACCCACTGGTCGATGATGGTGACGACAGCGTTGGCATCTGCCGGATCGTGCGCGGCGGTGCGTCCGACATAGCGGGTATATTCGCTGATCGCCTCGACCAGCGCCGGATCGCGCGGGCCGACCAGATTGTAGATGGTCTGCACCGCATGGCCCGATTGCTCGGCAATGCCGCGCATGGTCACGGCATCGCACCCGCCCTCGATCAGCATCCGCCGGATCGTTGCCAGAATGTGGGCGCGGCGTTGGCGCTGGTTGGGCCGGGCGCGTCCGGCGCGGCCGGTGTCGGGAACCGGCCGGCAGGGATCGAAACAGGCGTCTTCCGGGCAATCGCCCCGCGCCGGAACGATGTCGTCCGCCAGTTCCCCTGAATCGCTTGTCATGCGGGAACACTAGAATTGGACCGGCGGCGTGTCCAACCGCCTGTCAGAACGGATGGCGCGATTGTTCCAGAATTGCCGATGGCGACACCGCCACGCGATACCTAGCCTTACCCGGCGCAATATAAGGAAAGACGATGGCGGATCAGGCGGAGCGACCGGACGCGGAGGCGATCGTCCTCTACGAAAAGGACCCGGCCACCAAGATCGCCACGATCACGCTGAACCGCCCCGAAGCCCTGAACGCGCCAACGATCGCCGCGCGCCATCGCTTCGCCGATCTGGTCCACCGCGCCAACGTCGATGACGATGTCCGCGTGCTGGTGATTCGCGGCGTGGGTGACCATCTCGGCTCGGGCGCCGACCTGCCGGAGATGGCGGGCATGTTCAACGGCGATCCCGACTATTCGGTGCTGCCCGAGATGCGATTGGGGCCGGGGCATGACGTCACGTACCCGCCGCGCGATTCGTACCGCTACCTGGCCACGCTGACGCAGTATTATGCCGACACCACCGCCGGTCTGCGCAGCCTGCAGGACTTCCGGAAGATCAGCATCCTGGAAGTGAAGGGCTATTGCTATGGCTGGCACTTCTACCAGGCGGCGGACGTCGATCTTGTCATCGCCTCGGACGATGCGCTGTTCGGCCATTCGGCGTTCCGCTACGTCGGCTGGGCGGCGCGGCAGTGGCAGTGGATCACCACGATGGGGCTGCGCAAGTTCCAGGAGATGGTGTTCACCGGCCGGCCGTTCACCGCGCGGGAGATGCAGGCCTGCCACTTCGTCAACAGCGTCGTGCCGCGCGCCGAGCTGGAGGCGGAGACGATGAAATACGCCCGCGCCTGCGCGCGCAACCGCCCCACCGACACGATCGCGATGCAGAAGACCTTTTTCGAGGTCTACAAGCAGAAGCAGGGCGAGGCGATGGGCAGCATCCTGGCCGGCTGGCTCGAATCGATGCTGCCGCAAGTGAAGGACGATCTGGCTGGCGGCATTTCGGTGAACGCCGAAACCTTCGAGAAGGGCCTGGCCGCCGCCGTTCGTGACAACGATGCCGATTTCCCGCCGGAGTGGCGGCTGAGCTTGCGGGGACGGCGGCAGAATCGGTAGATTCAACTGCGCCGGGGGGTGGAATGGTGCTGCTGGGGAGGATTGAACTCCCGACCTCAGCCTTACCAAGGATGCGCTCTACCACTGAGCTACAGCAGCACACCATTCCATCGGCCCGGCGCCGTGGGCGGCGGGCAGGCGCGGGCTTTGGCGACGGGGGCGGGAAAAGTCAAGCGCGTGCTTGTGATCGCGTGCGCATCGCGGCACAGGATGGCGAATGGCCGCCCGAACGCCCCCGCCACCGACCCGCGAAGAACGCCTTGCCGCCAAGCTGCGCGAGAACCTGCACCGCCGCAAGGCGCAGGGCCGGGCCATCGCGGCGCCGGCGGATGAAGCGGGCGAACCGCCAGCCCTTTCCAAACCGGCGCCGAATCGGTAGGGCCGCGCTTCCGGCAACAGGGAGCTGTGTGAAACGTGCCTCGCCTCATTCTCGTGCGCCACGGCCAAAGTCAGTGGAACCTCGAAAACCGCTTCACCGGCTGGTGGGACGTTGACCTGACCGAAAAGGGCGAGGCCGAGGCCCGCGCCGCCGGTGCGTTGCTGAAGGACAAGGGCCTGCTGCCCACGGTGGCGTTCACCTCGTTCCAGACCCGCGCGATTCGCACGCTGCACCTGGCGCTGGAAGCGGCCGGGCGCGTGTGGATTCCCGAAACCAAGGACTGGCGCCTGAACGAGCGTCACTATGGCGGCCTCACCGGGCTGGACAAGGCCGAGACCGCCGCGAAGCATGGCGATGATCAGGTCAAGATCTGGCGCCGCAGCTTCGACATTCCGCCCCCGGTGCTGGAAGACGGCAGCGCATTCGACCTGAAGGCGGACGTCCGTTATGCCGGCATCGCGATCCCTTCGACCGAAAGCCTGAAGGACACCATCGCGCGCGTATTGCCTTACTATGAGGCGAATATCGCCCCGTTGTTGCGCGCGGGCGAGACGGTGCTGGTGGCGGCGCACGGCAATTCGCTGCGCGCGCTGGTCAAGCATCTTTCGGGCATTTCCGATGACGAGATCACCGGGCTGGAAATCCCCACCGGCCAGCCGATCGTCTACGAGCTCGACGACAACCTCGCGGCGACCGACCGCTACTACCTGTCGGAACGCTGAGGTGAGCGCGCCTAGCGATTCCGGGGCACCCGTCGCCATCGTCATGGGCAGCCAGTCCGACTGGCCGACGATGTGCCGCGCCGCCGAGGCGCTGGACAAGCTGGGCGTGGCTTACGAAGCCCGGATCGTCTCGGCGCACCGCACGCCCGATCGGCTGGTGGCGTTCGCCAGGGGCGCGGCCGATGCCGGGTTCAAGGTGGTGATCGCCGGCGCCGGCGGCGCCGCGCATCTGCCCGGCATGGTCGCCAGCATGACTCACCTGCCGGTGCTGGGCGTGCCGGTGCAGTCGAAGGCATTGTCGGGGCAGGACAGCCTGCTGTCGATCGTGCAGATGCCGGCCGGCATTCCCGTCGGCACGCTGGCGATCGGCGAAGCCGGCGCCACCAACGCCGGGCTGCTGGCCGCCGCGATTCTGGCGACGAACGATCCGGCGCTGTCGGCGCGGCTTCAGGCTTATCGCGCCGCGCAGACCGCCGCCGTGGCGGAGACGCCGTCCTGATGATCGCGCCGGGCGAGACGATCGGCATCCTTGGCGGTGGCCAGCTTGGCCGGATGCTGGCGATGGCCGCCGCCCAGCTTGGCTATCGCTGCCACATCTACGCGCCCGAGCCCGATTCGATCGCCGCCGAGGTCGCCGCGCAGTTCACCTGCGCCGCCTATGACGATGCCGACGCGATGGCCCGGTTTGCGGCCGATTGCGCGGTGGTCACCTACGAGTTCGAGAACGTGCCGGTCATGCCGCTGGCGGCGCTGGGCGATGTTCGCGTTCACCCGCATCCGCGCGCGCTGGAAACCGCGCAGGACCGCCTGGCGGAAAAGGCGTTCGTCACCGGCCTTGGCGGCACCCCCGCGCCTTACGCGGCGGTCGATTCGGCAGCCGACCTTGCTGCCGCGCTGGCAACGATCGGTGCGCCGGGCATCCTCAAGACCCGCCGCGACGGCTATGACGGCAAGGGCCAGTGGCGAATCATGGCCGACGCCGATGCCCGGGCGCTGGACCTGCCCGGCAAGCCGCTGGTCTACGAAGGCTTCGTGCGTTTCCAGGGCGAGTTCTCGGTGATCCTGTGCCGGGGTGCCGATGGCGATGTGCGCTTCTGGGATTCCCCGCAGAACGTCCACGAAGGCGGCATTCTGGCGCGCAGCACCGTGCCCGCGCCTGACAGCTTCACCGCGCAGATCGCCCCCGCCCGCGCGCTTGCCGCGAAGATTGCCGAAGCGCTCGGCTACGTCGGGGTCATGGCGGCCGAATTCTTCGCCACCGCCGAAGGGCCGGTGTTCAACGAGATGGCCCCGCGCGTCCATAATTCGGGCCACTGGACGATCGAGGGCGCGCTCACCAGTCAGTTCGAGAATCACATCCGCGCCATCTGCGGCCTGCCGCTGGGCGATACCGCGCTGGCCGCCAGGGGCGTGGTGATGGACAACCTGATCGGTGATGCCGCGCACGATTGGGCGGCGATCCTGTCCGATCCGTGCAACCACCTGCACCTTTATGGCAAGGCGGCGGCCCGGCCCGGGCGCAAGATGGGTCACGTCACCCGGCTGACCTTTTGAGCCGATGCGGCCGGAGCTTTTCCTGATCTATGCCCGCGCGGCCAATGGCGTCATCGGTGCCAACGGCGGCCTGCCCTGGCGCCTCCCGGCAGACCTGCGGCACTTCAAGGCGCTGACTCTGGGCAAGCCGATGATCATGGGCCGCACCACCTTTGAAGGGTTCCCCGCCCCGCTGCCGGGCCGCCGCCACATCGTGCTGACGCGTGACCGGGCGTGGTCCGCCGCCGGGGCCGAACCGGCGCATTCGGTGGCCGAGGCGATCGAGATGGCCGGTGGCGATACGGTGGCGGTGATCGGCGGAGCCGACGTGTTCGCCCAGTTCATGCCCCATGCCGACTGGATCGAGCTGACCGAAATCGACGTTACGCCGGTCGGCGACACGTTCATGCCGCCGCTCGATCCGGCCGACTGGATCGAATCGGCGGGCGAGGATCATCCGGCCGCCGATGGTTTCCCCGCCTACCGCTTCGCCACGTTGAGGCGCCGGGCATGATCCGCCTCGATTCGCGCCACCCCA
>JAGWVC010000136.1 GCA_018971065.1 Sphingomonadales bacterium | reverse complement strand
TTCAGAGCTGTGGCTACCCGATACGACAAACGCGACGACAACTTCCTCGCCTCAGTCCAACTCGCCGCAATCCGTATCTGGTTGCGTCATAATGAGTCGGTATCCTAGAGTGCGATGACAAAAAGTGGGAACCGGTTTTTGTCAAATAATCGCACGACAACAGAATCTTGAGCATGATGACATGGGTTAATCACATGTCATCATGCTCTGGGCGCGCCGGGGCTTGCGTGCGGGTTGCGGGCGGGTGAAAGAGGCCGCCTGTGCAAAGGGAGCCGCGCCATGAAGCTGGGTGTCATCTATCCGCAAAACGAACTGGGCGGCGATCCGGCGGCGGTGCGACGGATCGGGCTGGCGACGGAGCAGTTCGGTTTCGACTTCCTGGTGGCCTACGATCATGTTGTCGGCGCCACGCATGATCGCGAGCCGAAGCTCAACGGGCCTTACAACGACCAGCATCCGTTCCACGATCCCTTCGCGATGTTCGCTTATCTGGCCGCGATCACCACGCGGATCGAGCTGGTGACCGGGGTGCTGATCCTGCCGCAGCGGCAGACGGTGCTGGTGGCCCGGCAGGCGGCGGATGTCGATCTGCTGTCGGACGGGCGGCTGCGGCTGGGCGTGGGGCTGGGCTGGAACTACGTCGAATACGATGCGCTGGGGCAGGATTTCGCCACGCGCGGCCGGCGGCTGGACGAGCAGGTGCCGCTGCTGCGCCGGCTGTGGGCCGAGCCGCTGGTCAGCTTCGCGGGCCGGTTCGACCGCATCGACCGCGCCGCACTGAACCCGCGCCCGCGCCGGCCGATCCCGATCTGGCTGGGCGGGTTCGCCGATGTGGCGCTGGCACGCGCGGCGCGGATCGGCGACGGCTTCATCTTTGCCGATGGCGCGGCCGATGCCTTTGCGCAACTGGCGGCGCTGCGCGGCCATCTGGCGCGGGAAGGGCGTGATGCCGCGTCGTTCGGGCTGCAGATCAACATGCTGGCGGCGAAATCGCCCGAGGCGGTGGTCGAGACCGCGCTGCGCTGGCGTGATGCCGGGGGAAGCCATGCTTCGGTGAACACGATGGGGCAGGGGATGGACAGCGCCGGGGCGCACGTGGACTATGTGAAGCGGGTGGCCGAGGCGTTGCAGGCGGCCGGGCTGATCAGCCCATCTTCTTGAGCAGCCACGAGAACGAGCCGCCCCCGCGCGAGACCAGCCCCTGGATGACGATCTGCTGCACCGGCACGGGCCTGCCCTGGCCGTCGGCCCAGATCGATTCCTCGATCGCGACTTCGGCGTCGCCGACGCGGAACTGCCAGTAGGAGCCGTCGGGCAGGGCCATCCCCACGCCCTGGCCGTCTTCGGAACGGCCGACCTCGATGCCGGGGCCGAGGTGGAAGCGGATGGCGAAGGCGACCTTGCCGCGCTTGCCCTTGCCCTTGGTGGGCACGATCGCGTCCTCGCCGCGCAACTCGGCGCCGTCGTCGCGCAGGATCAGGATGCGGCGGTGAGTCAGGCCATAGCGGCTGGCATAGCCATCGTGGCTGGCCTCGATCCGGGTGGCGCCGAAGCCCGAGCGCGAGGTGGTTTCGTTGACCAGGGTGCGGCGGTCCAGCTCCACCTCGGCGACGCCGGGGCCGAGGCGGCCGTTCATCAGCACCGCGGTGGAATTGGCATCGTCCAGCGTCAGCGTGGAGTGCGCGGCGGTGGCGCGCAGGCCCTGTTCCAGCCGCGCCGGCATCAGCCCGCCGGCGGCAGCCGCGCCGCCGCAGTTGACGATGATGCGCTGGCCGGCGTGGCTGAGCTCGAACGCCAAGGTGGAGGCGCAACCGTTGCGGGCATGACGCGCCAGCGGCGGCGGCGCGGCATCGAGCAGCAGCAGCGATTTGCCGGCGGCGATGCGCTGGTAGCCCCATTGCCGCACGTCGCGCAGCGGGCGGGTGCGCACGCCGCTGGCTGCGACCAGCGCGGCCACTTCATCGGCCGCGACGGCCCAGCCGCCTTGCCATGACCCCAGCGAGCCGTCGCCATGCGTCATCGCCAGCAGCGGCGGCACCAGCAGGGTCAGCACCGATTGCAGTTGCGCCGGGGGTTCGCGCCGGACGGCCCGGTAGCAGGCATCGAGCCGCACCAGCAGCGCGATCGCCTCCATCTGGCCGAGCGGTGAGCGCGACAGCAGGCCGCCGTCATCGCCGACCAGTTCACCCAGCGCGGCGATCAGCCCGGCCTCGCCATAGAGGCGGCGGGGGCGGCCATCGGGCAGCAGCAGGCCGGCGGCGACGATGGCGGCCCAGCCGGTAACCTGCGCCAGCATATCCTCGCCCCGGGTGACGTTGCGATCGAGCCAGCGGGCAGTATCCGACAGCGCGGTGAGCGCGCGGTTGCGCAGCGCCTTGTCCTGCCCCGAGAGGATCAACGGGGCATGGACCAGCCAGCCCAGCAGGCGGTGGCCGGCGTTCGCCACGGTCCACGCCGGGCCTTTGCCGGGGCGGGAGGGCACGTCGGGATTGGCGGTGAACCAGGCGGCAAGGATGCGCTCGGCGGTGGTGATGACCTGTTCGCGCGGGGCGCTGGCTTCGAGGTCGGCCAGCCAGTGGAAGCCGTGGACGGTGCGTTCGATCGGCGCGGCGAGGCGACCGGCGCCGCCGAAATCGGCCTGCGAGATCGGCAGCTTGAAGCCGTGGACCAGGAAATGGCCGGCGCGCAGCGCGGTGCCCGCCACCTTGTCGCCCGACAGCGGCGAGGCGACGGTGGCCAGCAGGCGCGGGCGCGCGGGCTTGCGGAACGGCGAGGTCAAAGCCGGGCCGGGAACGCCCATGCGATAGGCGAGCCGGATCAGGCGTTCGCCGGCGCCCAGCGAGGGCGGGGTGAAATCGGCCAGCGCCAGCGCGCGGCCCGGTTCGATCAGTTCGGCGGCGGCGGGCGGCTTGGCGGCGGCAAGGGCGTGCGGCTCGGCCGCCTGTTCCCCGTCGAAGGGCATGACGGGGGTGGCGGAAGGGTCCCCGACGCGTTGCTGCGCGCGCATCATCGGGCCATCCGCTTCCGCCATCGCCTATTCCCTTCCCTTGAGCGCGGCGATGTTGGCGGCATAGCGTTCGGGGCCGCCGCGGAAGGTGGCGGTGCCGGCCACCAGCACGTCCGCCCCCGCATCGACGCATTGGCGCGCGGTCTCGACATCGACGCCGCCGTCAACCTCCAGCCGGATGTCGCGCCCGCTCTTGTCGATCATCTTGCGCACCGCCTCGATCTTGCGGAGCTGGCTGGCGATGAACGACTGGCCGCCGAAGCCGGGGTTGACGCTCATCACCAGCACCAGGTCGATCTCGTCGATCAGGTAATCCAGCATCTTGGCCGGGGTGGCGGGGTTCAGCGAGATGCCGGCCTGCTTGCCCAGCTTGCGGATGGCCTGGACGGTGCGGTGGGTGTGCGGCCCGGCCTCGGGGTGGACGGTGATGATGTCGGCACCGGCTTCGGCGAAGGCTTCCAGGAAGCTGTCCACCGGCGAGATCATCAGATGGACGTCGAACGGCTTGGTGGTGTGCGGGCGCAACGCCTTCACCACGCCGGGGCCGATGGTGATGTTGGGCACGAAATGGCCGTCCATGACATCGACATGAATCCAGTCGGCCCCGGCGGCGTCGATGGCGCGGATTTCCTCACCCAAGCGGGAGAAATTGGCGGAGAGGATCGAGGGGGAGATCAACGGGACGGACATGTTGCGGCAAACTGCCTTCCGAAATCGCAATAAACCAGGGCGGACACCGTAAACAGATGCCGGATACGGATGGTGGTCTTTCAGCGATTAGTCATGCGGCACAAGGGTAACAAGCGCGGAAGGGCGCGTTTTCCACATGCCCCGTCGCATGTTTGTCCATATTGGAGGACTGTGCAGCCAAAGTGGATCAAAGACGTGGCGCCGCCAATTCACTGGTCATTCAGGCCGGTCTGGTTAGAAGGTGCGCCGGACCCTGCGGGGCGTGGCGGTCCGCGAAGCCGCGAAGGGCAAGTGTGCCGGACGCCAAATCGCCACAATTTCCTTCCAGGACCGGTTTGTCATGAGTGATTCGTATCTGTCCGGGGCGCGCTGCCGCCTGTTTCGCAGCGGCGCGCGTGCCGTGTTGTCGGCCTGCGCGGCCGTTGCGCTGGGTCTTCCCGGCCTTGCCCTGGCGGCGCCCGCCGCCGCCGCGCCGGCGGGCTGCACCGGCCCGGCCAGCGGAACCTGGCTGAACATCGTGGCCGAGGACGTGAAAAGCGCCAGCGGCAGCATCGCGATCACGCTTTATCCGGACGTGCCCAGCCGCTTCCTGGCGCATCATGGCTCGCTGTACGTCACCTTCGTCAAGGCGGCGGCCGGCAAGACCGAGGGCTGCATCTATGTGCCGAAGCCGGGCGTTTACGTGATCGCGCTGTACCATGACGCCAACGACAACCATAAGTTCGACCGCACCAGCGTGGGCCTGCCCGACGAGGCCTATGGCTTCTCGAACAACCCGCCGACGCTGTTCGGCCTGCCGTCGTTCAAGTCGGTGCGGCTGAATGTCAGCCGCAGCGGGCTGACCTCGCACATCAAGATGACCCACCCCTGATCGCGCTGAATATTTTTTGCCGCATCGGCTAGAGTGCGATGACAAAAAGTGGGAACCGGTTTTTGTCAATAAATCGCACGGCAACAGAATCTTGAGCATGATGACATGGGTCAATCCAATGTCATCATGCTCTAAGGCGAAAAACCGGTTCCCACTTTTTCGCGCGATGCTTAGGCGACGGCGTAGATTTCCGGCAGGAAGCGCGGGGCGAGGCGTTCGGCCAGTTCGTGCGCGCGCGGGTCGTCGACGTCCATCCACCAGCAGGTTTCGGGATCGGAACCGACATCGAAGGTGGCGGCGCGGCCCCGATCGGCCAGGTGCTGCATCCCGTCGGACAGGCTGCCCGACTTGCCGGCGGCGATGGCGGCGCGGATCGCCTCGGCCAGTTCCGGCGTGGCCAGGAAGGCGCCGCAATCGACCGCGTCGTAGGGGGCGATGGTCTTGCCGATGGCCTTGATATAGCCGTGATCGTCCAGCCGCACCCAGGTGGCATCGTCGGGATCGACCAGCGGGTTGGTCACGTGGCGGTCGATGGCCAGGGTGACGCTGCGCGTCGGCCCGCCTTGCATGGCCAGGCGCGACAGCACGCCGGCGCAGAACACGTGGTCGGCCATCATCAGCAGGTAATCGCCGTCGATCCGCGCGGCGCCGGCCATGACCGACCAGCCGTTGGGCGTGGACCAGTCGGCGATGCGTTCGGGCACGATCTCGATATGCGCGCGGGCGGAGAGGTCGGTGAGGAATGCCTCGACCCGCTCGGCCTCGTGCCCGGTGACGACGACGACGCGGTTGACGCCCGCCGCCTTTGCCTGGCGCACGCCGAGCTCGATCAGCGGCACGCCGGCCACCGGGGTGAGGGGCTTCGACGGGGAGAGCTCGGCAAGGCGGCTGCCGTAGCCGGCGGCGATGATCAGGGCGTCCATGCGGGGGCCTTTACGGTGCCGAGCGCGCCTGCTCAACCCAGCGGCGTGAAATCCAGCCCGATGTCGGCGGCGGGGGCGCTTTGCGTCAGGCGGCCGACCGACACGTACGTGACCCCGGTGGCGGCGATGGCGGCGATGGTGTCGAGCCGGACCCCGCCCGAGGCTTCGGTGGGCACGCGGCCTGCCACCAGCGCGACGGCCTCGCGCAGCGCCGGCGGGTTCATGTTGTCGAGCAGCAGGTGGGTGGCGCCGGCGGCCAGCGCGGGCTCGATCTGGTCCAGCGAATCGACCTCGCAGATGACGTTGGAGACACCCGCGGCGCGCGCGCTGCCCACCGCCTGGCCGATCCCGCCGGCGACCGCGATGTGGTTGTCCTTGATCATCGCCGCATCCCACAGGCCCATGCGGTGGTTCTGCGCGCCGCCCATGCGGGTGGCGTACTTTTCGAGGTGGCGCAGGCCGGGGATGGTCTTGCGGGTGTCGAGCAGGGTCGCGTTCCCGGCCATCGCATCGACATAGGCGCGGGTCATCGTGGCGATGCCCGCGAGGTGCTGCACGGTGTTAAGCGCGCTGCGTTCGGCGGTCAGCAGGGCGCGGGCATTGCCCGAGAGGCGCATCAGTTCGGTGCCGGCGGGAACACTATCGCCTTCGGCGGCGAGCAGTTCGATGGCCACGTGGGGATCGAGGTGGCGGAAGAACGCGGCGGCGATCGGCAGCCCGGCAACGACGATGGCGTCGCGGCTGTCCATCACCCCCGAGAAGCGCGCGGTGGCGGGGATCACGCTTTCGCTGGTGACGTCGTGGCCGCCGCCGGGCAGCCCTTCACCAAGGTCTTCGGCAAGGGTGGCGGTGACGAAGGCGGCGAGGTCGAAACCGGGGATCGAGAAGGTCATGCCTGCGCGATTATCCCGGCAGGCATGAACTTGTCGAGCAAATCAGGCGGCTTCCTTCTCCACCCATTCCGGATAGAAGCACGGCGCGCGCGTGGACCAGCCCGGCGCGGTGGCGGCGGCTTCGCTGATCGACTGCAGCAGGCCCTTGCGACGATCGGGCCGGATCTGCGGCAGCGCGGCGGCGGCGCAGAACGCCGACGGCAACCACGGCCGCGAATCAGGGCCGAGCAGGCGTTCGTAAAGGAAGCGGAACGCCGAGAAGCTGGACAGGCGCTCCTGCGCGAGATCGAACGCGGCGAGGCGCACCAGTTTGCCCATGAACGCCTCGATGCCCTCGAAGCTTCCCTCGTCGGGAACTTCGCCGCGCAGCGATTTCAGTTCCTGGTAGACCACGTACTGGCTGCGGATCGACCCCGATTCTGCGGCATCGCGCGCCCACAGCTTGAACGCGTCCTGGCGGCCCAGCCCGACATCGAGACTGCGCTTGATGTAGCGCTGTTCGCAGGCGGTGAAGCTGGCGAATTCGCGAAGCTCCGCGATTGCCAGCGATGCCATGTAGGTGCTGCCCATGCCGTTCCCTCGAAGTCCCTGGCCCGATGCGGGCATGGTCCGAGGAAACCACAACAAGGTTAGCGGGCCGTTAAGGATGGCTTGCGGACGGGCGCGTTATTTGCCTTCGCCGGGCTTCAGCGAGGTGAACGTCACCTCGTCGAGCGCGGGGCCGCCGGGGAACGCGCCATAGTCGGGCGAGGGCGTCCAGCCGCCGGACAGGTCGGCCGGGCCGCGATACTTCAGCGACCAGAACCGCTGCCTGTAGCGCCAGCGGCCATCTTCGAAGGCATAGCGATCGTGGTAGATGCCGATCGTCATCGCGGTGCTGCCGTCGTTCATGCGGGCGATTTCCAGCATGTGGTGGCGGCCCTGCGCTTCCTGCCCGTTGACCTCAAGGATGTGCGGCGCGGGGATCAACTGGATGTGGCTGCAGCGGCCCAGCAGCTTGACGCAGGCATCGGCGATGGCGTCGCGCCCGGCGAACACCATGCCGCCGATCTTCCATTCGCCGTCCTGCGTGAAGCAGGCGCCGAATTCTTCCGGGTCCTGCCGCCAGGCCGCATCGACGAAGCGGGCGTGCAACTGGCGGATGCCGCAATCGGCAACGACGAATTCATCCATGCTGGTCCCCTCCGGTATCATCTCAATGCGAGATGACTTTAGGTTGAAGCAAGCTTCAACAAAGTCATCAGCGACGCTCAAGCGCCGCGCGGGCTGTTCGCCTGATGACGTGATTCACGTTCACGTCATCAGGTTCTACAGATCGTGCAGCTTCACGTGGCCCCGGCCGATCAGGTTGGCGAGGTTGCGGTGGAAGTTGGTGACCTTCTGTTCCTGGTGCGGGTTGGGCTGGGTGCCCTTGAACCCGCTGGACTTCATGCCGCGCTGGACGGCGGCCATGTTCGAGAAATCCTGGCACAGCACCGGTCCCCAGTTTTCCTCGGTGGCCTCGCCATATGTCCACTCGGTCCGCGGTTCCTCGCCCTCGGGGAAGCGTTCGATCGCATAAGCCTCGAAGATGCACTTGTCCGGGTTGTCGCCATAAGGCCGGGTGCGATAGCACAGCGCATAGGTGGCGCCGTGCAGCACGCTCATGTTCGGGAAGATGTGCCAGGCCAGCCCCGCCTCGGTCATCTGCGCCGGGGTCAGTTCAGGCCAGTCCACCCCGCGCGCCGCGTCGATTTCCTTGGCGCGCTTGAACCAGTGGCCGATCACCTCGCCGGTGGGCGTGCCTTCGGGCAGTTCCTCCTGCAACAGGCGGGCGGCTTCCACCAGCGTCCAGGTGGTGCTGGCGTTGTTCACCGTCTCCCAGTTCTCGCGGGTCAGTTCATACGTGGAGATGCGCGCATCCTCGCCCTTGCCGGCGCGCATGGTGCTGGACGAGCCGCCGATCTCCTTCTTCTGGCTATCCCGCTCATCGAAGCCCGAGACGCCGTGCAGGCCGAACTGCTTCGAATAGGCGTAGTAGTCGCCATAGGCGAGGAGCTGGGTGTGGGTGCCGGCGACGTGGTAGGGCTCCATGAACGCCTCCAGCCCGGTCTTCCAGTTGC
>JAGWVC010000135.1 GCA_018971065.1 Sphingomonadales bacterium | reverse complement strand
GCGCCCCGAGACTTCGACGCGCAGCCCCGCCTCGGCCAGCGCCTGCTTGATCGACAGCGCGATCTGGCCAACCTGGCCGCCTTCCTGGTTGCGGATCTGCGCCAGCCGGCCGGTGATGGTGGCATAGCCTTCGGGTTCGATCTGCTCAAACGCGAGGAGCTGCATCTCGCGCATGTATTCGTACATGCCGACGCGTTCGGCCAGCGGGGCATAGATGTCCATCGTCTCGCGGGCGATGCGGCGGCGCTTGTCCTCGCTCTTGATGAAGTGGAGCGTGCGCATGTTGTGCAGCCGGTCGGCCAGCTTGACCAGCAGCACGCGCAGATCCTCGCTCATCGCCAGCAGGAACTTGCGCAGGTTTTCGGCGGCGCGCTCGCTCTCGGTCATCACCTCGATCTTCGAGAGCTTGGTGACGCCATCGACCAGCCGGGCGATGTCGGCGCCGAAGTAGCGCTCGATCTCGTCGATCGTCGCCAGCGTGTCCTCGACCGTGTCGTGGAGCAGCGCGGTGATGATGGTTTCCTGGTCGAGCTTCAGCTCGGTCATCAGCCCGGCGACTTCGACCGGGTGCGAGAAGTAGGGGTCGCCGCTGGCGCGCTTCTGGGTGCCGTGCTTCTGGACGGTATAGACATAGGCGCGGTTGAGCAGGGCCTCATCCGCGTCCGGCGCGTATTCCTTCACGCGTTCGACGAGTTCGTACTGACGGAGCATTACCGCCTAGATGGGCGAAGGCGGCGGTGCAGGGCAAGGGGTTACGCGCCCGGAACGACAATAAAGGCGATTTCGGGGCGATGCAGTTCCCGCGGGCGCGATTGGCGGGTGGGCGCGGGCGTGGCAGGGTGCGGGGATGCACCAGCCTTATGCCGATTCCATCGTTCTCGTCACCGGCGCCTCCACCGGGCTGGGCCGCGCCATCGCCGTGGGCGCGGCGCGGCAGGGCGCGCGGGCGGTGGTGATCAACTATGCCAGCAGCACCGCCGAGGCGGAGGAGACCGCGCGGCAGGTGCGGGAGGCCGGGGCCGAAGCGGTGCTGGCGCAGGGCGACGTGGGCAGCGACGCGGATTGCCGGCGGGTGGCCGGGGCGGCGGCGCCGTTCGGGCGGATCGACGCGCTGTTCAACAACGCCGGGACGACGCGGCTGGCGCCCTATGGCAAACTGGACGGGATCAGCGACGAGGATTTCCTGGCGATCTATCGCACCAACGTGATCGGCGCCTACCAGATGACCCGCGCCGCGCAGCCGCTGCTGGAGGCGGCCGGGGTGGCGATGGTGGTGATGACATCGTCGCTGGCGGGCATCACGGGGAGTGGTTCGTCGATTGCCTATACCGCCTCCAAGGGCGCGCTGAACGCGATGACCAAGGCGCTGGCGATCGCGCTGGCGCCGAAGGTGCGGGTCAACGCGATCTGCCCCGGGTTCATCGACAGCCCGTGGTTCGACAAGATCGGCTATCACGGCGGGGCGGCGGGCCTGCGCGACAAGGTGGCGGCGAATTCCCCGCTGAAGGAGTACACCACCCCCGAAAGCGTGGCCGAAACCGCGCTGTTCCTGGGATCGCGGGCGGCGCGGCACACCACCGGCGAGACCGTGCTGGTCGACGCCGGGGCGCACTTGCGGAACGGGTAAGCCGGCGGCTCAGCCCGCCATGTGGCGATCGAGCACCGCGTGGAAGCGGGCGATGCTCATCTCCTCGCGCACCAGCGACAGCGTTTCGAGCGCGCCGTTGCGCAGGCCGCGCTGCTGGCGCTGCATCTGGTCGTAATCCTGCTGGAGCGCGAGGAAGTAGGGGTAGGAGCCGGGTTCCTGCACATCGACCAGCTCGGCACGATACTGGGCTCGCAGCGGCTCGGGCAGCCACATGTATGCCGTGCAGTGCCACACGCACTTGTTGGGATCGCCACTGGGGTGCGGCCGGGCCATGATCGTCGTCGCCTCGCCGGCACGGATGGTCATGAAGAAGTTGGGGAACAGGAACCAGCCCTGGCTGTCGCTCATCTGCTCATCGGCGAGGCCGGTGACGTCCATGCCCTTGGCGGTGAGGGTTTCGCGGGTGGCCTGCTGGAGCAGGGTGCGGACGGTGACGCCTGCCGGGAAGCGGAGTTCGCCGGCGGCATCGCGGTGGGCGGCGACGAGTTCCTCGAAGCGGGGCAGCACTTCGGTGACGGTGGGGAAGGTGCCGGGCAGGCTGCGGATGCCGTCCACCTGCGCCTCGAGCCCGGTTTCGTGCGTGCGCTTCACCTCGAACGGCGAGACCGCCATGCCGTGATCGCCGAAGAAGCCGTGGCGGCTGTTGCCGGCTTCAAGGTCGATGACGGCGAGCAGTTCGGGATGCACGCCGATGATGTGGTAGCCTTCCGAGAACGCGTCGATCACCACCTTCCAGTTGCAATCGAGCGCCTCGCGCACGTCCATGCCGACCGGAACCATCTCGTCGAGCCGGTAGGCGGCGAGGCGCTTGCTGACGTCGTGGCCGAGGAATTCGGCCAGCGGCGCGGCGTTCCGGTCCGGGTTCAGGAAGATGAAGCCGGCGAAGGTATCGACCGGGACCGCGATCAGGCCGTGGGCGGACTTGTCGATATCACCCACCAGGTCGGGGCGGGCGACCGCGAGCAGGCGGCCGTCGAGGCCGAAGGTCCAGAGGTGATAGGGGCAGGTGAAGCGGCCGGCGTGGCCTTTTGCCGCGTCGCACAGCACGTTGCCGCGATGGCGGCAGGCGTTGACGAAGCCGCGCAGCATACCGTCCTGGCCGCGCACGATGACGAACGACTGGTCGAAAAGCTGGTGGACCTTCCAGTCGCCCGCATTCGGCAGTTCATCGACGCGGCCGACGATCTGCCAGGTCTTCATCCAGACCTGCTCACGCTCACGCGCCTGGTATTCGGGGCAGGTGTAGCGATCGACGCCGATCTTCCAGTTCAGCTCGGCGGTGGGAATGTCATCGCTCATCCGTGTGTTTTCGGCGATGTCGATCGCGGTCATCGTGGTTCTCCCGTTGGTTGTGGCCGGGTTGGTGGCGAAGCCGGGACGGGGCCGCAACCGCGAATGCGTGACGCGCGCGACGGGCTGGAAAAGCCACGGAAATCGGGTATTCCCGCATTTCACGCTTCGTGAATTGAAAGGCCGGACACGTGTTGGTGGTGCGCCGCATCCTGCTGGAGCTGTGGGCCGTGCTGGTGATGGCCGGCGTGGTGGCGTTCATGGGGCCGTTCGGCACGTATGGCATGGGGCCGTGGCTGGACCGGTTCTGGCACTGGTGGGCACTGATGACCGGCGCCTGGGCGACGATGCGGCCGATGATGCTGGGCTGGCGCTGGCTGGCGTGGCGCACGCGGCTGCCAGCGTCGGCCATCGTGTTCTGGGGCATGGTGCTGGCGGCGATCCCGCTGGCGCAGGTGTGGCGATGGTCCTCGCCCCCGCAGGAGCGGCTGCTGGGCGGCTATGCGGGGCTGCTGTCGTTCACGCTGCTGTGCGCGGCGGCGGTGGGCGCGGTGGCGTGGTGGGCGGGCAAGGCCGAGGCCTATCTGGCGCAATTCGCGCGGCCCGAGGCGTCGGGAGCGGCGGCGGGTGGCGACAAGGCGGCGGATGCGCCGGCGCTGGCGGCCGATCGCACCGGCCAAACCCGCCTGCGGGCGCGGCTGGGGCAGTTCGACGGGCCGATCCTGGCGCTGCAGAGCGAGGACCATTACGTGCGCGTTCACGGCGAGGGCCACAGCGAACTGCTGCTGATGCGGCTGCGCGATGCCATCGTCGAGATGGACGGCGTGCCCGGCGTGCAGACTCACCGAAGCTGGTGGGTGGCGCGCGCCGCGATTGCCGAGGCGGTGACGGCGGGGACGAAGCAGGAAGTGCGGCTGGTCAACGGCCTCAGCGTGCCGATCGCGCGCGGGGCGGCGGAGCGGCTGCGCGAGCGGCAGGGCTGAACCGCACCGGCATTACCGCGAATCGGGTTCCAGTTCGGCCGCCGCCTCGCGCAGCAGTTCGCCCGCTTCGGGGCGCTGCGCTTCGGGCAGGCGTTCGGCAGGGGCGGTCAGCACCAGGCTGCCGATCACCGTGCCATCACCGCCACGCACCAGCGCCGCCATCGCCAGCGCGCCCGAGACGATGTCGCCATCGTTGATCGCATAGCCGCGCGCGCGGGTCTGTTCCAGTTCCGCCGCCAGCGCCGCCGGGATTGGCTCACCCAACACGGCTTCGCGATTCGCCTCGGGCAGCGCCGCCAGCACCGCGCGCCCGGTGGCGCTGCGCGCGATCGGGATGACAATGCCCACCGGCGGCACCATGCGCAGCAGGTGCGGGCTTTCCACCGCATCGACCACGACGAAATGATCGCCATCGGGCACCGCCAGATAGGCGGTCTCGCCGGTCAGCCGCCGCAACCGTTCCAGCACCGGCCGGGCGCGCACCCGCAGGCTGGCGCTGGAATGCGGCGGCCGCGCCAGGGTCAGCACGTGCGGGGTCAGCTCCCAGCCGGTGCCGTCGGGCACTTGCGCGATCCAGCCGGCGTCGGCCAGCGTCATCAGGTCGCGCTGGACCGCGCTCTTGTCGGCATCGAGCCCGCGCGCCAGCGCGCTGACGCCCAGCGGCTGCGCCTTGGCGATAGCCTCGAACACCGCCAGCATCCGCCCGGCGCTGCGGTTGCGCTTGACCGCCATTCGTCCCTCGCGGTATCATGTCACTATCCGACATTGTATATCGCAATGTAACACGAATGCAAGTTGCCAGGAGAGCCTGATGTCTGCCTTGTCCCCCCTTCTCGCCGATGTCCGTCCGCTGGAAGCGCACCTGCCGTTCGGCGTGCGCATCGGCGGCCTCACCCTCGAAATCCTGAAGGATGCCACGATTCGCGACGAGATCGACCGGCTGTTCATCCAGCACGGCATGATCGTGTTCGAGAACGTCGAGAATTCGGACGCGATGCAGCTTGCGCTGTCGTCGTGCTTCGGGCCGCTGAAGGAGCATCCGGTGAAGGGCGTGACCCGCGTCGATGGCGACCGGATGCCCGGCGTGGTGGAGATTTCCGCCCGGCTGGACAACAGCGGCATTGTCGAGATCAACGGCAAGCAGTTGACTCACTGGCTGCCCTGGCACTTCGACCATGCCTATAACGACGAGCTGAACCGCGCCGGGGTGCTGCGCGCGATGCAGATCGTCGAGGAAGGTGGCATCACCGGCTTCATGGACGGCATCGCGCTGTACAACATGCTGCCGAAGGACCTGCTGGCCAGGATCGAGGGCAAGGAAATCCTCTATTCGCTGCGCACGAAGTACAGCGACCTCAAGTACGCGGTTCCGGAGAACTACCGCGAGATCAAGCCCAAGCCGTTCAGCCAGGAATTCAACGACCAGGCCGAGAACATGGCCCGCGCCATTCACCCCGCGGTGTGGACGCGCGCCACCGGCGAGAAGTGCCTGCACGTGGCGCCGTACATGTGCGAGGGCATCCTGAACGAGGAGACCCCCGAAGGCGACGCGCTGCTGGACGAGGTGTGCAAGGCGATCGTCGCGTGCGAGCCGACGTGCAGCTATCACCACAAGTGGAAGCCCAGCGACATGCTGATCTGGGACAACACCCGGATGCTGCACTGCGTTTCGGGCAGCAACCCCACCGACGTGCGGGTGATGTACCGCACCACGATCAAGGGCGATTACGGCCTGGGCCGCTGGGACATCCGCACCAAGGCCGGCAACCTGCTCGAAACCGCCTGAACGTCACAAAGTCACTGGTATTGCCCCGGCGTTCGGACAACACTCCGGACGACACGGGGCAACCAGCCCACGGGAGAGCGCCACGATGGCCCGCATCGAAGTCAACGGACTCGAACTCGATTACGAACTGATCGGCCCCGAGGACGGCCCCCCGCTGGTCCTCACCCCGGGCGGCCGCTACCCGCGCGATACCGCCGGCGTCCCCGAGCTCTCGCAAATCCTTGCCGATGCCGGCCACCGCGTGCTGATGTGGGATCGCCCCGGCTGCGGCGCCTCCGACATTGCCTTCACCGCCCCCACCGAATCGGTGATGAACTGCGAAGCCCTCGTCGGCATCGTCAGGGCGCTGGGGCTGAAGAACGTCGCGCTTGTCGGCGGCTCCGCCGGTTCGCGCGTCAGCCTCATGGCCGCCGCCCGCATGCCGGAAAATGTTCGCAAGATGGTGCTGTGGTGGATCAGCGGCGGCCCGGTCGGCCTCGCCGGCCTCGCCTGGTTCTATTGCGGCGACCAGATCGCCGCGGCCTCCAAAGGTGGCATGGAAGCCGTCGTGCAATTGCCAAGCTGGGCCGATCAGATCAGCCGCAACCCCCGCATCCGCGACATCCTGCTGGCGCAGGACCCGTGGGAATACATCGAGGTCATGCAGCGCTGGGGCAAGGCTTTCAACTATTCGGACGAAACCCCCGTCCCCGGCATGTCGCCCGAGGACGTGGCCAGGCTGACCATGCCGATCCTGCTGTTCCGCAGCGGGCAGAGTGACATGGCCCACACCCGACGCACCAGCGAATGGCTGCACGAGATCCTGCCCAATTCCACCTTCCGCGAGCCGCCGTGGGGCGATCAGGAATGGAACTACGTTTCCACGTTTCCGATCGACCCTGCCAACCGGCGCGGCCGTTTCGAACGCTGGCCATTGATGGCCCCCGACATCATCGACTGGCTGAAGGACTGAAGCGATGGACACCACTCTCGAAGCCAAACTGCGCGCGATGCTGGACAAGCACGAGATTCACGAGGTCATGCTGCGCTATGGGCGCGGGCTGGACCGGCTGGACAACGAACTGGCGCGATCATGCTATTGGGACGACGCCACCGAGGATCATGGCCACTTCGTCGGCCACCCCGACCAGTTCATTCCCTGGGCCGACGGCACCTCGCTGGCGTTCGAATCGACCCAGCACGCGATCCTGAACCATTTCTGCGAGCTGGCTGGCGACGACGCCTATACCGAGACCTACTACCAGTTCACCGGCATCGCGAAGAACCCGCCGCATTTCGGCTCGGTCGGCCGGTACATCGACCATTTCCAGCGCCGCAACGGCGAATGGCGCATCGCCAACCGCGTGACGATCATCGAGGGCACGTATGACCTGCCCGAATCGCCGGGGCAGAGGAACATGCCGTCGTCGTACACCGCCGAGGAACCGTGCCAGGCCACCCGCGACCGCAACGACGTCTCCTACCACCGCCCGCCGGTGCCGCGCAGCAGGGGCGCGCACGGCTGAATCAGGCCCGGCCTTGCGACCACGTGTCGAAATAGGGTGACAGCTCACCGGGCAAGCCATCGCGAAACGCATCGTCCAACGGGTAATGCGGCATGGCCTCGGCCACGGCATCAAGCAGCGCCTTGCCTTGCCGCCGATCCTTGGGCCGCTTCAGCGGATCGCGTGTCGGCTTGTCCGCCAACCACAGCTTGTGCAAGGCGAACCAGCGCGGATCAGGCACCACCAACCGCGCTGCCGTGCCGTCCCGACACGGCACGACCTGATCGACCCGCCGCCCCGGCAGCAGCCATTCCTGTTCGGGCATCGGCACCGGGCGCGGGCGCTCGCGTCGCGCCATCGTTGCCGCGCGCGACGGCGCCACCAGCAGCTCGACCTCGTAGGCGCGGGCATTGCGCGCCTGGAAGTCGCGCTCGGCGTTGACCACGAACGTACGGTCAACTGCCTTCAACGCGGCCCAGAGCTTTGCCTCCCGCGCTTCGGCTTCCGCCACCCAGGCCAGATCGAAATCCTCGGTTTCGTCAGGCGCGTCGCGAATGATCCCTGCCGCCTCGGCGCAATAGGCCGGTAGACAATTGGTTCCAACCACCAGCAGCGTGCCATCCAGCAATCCCCGCGCATCGATCTCGCGCAGCAGTCCCCCCGCCGCGCTGGAGAGCATCGGCAGACGCAACGCCCGCCCCAGCCGGGCGGATTCGTCAACCAGGGACTTCGCCGATTCGCGCCGCGCCTGAAGATCCGCGCGTTGCTCGCGGTATTCGCTGAGGCGCGTTTCCAGTTCGGGGGTCATCGGCCCCAGGCTCTTGGCGTTGTTGGCCCGGTCTATCGCTTCATAGAGGTATGCGCGCCCGCCCACCGTCTTGCTGACGAGATTGTACGGCAACGCGGCAAGCGCCCGCTCTGCCTCGATCTGGACCTCATAGCGCAGACGCAGGTTCACGAGCGCCCGCAGTTGCTCGTCAGAAAAGAGTTTAACCGACTGCATTGAAAAGATTTATCCTGCATTTTCGGAAAATTCAAGAATGCAGGATAAATCCCCTGTTTTCAATACTTCAGATGATTCCCACGGCCTTACCGGCGCGTTCGAACATGCCGATGATGGTCTGCACCTGATCGGCCGAGTGTTCGGCGCACAGCGAGCAGCGCAGCAGGGTCATGCCCGCCGGGGTTGCCGGCGGGCGGGCCAGGTTGACGTACAGACCCTCGCGCATCAGCGCTTCCCACATCGCCGCGCCGCGTTCGAGGTCGGGCATGATCACCGAGATGATCGCGCTTTGCGGGGTTTCGGTGCCGAGCTGGAAGCC
>JAGWVC010000033.1 GCA_018971065.1 Sphingomonadales bacterium | reverse complement strand
CCGGAATGGCCGCGCAGGCGCCGATGAAGCAGGCGGTGCCGCCGCCGGTGTAGTCATACGCGGTGCCGACGTTGTTCAGCGCCTTGGTGCGCTGGGCATAAGTGGCGCCGACATCGACGAAGCTAAGCACGCCCGCCGACCAGTCACGCCGGATGGAAAGCTTGCCCGACTTGGTCTCGTCCTTGAGATCGACCTGGGTCAGATAGCCCGCCGGCGGACCCCAGAAGTAGGTGGCGAGCTGGAATGCCGAGGTGCTGGCGAAGTTCAGCGGCGAGCTGGACACCTGCCCGAACGAGCGGAAGCCCGCCGGGAACGCGATCGTGTAATTGGTTGCCGTGGGATTGGTGGCGTACATTTCCGCGATGGTTTCGCGGCGGTGCGCGCGCGACCACGAACCGTCAGCGCGGACCTTCCATTCGCCCAGCGCGAATTCGTTGTTCCAGTCGATCGCGGTGATCCTGTCCTTGCGATCGTTGCCACGGAACACGAGGCCCCAGGTGGCGTTGGTGACCTTCTGGGTGAACGGATCGGCGCCGAACGCGACGTGCGCTTCGGTGCCGGGCGCCCAGCCGGCGGTGACGCCGACGACTTCATCGCCGCGCATGTGCTGGGTGAATTCGGAGTGGAACACGTTGAGCGTGCTGTGGAAGCCGCTGTCCGACTTGTATTCGAGGACGCCGAGGAAGCTGTCGCGCGCGGTCTTGATCGACTGGGTGCCGGTTTCGAACCCGTCGAAGGTCATCTTGCTGCCCAGCGAGTTCTGCGCGGGGTCGATCACCCAGAGATTGTCGGCGGTGTCGAAATCCCAAGGGTTGAAGTACTTCTTTTCGACCGGGCTGCCGAGGTGGGTGTAGCCGAGCGCGATGCCGAGGTGGCCGTCCATGAACTGATCGACATAGGACGCGCTGAGGCGTTCGCCCTTGTTACTGATGCCGGGGACGAGCTTGCCGTAGGAATTGACCTCGAACCGGGCGTTCAGCGCGATCTGGCGCTTCTTGACCGAGAGCGGCTGGACGGTGCGGATGTCGATGGTGCCGGCAAGGCCCTGGCTGGACAGCGCGACATCGCTGGTCTTGTAGACGACCATCGAATTGACCAGTTCGCCGGGGAGCTGGTCGTATTCGAACGAGCGGTCGTCACCGGTGGAGACCATCTCGTTGCCGTTGAGCAGGGTGACGCCGAACTTCGGCCCCATGCCGCGAATCGACAGGTCCTGCGCGCGGCCATCGACGCGCTGGGCGGCGACGCCGGGCAGGCGGGCCAGCGTTTCGGCCACGGAAATGTCGGGCAGCTTGCCGATGTCCTCAGCGACCACGGCCTCGACGATGCCTTCGTTGGTGCGCTTGATGTCGGCCGAGCTGCTCATGCTGAAGCGCAGGCCGGTGACGATGATCTCGTTATCGGCAGCACCGGCGACAGCGGCCTGCTGCGCGTGTGCGGGCATGGCGAACAGCACCGCCGCGCCCGCCAGGAGACTGCACCGGAGGCCGCCCATGCGGCGTGAATTCTGCGCGTTCATCCAACCCCCCTCAAGGTTGCGTTTCCGCCGGAATTGCCCGGGCAGGAAATCGATTACTGGTCTGTCACGGTGCTGACATGGGCCGCACAAGCTGTCAATCAAAAGGAACCTATGTAGTACCAATCTGAATTGAGGCCGCTTCAGGCCACGAATACGGGGGTTCCGGCGATCCAGGTCTGGCGGACCAAAACGCCCTCGTCGGCGATGACGAGGTCGGCCAGCCGGCCGACGGCCAGCGTTCCGCAGGTTTCGGACAGGCCCAGGAACGCCGCCGGGTTGGCGCTGGCCATCGCCACAGCCTGCGGCAGCGACAGGCCGAGCCAGGCGGCGGCGTTGCGCACGGCACTGGCCATATCGAGCGCGGACCCGGCCAGCGTGCCGCCGGGGCCGATGCAGCGACCGTCACGGGCATCGATGGCCATGCCGTTGAGCCGGAATTCGGTGAGCGGCGAGCCGACCACGGGCATCGCGTCGGTAACCAGCAGGAAGCGATCGTGCGGGCGGCAGCGCAGCGCGATGCGCAGCACGGCGGGATCGACATGGATGCCATCGACGATCAGCCCGCACCACGCGGACTGGTCGTCCAGCGCGGCACCCACCACGCCGGGATCGCGGTTGAGCATCGGCGGCATGGCGTTGAACAGGTGTGTGAACCCGGTCATGCCGTCGGCCAGCGCGGCGCGGGTTTCGGCAAGGCTGGCCTGGCTGTGCCCGGCGCTGACGATCACCCCGGCGGCGGCCAGCGCGGCAACGAAGCCCGGCGGGACCATTTCGGGCGCCAGCGTGACCAGCGTCCGGCCGTTCCGCAGCGCGGCGAGGCGCGGGATCACGTCCAGCGTGGGGCGGGCCAGCAGCGCGGCATCGTGAATGCCCTTGCGCGCGGGGTTGAGGAACGGGCCTTCGATGTGGATGCCCAGCACGCCGGGAACCTTGCGGGCGATGGCGGCCCGCACCGCCGTGATACCGGCATCGACGACATCGAGGCTGTCGCTGATGAGCGTGGGCAGCAGGCCGGTGGTGCCGTATTGGTAATGCGCGCGAGCAATGGCGGCGATGGCGTCGGGATCGGGCGTATCGTTGAACAGCACGCCGCCGCCGCCGTTGACCTGCACGTCGATGAAGCCCGGCAGCAGCATGGCGCCGCCAAGATCGACGCGGCGGCGGCCCGTGGGGGCGTCGCGTTCGGGGCCGATCCACGCGATGCGGCCGCCATCGACGGCAAGGGCCAGACCTTCGCCGCGATCAACCCCAGCCAGCGTGGGCATCGGGCCGCCGTGAAACAGCGTGTCGATCATAGCGTCTCGGTGACTTTGGCGAGGTAGGGCGGGCGATCGGGATCGAGCCCTTTCGCCAGCGCAACGGCGTTGACCAGGCGATAAAGCGACTGGATCGCCAGCGCCGGGAACAGTTCGGGCGCGGCGGGCGGGAGCGGCAGGGCAACACCGGCAACGGCATCGAGACCGACGGTGAGCACCTGCGCGCCGCGCGCGGCGAAATCGCGCGCCAGTTCGGCCAGCCCGTCGTGGGTTTCGTCGGGCTGGGCGATGATGATCACCGGAAAGCCGGGGCCGACCAGCGCCATCGGGCCGTGGCGGACTTCGGCGCCCGAGAACGCCTCGGCATGAATGCGGCAGGTCTCCTTGAACTTCAGCGCCAGTTCCTGCGCGATGCCGAGGCCGAGGCCACGCGCGACGACGAACAGGTTGCGGCATCCGGCAAGCGGCGCGGCGAAGGCTTCGACGTCCGTGGCCCATGCACTGGCCAGCGCGGCGGGTAGTTGATCGAGCCGCGCCCGGTCGGCTTCGTCGCCGGACCATTCGGCGCACAAGTGCAGCAGCGCGGCGATCGCGGCGATGAAGCTCTTGGTGGCGGCAACGCTACGTTCCGGCCCGGCGTGGAGCGGCAGCACGCATTCGGCAGCGGCGGCGAGCGGCGATTCGAGCACGTTCACCAGCGCGAGGGTGAAGGCCCCTTCGGCCCGTGCCAGCCGGGTGGCGGTAACGATGTCGGGACTGCCGCCCGATTGCGAGATGGCCAGGAACAGCACGTCACTGCCGCCCAGCCCCCTGCCCTGCAGCGACGCCAGCGACGGCGTGAACGACAGCACCGGAATGCCGAAGCGGCGTTCGATCAGGTACTTGGCGAACGTGGCGGCATGGTCGGAACTGCCGCGCGCGCAGGTGACGACCAGACGCGGGCGACAATTGCGGATGTGCCGGGCCAGCGCGGCGGCAAGCGACTGGTTGGCGGCAAGCTGCCGCGCGACGACATCGGCCGCCGCCGCCGCCTCGGCGAACATCAGCGTGTGGCCGGAGGCCGCACCCATCATTCGGCCTTCAGCTCGGCGACGAAATCATAGGCATCGCCGCGATAATAGGAGCGGGTGCTTTCCACCAGTTGGCCGCCACTGCCGAAGCCGCGCCGTTCGATCAGCAGGCCGGCGGCGCCCGGCTGCACGCCCAGAATTTCGGCCTGATCGCCCTGGAACAGCGTGGCGCGCAGGCGTTGCAGCACGCGGGTGGGCTGGTTGCCATTGCGGGCAAGCGCTTCGTAGAGCGAGGAATCGACCGCCTCGGCCGATTCGAGGAACGACGACGGCACGGTGGCGTATTCGAGCGCCATCGGCACATCATCGGCGTAGCGGACGCGGTTGAGGCGGAACACGCGCGCGCCGGGGCTGAGGCCGAGCATGATCGCTTCCTCGGGGCTGACCGCCGCCTCGGTGCGGCTGAGCCAGACGCTGTGCGGCTTCAGCCCGCGCGCCAGCATATCCTCGGTGAACGAGGTGAGTTTGGAAAAGTTCTTCTCGACCCGGCGGGTGACGAACGTGCCGGCACCCTGGCGACGGGTGAGGAAGCCTTCCGCGACTAGCGCGTCGAGCGCCTTGCGCACGGTGATCCGCGAGACGCCGAGTTGGACGGCAATGTCCCGCTCAGGCGGGAGTGCGTCGCCCGGACGGACCTGCCGCGCCTCGATCGTGCGGCGCAGGGCGAGTTCGAGCTGGCGGTAGAGCGGCATCGGGCTGGCCGCATCGAGCGGGCCGGTGAGATCAAGCATCGTCATCCTGGTGCCCCCTGCCCTGTCGCTGCGTGCGCGGCGGATTTAGCGAGCCGGAGCTGGTCTGTAAATGGTATTTAATTGGTATTTCCTTTTCATCCGATCCTGTCCATATTGCCGGTTCGGGAAACGGCGGGGAGGAACGGCAATGGCGGATGCGGGTGGCGAGTCTGCCGCGTTGACGGTCGTTTCGCCGATGTCGGGCTGGCTGTGGCCGCTGGTGGCGACGCCCGACGCCGCGTTTTCGCAAGAGTTGGTAGGGCCGGGTGTGGCGATCGATCCGCTGTCGTCCACCGTGGCCGCGCCGATCGGCGGGCGGGTGGTGACGTTCAATGCATCGCACCATGCCGTGGTGATCCGGCACGATTGCGGCATCGAGGTGATGGTGCATGTCGGCATCGACACGGTGGCGCTGGGCGGGCGCGGGTTCGTGCCGCGCGTGCGCGAGGGCGATGTGGTGGCGGCCGGCGATGCGCTGCTGGATTGCGATCTGGATGCGGTGGCGGCGGCGGGGAAAAGCCTGGTTTCGCCTGTGGTGGTGGTGGCGCCTGACGGCGCGGCGCTGACGATGCTGGCCGAGGCGGGGGCGATTGCCGCCGGCGATGCGCTGTATGCGGTGCGGGTTGGCGTGGCGTCGGTTGCGGACGGGGCGCTGGGCGAGCGTCGGTCGGCCGAGGTGACGATCGGCCTGACGCATGGCGTTCACGCCCGCCCGGCGGCGGCGCTGGCGCGGCTGGCGCGCGAGGCCGGGCTGGCGGGGACGCTGGCGGCGGGCGAGCGCGAGGCCGATGTGACCAGCGTGGTGGCGCTGATGCGGCTGGGTCTGGGGTTTGGCGACCGGGCGACGGTTTCGGTTTCGGGTGCGGGTGCCGATGGCGCGCTGTCGCGGCTGCTGGCGCTGCTGGCAGGCGATTTTGCGGAGAGCGGCGAGCGGCGCGGTGTGGCGGCGGTGGCGGCAAGTGCGGCGCCGGGGGTGTTGGCCGGACTGTGCGGATCACCGGGCGTGGCGATCGGCCCCGGGTTTCGGCATCGGGCGCAGGCGTTTGCGTTTCCCGAGCGGGGCGACGGCGTGGCGGTGGAGCGGGCGCGGCTGGCCGAGGCACTGGCCCAGGCGTTGGCAGCATTGGCGTCCACCGGCGGCACGGCGGGCGAGGTGTTCGCCGCGCATCGCGAGCTGCTGCTGGACCCGGAGCTGCGGGCGCGGGCGGAAGCGGCGCTGGCGGATGGCGCTTCGGCGGGCCATGCCTGGGCCGACGCGGCGCGGGCGGTGGGCGAAGGCTTTGCCGCTGCCGGTGGCTGGCTGGCCGAGCGGCAGGCGGACTTGCGCGATGTCAGCGGGCGGGTGCTGGCCGGGCTGGCGGGTGGGGCGGCGGCGTTGCCGGTGCCGCCATCGGGCGCGGTGGTGCTGGCACATGACCTGCTGCCGTCGGAACTGGCGCACTATGCCGGGCATGGCGTGGTGGGCGTGGCGCTGGCCGGGTCCAGCCCGACGGCGCACGTCGCCATCATCGCCGCCGGGCTGGGCCTGCCGTTGCTGACCGGGCTGGGTGCGGGGCTGGAAGCGGTGGCGGAAGGCGCGGTGCTGCTGCTGGATGCGGGCGCGGGGACGCTGGCGGTCGATCCCGATCATGCGTCCCTGGGTGATGCGCGGGCGCGAATCGGGGAACGGGCGGCGGCGGACCGGCAGGCGCGGGAAGCAGCGCAGGCCCCGGCGGTGACACGCGACGGGACGGCGATTGCGGTCATGGCCAATCTGGGCGGGGTGGCGGATGCCGAGGCGGCTTTTGCCAATGGCGCCGATGGCTGCGGGCTGTTGCGCACCGAGTTCCTGTTTCTGGATCGCGACGCGGCGCCGGGCGAGGACGAGCAGGTGGCCGCCTATCGCGCGGTGATCGCCGCGCTGGACGGACGGCCCGTGACGATCCGCACGCTGGACATCGGCGGGGACAAGCCGGCGCGGTTTCTGTCGCTGGGAGACGAAGCCAACCCGGCGCTGGGGGTGCGCGGGGTGCGGGTAAGCCTGGCCTGGCCGGCGTTGCTGGCGACGCAGTTGCGCGCGGCACTGCGGGCAGCGGAAGGGGCTACCGTGGAGGTGATGGTGCCGATGGTGGCCGATCGGGGCGAGTGGCGGCAGGTTCGCGCAGCGGCGGAAGCGGCAGCGGCGGCGCTGGGCACGCCGCTGGCCGTCAAGCTGGGGATGATGGTGGAGACGCCCGCCGCCGTGCTGCTGGCCGACCAGTTGGCCCGCGAGGCGGATTTCCTGTCGATCGGCACCAATGACCTGACCCAGTATGTGCTGGCGATGGATCGGACGAACGAGGCGCTGGCGGCGGCGGCCGATCCGCTGCACCCGGCGGTGTTGCGCGCGATTGCGGCGGTGTGCGCGGCGGGGAAGGCGGCGGGGTGTCCGGTTTCGGTGTGCGGCGGGTTGGCGGCGGATACGCTGGCGGTGCCGGTGTTGATCGGGCTGGGTGTGGGCAGGCTGTCGGTGCCGCCGGGGCTGGTGCCCGCGATCAAGCAGGCGGTGCGCGGGGTGGATCGCGCGGACGGCGCGGCGCTGGCGCGGCGCGCGATGGAATTGGCGACTGCCGCCGACGTGCGTGCCCTGTTGGGGGAGAAGGGACAATGAGCCGTCTGGCCGGAGTGACCGCCTCGTTTCAGGGGCTGGGCCGTTCGCTGATGCTGCCGATCGCGGTGCTGCCGATTGCGGGATTGCTGTTGCGGCTGGGCCAGCCGGACATTGCCGACCCGGTGGCGGCGCTGCTGCCGTTGGTGAAGCTGGGTTTCCTGGCGACGGCGGGCAACGCGGTGTTCGACAATCTGGGGCTGCTGTTCGCGATCGGCGTGGCCATCGGCTTCGCGCGCGAGAACCACGGCGCGGCGGGGCTGGCCGGGGTGATCGGCTTCGTGGTGGCGACCGAGGGTGCGGCGGCGCTGGTGCAGGTGCCGGGCGCGACGGTGCGCGGGTTGGCGCCGGAACTGGCTGCACTGGCAAGCGCCGGGTTCCGCCACAAGGCGATCCACGATCTGGCGGTGCCGGTGGGGATCATCTGCGGGGTCATGGCGGGGTGGAGCTACAACCGGTTCCACGCCATCCGCCTGCCCGAGTATCTGGCGTTCTTCGGCGGGCGGCGGTTCGTGCCGATCGTGATGGGGCTGTTCGGCGTGGTGTTCGCGGGCCTGCTGGGCAATGGCTATGCCGCGCTGCACGCCGGCATCACCGGCCTGTCGAACGGCGTGGCGCAAGGCGGGATGGCCGGGCTATTCCTCTATGGCGCGTTGAACCGGCTGCTGATCGTGACCGGGCTGCACCACATCCTGAACAACGTGGTGTGGTTCATTCTGGGCGACTGGCACGGCGCCACCGGCGACCTGCGGCGGTTCTTCGCGGGCGACCCGGCGGCGGGGGCGTTCATGGCCGGGTTCTTTCCGGTGATGATGTTCGGCCTGCCTGCGGCGTGCCTCGCGATGTATTCCACCGCCCGGCCCGAGCGGCGCAAGGAAGTGGGCGGGATGCTGCTGTCGCAGGCGCTGACCTCGTTCCTGACCGGGGTGACCGAGCCGGTGGAGTTCAGCTTCATGTTCCTGGCGCCGGCGCTTTATGCGCTGCACATGGTGCTGACCGGGCTGGCGTTCGTGATCCTGGCCTGGCTGGACGTGAAGCTGGGGTTCTCGTTCTCGGCCGGGCTGTTCGACTATGTGATCAATTTCGGGCTGGCGACGCATCCGTGGCGGCTGCTGCCGGTGGGGCTGGGGTTTGCGGCGGTCTATTACACGGGGTTCCGCTGGGCGATCGTGCGGTTCGACATCGCCACGCCGGGGCGCGAGGCGCGCGACGAGGTGGCGGAGGAGCGCGTGGCCGCCGGGTCGGAGGGCGCGGCGTGGCTGGCGGCGCTGGGCGGCCGTGGCAACATCGTGACGCTGGGGGCCTGCACCACGCGGCTGCGGTTGCAGGTGCGCGAGCGGGCGGGTGTGGACGAGGCGGCGCTGAAGCGGCTGGGCGCGCGCGGCATCGTGTGGCCGGCGGCGGGGACGTTGCAGGTGATCGTCGGGCCGGATGCCGACCGGATCGCGGGGGAGATCGGCATGATGCGCGGCGACGCGGTGGCGGAGCCGGCTGCGCCGGTGGCGCTGTCGGCGGCACAGGCGGCGGCGCTGGGTGGGGCCGCGAATCTGCGCGCGGTGGCAGGGCACGGCACCCGCATCGTCGCCGAACTGGCGGACCCGGCCTTGCTGGACGCGGCGGGGCTGGAGGCGGCGGGGGTGCTGGCTTCGGCGTTCACCGCTGGCGGACGCGTCCACCTGATCGTCAATTACCCTTGAACACCGGCGCCGCGATGGCCCGCCACGCGAAGCTGACGATGTAGAGGTAGGCCAGCATCGGCACGACGAAGCCGGTGCTGATGCCGACGGTATCGGCCAGCCGACCCACCAGCATCGGCAGCAGCGCGCCGCCGACGATGGCGAGGCACAGGAAGCCCGACGTGGAGCTTTGCGAAACGCCCGAGCGTTCCAGCGTGATCGTGAAGATGGTGGGGAACATGATCGAGTTGAACAGGCCGACCGACAACGCCGCCCAGCCGGCCATCGGGCCGTGCGCCAGCACGACGGTGCCGCACAGCACCGCCGCCGCGCAGGCGCAGACGGTGAGCAGGCGCGGCGCGGCGATGCGGGTGAGCAGGAAGCTGCCGATGAAGCGGCCGGCCAGCGCGCCCATCCAGTACATGTTGGCGAGCAGGCGGCCGCCGTCCTCGAACGGCAGGGCCATGACCTGCGGCTGGTTGAGGAAGTTGATCATGATCGAACCGATCGACACTTCGGCGCCGACGTAGAGGCCGATGGCGAGCGCGCCCGAGATCGCCCAGCGCGAGCGCAGCGCATCGAGCGCCGAGGCCTGCGGGGTGGGGCCGATGCCCGCCGCCGCCGTACCGATACGGCGGCGCTGGAGCACGACGAACAGCAGCAGCACCGCCAGCAATGCCGCCATGATCGTGAAGGCGTGATTGACCGCCGCCAGCGCTTCGGCGCGCTGCTGCGGATCGGTTATGGCGCCGTGGCCGTTGTTGATGACCTTGTCGCCCAGCATGACCGAGCTGCCGAAGTGGACGCCGACGACGACGCCGAGCGAGTTGAAGGTCTGCGCGAAAGTCAGCCGGAAGTGGCTGGAGGATTGCGGCCCCAGCGCCGCAACCAGCGGGTTGGCGGCCACCTGCAGCGTGGTGATGCCGATGGCCAGCACGAACAGCGCCATCAGGATCGGGGCATAGCTGTCCAGCGCGACGCTGACGCGCACCAGCAGGCATCCCGCGATCATCACCGCCAGCGCGGCGGCGATGGTGTTGACCGGGCCGAGCCGGTTGCCCAGCGATGCGGCGGGCAGCGACATCAGGCCATAGGCGAGGAAGAACACGAGCTGGGTGGCCAGCGCCTCGGTATAGTTGAGGCTGAACACCGCCCGCAGCGCGACGATCAGCGGATCGTTGTTGGAGGTGATGAACCCCCAGGCGAAGAACAGCGTCGTCACCGAGACGAACGCCCAGGTAATGCCGAGTTTGCGAAATGCCGTCATGGCCGAATCTCTCCCCGCGCGCGCCTTGGCCGGTTAGCGGCGGGATCGCCAGACGAAAGTGGCGACTTCGCCTGCGGGAAGTTCGGCAACGAAGCCGGTGCGACCGGCCTGCACACGCAGGTTTTCGGGCGTGGCGCCGGTGTTGTGCGCCAGCAGGACCAGCGTGCCATCGGGATTGCGCCAGGCGACGTTGCGGATGGCGCCGGTCTCGTCACTGGCGATGCGGCGGGCGCCGGGCCTCACGAAGCGGGCGGCGTGGCCGAGCACATAGTATTCGACATTGCGGGTGATCGCGCCGGTTCCGCTGTCGACGGTGACGATGCCCCGGCAATCGCGGCAGCCGCCACTGTGCGGGCCGTGGTTCTGATCGAGCGCGAGGTTCCATAGCAGGGTGCCGCGCGATCCGTTGCGGGTGGCGCCGATCATCAGGTTGTCGATCATCCAGCCCAGCGGCTTGCCCCAGCCCGGCATCCATTCCCCGCCCGAGCATTCGGTGACGAACGCGTCCTTGCCGGGATAAGCCGCGCTGACCGGCGCCTGCGCGACGACATCGCCGGCATAGCAGTGCCAGGCGACGCCGCTGACGTGGGCGCGGGCCACCGGGTCTGCCAGCACCGCAAGCGGGCTGGCGGGCTCGTTCCAGTTGTGGTCCCAGTCGAGTATTCTGGTGCCGGGGTGCCGGCGGGCCAGCAGCGGGCCGAGGTGACGGCCGATGAAGGCGGCGCGGGCGGCGGGATCGAACCGCATTCCGGGATAATCGGCGGGTTCGAAATGGGGTTCGTTCTGGACCGACACGTAGGCGACAGGGAGGCCGGCCTGCTTCATCGCGGTGAGATAGCGACCGAAGTAGGCGGCGTAAGCGGGGTAGCGGTCTGGCGCGAGGCTGCCCTTGATGAGGCTGCCGGTGGTTTTCATCCAGGCCGGCGCGCTCCACGGGCTGGCCATCAGCACCAGATGCGGGTTGCGGGCGCGGGCGGCGCGGGTGGCGGCGATCTGCGACGCGGCGCGGGCCATCGAGAAATGGGTGAGGCGGGGGTCCGACTGCCCGGCGGGCATATCGTCGAGGCTATAGGCATCGCGCGAGAAATCGGAGGCGCCGATCGGCAGGCGCAGGAACGACAGGTTTTCGCCATCGGAGCGGAACAGGTCGTCGAGCAGGGCAGCGCGGGCGGCGGCGGGGAGGTGCTGGATCACTTCCGCCGAAGCGTCGGTCATCGCCGCGCCGAAGCCGACCATGCGTTGGAGCCGCTGGCGGGGATGAAGCGTCACCGTGCCCTGCCCTGCCCGCATCGGCCGCAGCGGCAGGCGCGGCATGGGGGTAAGCTTGCGCGTGCTATCGGTGCTGGTGGACCATTGGGAAACCTGCGCAGTGGCGGGGGCCGAGAGCGCGAGCAGCGCGGACAAGGCCAGCGTGAGACGGGCGACGATCACGCCGCGGCCGGGCAGACTTTGGCGACGTATTCGGCGTGGCCGGGCATGACCGCGACGCACTTTTCGATGACCGCCGCAATGTTCCCCAGGAACTGGGCGATCTGCGCGTCGCTCTTGATCGCCACCAGCGGATCGTGGCCATGCGGGATCAGGCCCTGCCCGATCAGCACCTGAATCCACGATTCCTCGGCGAACAGTTCCTCATCCTCACGGAAGATGCGGCCGTTGGCCATCCACAGGTCGATCTTGCGTTGCAGCGTCTCGGGCACCGACATGGTGCGGCAATAGTTCCAGAACGGCGTGTCGTCGCGCTGGGTGGCCTTGTAGTGGAGGATGATGAAATCGCGGATGCGTTCGTATTCGAAGGTGGTCTGGCGGTTGTATTCGGCGATGTTGGCGGGGTTGAAGCCGGCATCGGGCAGCAGCCGCACCAGCCGGATCACCGCCGACTGGATCAGGTGGATCGAGGTGGATTCGAGCGGTTCGAGGAAGCCGCTGGCCAGGCCGACCGCGACGCAGTTCCTGTTCCAGAACTGCTTGCGCCTGCCGGTGGTGTATTGCACCCGGAACGGATCGGCGCGCTGTTCGCCGTCGAGGTTGGCGAGCAGCACGCGCTCCGCCTCGGCATCGTCGATGTACTGGCTGGAATAGACGTGGCCGTTGCCGGTGCGGTGTTGCAGCGGAATGCGCCATTGCCAGCCGGCGCCGTGCGCGGTGGATTTGGTGTAGGGCGTGAAATTTTCCGACCGTTCGCACGGGACGGCAACGGCGCGATCACACGGCAGCCAGTGCTGCCAGTTCTCGTACCCGGTGTGCAGTGCCTGTTCGATGATCAGGCCGCGCAGGCCGGTGCAATCGACGAAGAAATCGGCGGGGATGACTTCGCCGTCCGCCATCGTGATCGATTCGACGAAACCGTCGGTGCTACGCAGGTTGACCGCGCCGATCCTGCCTTCGCGCCGGCGCACGCCGCGATCCTGCGCGTAGCCGGAGAGGAACTGCGCGAACAGGGCGGCATCGAAATGGAAGGCATGGCCGATGTGGCCGATCGGGCTGTCGGCCATGTCGGGCTGGGCGCGCATGAACCTGTTGTGCGCCACGGCGGCGGTGTTGATCGAATAGCGGGCGAAATCATCGGCGCGACCAAGCTGGTTGAGGCGCAGCCAGTACTGGTGGCAGCGCAGCCATTCCCAGTCCTGGCCGATGACGCCGAAGCCGTGGACATAGGATGAGCCGGGGTGCGACCAGTTGTTGAACTGGATGCCCAGCTTGAAGCTGGCCTGGGTGCGCACCATGAACTCGTTCTCGTCGAGGCCGAGCAGTTCGATGTACTTCTTGATGGCGGGGATCGTCGCCTCGCCGACGCCGATGATGCCGATCTCCTCGGATTCGACCAGCACGACCTCGTAAAGGCCCTGGAACAGGCGGGCGAGCAGCGCCGCCGTCATCCACCCCGCCGAGCCGCCGCCGGCGATGAGGATACGCTTGATGTGCTGCATCGTGTCCGTCCTATCGATCAGGGACAGGTGGTGACCGCCGGTGCCTCTGGCAGTTGTCCCGTTGACGAATGGTTGCCGTAGGACCGGCCGTAGCCGCGTGCAAACAGCGTTTCGCCGACCGGTTCGCCGCCGCTGATGCACGGCGTGTTGGGCCAGGCGAACGAGAGGCGCCCGGTGAAGTCCAGCTTGCCCTTGCCGGCGAGCAGGTCGGCCAGCGCGCCGGCTTCGGTGCCGGGCAGGAATGCGGCAACGAACGCGTCGGAACGGTTGATCAGGTCGGTCGCGTAGGTGGTGCGGCCCGAATAGAGCACGGTGACGACCGGGGTGCCGTGACCGGCAAGCCTGTCGAGCAGGGTGCGCTGATCGGGATACTGGCGCGATTCGCCCAGCGGTTGCGGCCAGAGCACATCGCCGTGCATTTCGGCATGGGGCCGTTCGCCGATGGCCGCGACGACGACATCGAACTTGCCGGGCGCGTAGGCGCTGCCATCGGCGGAGAACGTGACGGCGGCGGCACCGTAGACGCGGCGCAGGCCTGCCAGCAGGGTTTCGCTGACCGGGAAATCGGCGTTGTCGTTCTCGACATCCTGCCAGGTCACGCTCCACCCGCCCGACTGGACGGGAACACTGTCGGCGCCGTTGCCGACGACGAGGATGCGCTTGCCCGGCGCCAGCGGCAGGGTGGCGGCATCGTTCTTGAGCAGCACGGCCGACTTGCGCACGGCTTCCCGCGCGAGCGGGCGATCGGCCAGCGCGGCGGCGTTGCCGGTGAAGCGGCTGGCCGACAGGGGCCGGGTGAACACGCCGGTGCGGAACTTGACGCGCAGCACGCGGGTGACGGCATCGTCGATGCGGGCGACGGGAACGCGGCCTTCGCGCACGTCGGCGAGGGTGTTGGCGATGAACGCCTTCCAGTGTTCGGGCACCATGAACACATCCACCCCGGCGTTGATCGCCTGTGGGCAGTGATCGACGGTGCAGCCGGGGACCTGCTCGATGGCGTTCCAGTCGGACACGACGAGACCGTCGAAGCCGAGGCGCTGCTTGAGCACGCCGGTGACCAGCGCGCGGTCGCCGTGCATCTTGCCGAAGGCATGGGCGGTGCCGTCGGCGGCGGGCCACGTCCAACTGTTGTACGACACCATCACGGTCTGCACATCGGCATCGAGCGCGGCATAATAGCCCCGGCCATGCATACGGGCCAGGGTGGCGGGGCTGGCGCGATTCTCGCCCTGGTCGATGCCGCGGAAGGTGCCGCCATCGCCGACGAAGTGCTTGACCGAGGCAAGCACGTCGCCCTCGCCAGAGAGCTTGCCTTGCAGGCCACGGATCAGCGCGGCGCCGTTGGCGGCAACCTGCGCGGGATCGCTGGAATAGCTTTCGTAGGCCCGGCCCCAGCGCTGGTTCTGGACGACGGCGACGGTGGGCGCAAAGGCCCAGCCGATGCCGGTGGCGCGGACGCTGCGGGCGGTGGCGCGGCCGATGCGCTGGACAAGCGCGGGATCGTGCGCGGCGCCGAGGCCGATGTTGTGCGGATAAGTGGTGGCGCCGAAGATGTTGTTGTTGCCGTGGACGGCATCGATGCCCCACAGGATCGGCACCTTGACCGGCATGTCGGTGGCGAGCGCGGCTTTCGCATAGGCATCGGCCAGCGCGGTCCAGTCGGTGACGGCGGCGTGCTTGTTCATCGCTGGCCAAGCACCGCCGCCGTTGAGGATGGTGCCGATGTAATGCGCGCGCACCTCGTCCGGAGTGATGTAGCGGATTTCGGGCTGGGTGATCTGGCCGATCTTCTGTTCCAGCGTCATGCCGCTGACGATGGCGCGGATGCGGCGTTCGACGGCCGGATCGCGGTGGGCGGTGGCTTTGCGCACCGGCCAGGCGGCGATGGCGGCGCGTTCGGCGGCGGTGAAGCCGGGAGTGGTGCCGGCGGGTGCGGCTGCGGTCGGGATTGCGATGGCCGCGATGGCGGTGGCAGGCAGCAAGGTCCGATAATTCACAGGCTTACCCCGCCTTGTTCGCAACGGTAATGATGGCAATGGTGTTTGCCGGACCGACCGGGAGGCTGGTCGGTCCGGCAAGGTGGATCGGCCTAGAAGCGGTAGCTCGCGCCGAGCAGCCACTGGCGGCCATACTTTTCGTAGGTTTCCAGCATGGTCGTGCCGTTGACCTGATAGCTGGTGCGATACGGCGAGTTCAGCACGTTGCTGACCTGAAGCAACAGGCCGAGACCTTCGAGCGAGCCCTTCTGGAAGGTGTAGCCGATCTGGGCGTCGAGCTGCTTGTCGGCCAGGATCTGCACGGTGCCGAGGTTGGCGAACAACTGGACCGTCTCACCCTTGAACGCGGAGCGATAGCGGTAGCTGGCGCGGGCCTGGAAGCCGTTCTTCTCGAAATAGCCGGTGAGGCTGTAGACCCACGGCGACAGGCCCGGCAGGGTGCCGCCGATGGCCGACATCGCGTTGGGGCCAAGGTAGGAATCGGTGTACGAGACCGAACCGACCGCGCCGAACCCTTCGAGCGCCGGGGTGAGCTTGCCGAATTCGACCGCGCCCGACACCTCGACGCCGCGCGCATAGCCGCCCTCGCCGTTGGCCGGTGCGGTAAGCTGGCCGATCGGGCTGATGGTGACGTTGGCCGGAATCGACGAGGCCGTGGCCGGCAGCGGGAAGCCCGAGAAATCGGCCGCGATCGCCTGGGTGTAGACGTAGTTGTCCAGCCACATGTAGAAGCTGTTCACCGACAGGTAGGTGGACTTGCCGCCGTACCATTCCACCGCGACATCGAGTTCCTTGGCGCGCCACGGCTGAAGGTTCGGGTTGCCGCCGGTGGCCGACCACGGGTGGACGACCTGGCCGGGGGTGCAACCGGGCGAACCGGCACAGACCGCCGAATTGAAGCCCGGGGTCATGTTGGCGCGCATGTCGTCCATGCGCGGGCGGGCCATGACCTTGGCGGCGGCGAGGCGAACCTTGAACTGGCCGAGATCGTAGAACAGGTTCAGGCTGGGCAGCACGTCGGTGTAGGTGGAGCTGACCGAGACCGGGCCAATGGTGAGCGGCGAGACCAGCGTGTTGATGCGCAGGCCCGCCGACTGCTGCTTGGCGCGAACGACCTGGACGCCGACATTGCCGTGCAGGTTGCCGCTGTCGATGTTGGCGCGGACCTTGAAGGTCAGCAGGTCTTCGGTGAGACCCCAGGCCTTGTCGTAGTGGTTGGCATCGGTGAGCTGGACGGTGTTGTAGTAGTTGCCGATCGCATCGGCGATGCGGACGCCCAGCACCGAGCCCATGCCGGCGAACGACAGCGAGGTGGGATCAGTCAGGTAGCTGGAGCCGACCGCGATCTGCTGGCGGTTGTTCTTCAGGAACAGGTCGAGCTCATCGACGGTCTTGGTCTTCTTGCGGTGAGTCCAGTCGAAGCCGACGTCGATCCGCGAGACGAAGCTGTCGATGTCGCGGCTGAGGCCGAGATCGATCGAGCCGACGGTTTCCTTGATGTGCGGCGACTTCAGCAGGCCGTCATGGCCCCAGCCGCCCCACGGCGCCTTGTCACCCAGCGAGACCTGGGCGGCGTCGGCATAGTTCAGGCCGAAGTTGGTGAACTGCGGGAAGCCATCGACCGGGACGTTGAAATCGTAGGAGTCCATGACCCGGGTCTGGTTCGGGCCGAGGCCGCGACCACCGTAGGCTTCGATGTAGGTCTCGTCGCGCTTGTTCGACGAATAGGACAGGTCGGCGACGAAGCGGGTCTTGTCGTCGATCTTGTATTCGTTGTTGAAGCCGACCGAGAACAGCTCATCCTTGCGCTGGTTGTCGTCGAAACGGAGGATCGGCGCGGCATTGGTGACGTGGCCGGAGGTGGCGACGGTGTTGGTGCCGATCGTCTGGGTCTTGAGGTTCGAGTAGGCGACATTGTCAGCCCACTGGTCCGAGAACCATTCGGCGCCGCGATTGACCTGGTGCTGCTTGAACCGCGAGTAGTACAGGTCGAGCGTGGAATGGATGGCGTCGCTGGGCTTCCACTCCAGCGTGCCCATCACGCCGTCGCGCTTGTCGCGCGCGGTGGTGGCGAAGGCTTCCTGGCCCGACAGAATCTGCGCGGGGCCGCCGTAATTGTCGTAGAACCAGTTCTTGGTGTGGTCCGAATGGCTGGGCGCATCGAGGTGGGCGTAGCCGAGCGACCAGCCGAGCGTGCCGTCCTTGTTCTGGTCGATATAGCTGATCGAACCACGGAAGCCCTTGTTCGACTGATCATGGTTGCGGCCGCCACCCTGATCCAGTTCGCCACGGATGTTCATGGCGATGGTGCGCTTGCCATAGGCGAGCGGACGGATGGTGCGCATATCGACGGTGCCGGCAAGGCCGGTACCGACGATGTCGGCATCCGGGCTCTTGTAGACGACCACCGAGGACAGCAGTTCGGACGGGTACTGGTCGAACTCGACCGCGCGGTTGTAGCCCGAGCTGGCCTGCTGGCGGCCGTTCAGCAGGACGGTGGTGAAATCGGGCGGAAAGCCGCGAACCGAGAGGATCTGGGCGCGGCCGCCAACGCGCTGCGCGGCGATGCCGGGCAGGCGGGCGATCGATTCACCGATCGACACGTCGGGAAGCTTGCCGATTTCCTCGGCCGAGACGGCTTCGACGATGCTGGCGATGTTGCGCTTGGTGTCCAGCGAGGCTTCCAGCGAGTGGCGCAGGCCGGTGACGATGATCTCGTTCGGGTTGTCAGCTTCGGCGGCCGGTGCCTTGGCGGCTTGCGCGAATGCGGTGTGCGGCATCATCGCGGCCAGGACCAGCATCGATACGGCGCCTGTGCCGAATCGGATGGACCTGGGCGAGCGATTCGCTGCCGGCTGTGTCATGCCCCTCAAACCCATTTTGCACCCCTCCATACGCGGTTTTCCGCGCGAATCCCCAAGGCAGGACCCCTGCCAACCTGTTGCGCCTTGTTGGAAGCGCTTCCAATGCATGATCCCAAACGGCCTCCGCGTCAAGTGCGGTGTCCGGCGGCGATGGAATGTCAGTGGGAAGCGAGGCTGGAATCGCGCACCACGAGGCTGTGGCCGAGGATTTCGCGCCGGGGTTTGCCGAGATCGGGATCGGCGGGAAGGCCGACCAGCAGCGCGACGGCGCGCGCCGCCATGCCACGCAGCGGCTGGTGGATCGTGGTCAACGGCGGCCAGACGATTTCGGAAACCGGGGTGTCGTCGAAGCCGGTGATCGCCAGATCCTGCGGGATCGCCAGGCCGGCCTTGTGCGCGGCCAGCAGCGCGCCGGCGGCCATGTCGTCGTTGGCGCAGACCAGTGCGGTGATGTCGGGCCGGTCTGCCAGCAGCGCCTGGGTGCATTCGAGGCCGGAGCGGAAGGTGAAGTTGCCGCGACGCCAGGTGACGCTGTCCGGCCCTTGCCCGGCTTCGGCGAGCGCCGCCAGGAAACCGTCGAACCGGCCTTCGGCGGCGAGGTGGTTTTCGAGTCCCTTGATGAAGCCGAAGCGGCGGTGGCCGAGCGCCAGCAGGTGGGTGCCGATGTCGCGACCGGCGCCGAATTCGTCGATGCCCAACGTGGGGGCGAGCGATTCCGCCGTGGGGCCGCCGGCGATGCAGACGACGCCGAGGCCCTGCCCGGCAAGCTTGCGCAGCAAGGCCGCATCGTCGGCGAACGGCGGGGTGAGGATGACGCCATCGCACTGGTCGTCGCGGACGCGGTTGACGATGTCGTCCGCCGCGCCGGGATCGTTCTGGTTGACCACCAGCGTGACGAGTTGCGCGCCGAGGCGGGTGCCGGCGCGCATGGCGCCAAGTTCGAGCGCGGCGGCGAAATAGGAGTTGGGTTCCGCGTCGAAGTCCGAGGCGTGGACGAGGCCGATGCGCAGCATGCGGCCGCCGGCGAGGTTGCGGGCCTGGAGGTTGACGCGATAGCCGAGCGTGGCGACCGCGCGGTTCACCTTGTCGCGCACTTCCTCGCGCACGTTGGGCTGGTTGTTGAGCACGCGCGACACGGTGGTTCGGGCAACGCCGGCGAGCGCGGCGACATCGTCGATCGTGGGCTTGCTTCCGTTCACGGCAGGGCGGGCGTTCGCTTTGGTGGGGTGGCTTGTGACCGCTTGATCGCAGCGTAATCCGGCTCTGGCAAGGCCCGGCCGGTCCGAACCTTCAGGCGGCGGCGGACGATTGGCGCGTCATTGCTCGGGCAGGAAGTCCGGCACCGAGAGGTAGCGTTCGCCGGTGTCGTAGTTGAAGCCGAGGACGCGGCTGCCGGCGGGGAGATCGGGCAGCTTCTGGGCGATGGCGGCGAGCGTGGCGCCGCTGGAGATGCCGACCAGCAGGCCTTCCTCACGCGCGGAGCGGCGCGCCCATTCCTTGGCGTCGGCGGGATCGACCTGGATGACGCCGTCGATCGACTGGGTGTGGAGGTTGGCAGGGATGAAGCCGGCGCCGATGCCCTGGATGGGGTGCGGGGCGGGCTGGCCGCCGGAAATGACCGGCGACAGCGTGGGTTCGACGGCATAGGCCTTGAGGCGGGGCCAGACCGGCTTGAGCGTTTCCGCCACGCCGGTGAGGTGGCCGCCGGTGCCGACGCCGGTAATGACGACATCGATGGGGGTGTCGGCGAAGTCCGTCAGGATTTCCCGCGCGGTGGTGGCCACGTGGACGGCAATGTTGGCCGGGTTGTCGAACTGTTGCGGAATCCACGCGCCGGGGGTTTGCGCGGCCAGTTCCTTCGCGCGTTCGATCGCGCCCTTCATGCCCTTCTCGCGCGGGGTGAGATCGAAGCTGGCGCCATAGGCGAGCATCAGGCGGCGGCGTTCGACGCTCATGCTTTCGGGCATGACGAGGATGAGCTTGTAGCCTTTCACCGCCGCTACCAGGGCGAGGCCGACGCCGGTATTGCCGCTGGTGGGTTCGATGATGGTGGCGCCGGGCTGAAGCGTGCCGTCAGCCTCGGCCGCCTCGATCATCGACAGGGCGATGCGGTCCTTGATCGAGCCGCCGGGGTTGGCGCGTTCGACCTTCACCCAGACTTCATGGTTCGGAAACAGGCGCGCGAGGCGGACATGCGGGGTGCCGCCGATGGTGGCGAGGATGCTGCTGGCCTTCATGACGTCTTCTCCGATAAGTGTTGGCGCCAGTAAACTGTTGAACGCGACGCGCGCCGGGTTGAACTCTAGCAATTGTGTAGACAATCAACATGGCGTGCGCCAGCCGCTTTTCGGCAAGGGATTTCTTCAACACGGATAGGTCGGCTATTTCGGCGCGGCCTGAGTCAGTTCCTTTACGCGCTCTTCGAGCGACTTGCACCTGTCGATGCAGTGGATGCGGCCCTTGTTGACATCGTCCCAGGTGATCAGCGGATAGAGGTTGTGCGCCCTGGCCTCGGATTCGAACAGGCTGCGCATTTCCGCCAGTTTTGCCGGGTACTTCTTCGCCAGATTGACGCGCTCGGTATAGTCGTGGTCGAGGTCGTAGAGTTCCCACGCGTTCTCGTCGAAGGTGGGCGGCGGGCGGTTGTTGGTGGGGGTGAAGCTGGTGGGGAACGGCAGCGACGCCTTCCAGCCGTCGGCGTAGATCGCGCGGGCGCCGAAGACATAGTAATACTGGACGCGGTGGCGCGAGGCGGCTTTCGCGTCGGTGATCGAGTAGGCCAGCGAGGTGCCTTCGATGGGGGCTTGCGGGACGGCGCGGATCTTGGCCGGGGCTTTCAGGCCGGCGAGTTCGAGCGTGGTGGGCAGGATGTCGATGACGTGGCCGTACTGGGTGCGCACGCTGCCGTCGCCCTTGATGCCTTTCGGCCAGGTGATGATCAGCGGGTTGCGGGTGCCGCCTTCGCTGTTGGCATCGGCCTTCCAGAAGCGGAACGGGACGTTGGCGGCCTGCGCCCAGCCGAGCGGGTAGTTGCCCTGGACCGAGGTGGGGGTGCCGATCTCGCCGATCTTCGCGAGGTTGTGGGCGATGGCGTCGGCCTCGGGCGCGGGCTTGGCGGCAGGGCTGACGTCGATGTCGCCGTAGAGCGTGCCTTCCTTGCTGGCGCCGTTGTCGCCGATCATCACCATGAACAGGGTGTTGTCGTACTGGCCGGTGGCCTTCAGGTGATCGACGAGGCGGCCGATCTCGTGGTCGGTGTAGGCGAGGTAGCCGGCGTAGACTTCCATGAAGCGGGCGTAGAGCTTCTTCTCGTCAGGCGAGAGGCTGGCCCAGGCCTTGATGTCGGGGTGGCGCGCGGGAAGCACGGCGGTGGCGGGGATCATGCCGAGCTTCTTCTGCTGCACGAAGACCTGTTCGCGAAACACGTCCCAGCCGGCGTCGAATTTGCCCTTGAACGCGTCGGACCACTCGTGCGCGACCTGGTGCGGGGCGTGGGTGGCGCCGGGGGCGTAGTAGAGGAAGAACGGGCGGGTGGGCGCGGCCTTGTGGAAGCGATCGATGTACGCGATCGCCTTGTCGGTGATCTGTTCGCTCAAGTGCCGGCCATCGGGCTTGGCGTGGGCGTTGTCCTCGATCAGGTCAGGCTTGTACTGATCGGTCTGCGAGCCGAGGAAGCCGAGGAAATGGTCGAAGCCCTTACCCGTCGGCCAATGGTCGAACGGGCCGGCGTCGCTGGATTCCTCGTCAGGGGTGACGCCGTACTTGCCGACGCCGAAAGTCCCGTAGCCCGCTTCGCGCAGGACTTCGGCGACGGTGCCGTCTTCCGACGGGATGCGGCCGTCCCAGCCGGGGAAGCCGGCGGACATCATGGTGTGCGAGAAGCCGGCGACGTGGACCGACGAGCTGTTGCGGCCGGTGAGCAGCGCGGCGCGGGTGGGCGCGCAGATCGCGGTGGTGTGGAAATTGGTGTAGCGCAGGCCCTGATTGGCGAGGCTATCCAGAACCGGGGTGGGAATGCCGCCGCCGAACGTGCCCGAGGCGCCGAAGCCGACATCGTCGAGCAGAATCCAGACCACGTTGGGCGCGGTGGCGGCGGGCTGGACCGGCTGGGGCCACCATTCCTTCGATTCCGCGAGGGTGCGGCCGATGGTGCCCTGATAGGGCTGCGCGTCCTGGGCGTGAGCGGTGGTGGCGAATGTGGCCAGCGCGGTCATCGTCAGCAGCAGTTTGCGGGTCATGGTTTGCTTCCTCTCCGCCGCCGAGTTGATCACGCGCGCACGGTTCCGGCAAGGGGGTTACGACGGGCGCGAGGCGTGGCTAGACCGGCTGGCAGGGCAGCCACGGGAGCGGGCGATGGAATATGATGCGGTGATTCTGGGGCGGCGCAGCATTCGCGGCTATCTGGACAAGCCGGTGCCGCGCGCGCTGATCGCGGAACTGATCGCGCTGGTGATGCGGGCGCCGAGTTCGTACAACAGCCAGCCGTGGCAGTTCCACGTGATCGGCGGCGAGCCGCTGGCGCGGATACGCGCGGGCAATGTCGAGCGGATGATGGCGGGGGTGCCGGAATCGCGCGAGTTTCGCGCCGGTTCGGCTTATGCGGGGGCGCATCGCGAGCGGCAGGTGGGGGTCGCCAAGCAGTTGTTCACGGCGATGGGCATCGCGCGCGAGGACAAGGCGGCCCGCGAGGACTGGATGATGCGCGGGTTTCGCCAGTTCGACGCGCCGGTCTGCGTGATCGTGACGTTCGACAAGGCGCTGGCCGATGGCGACGACGCGATCTTCGACTGCGGCGGGGTGGCGAATGCGCTGGTGAATGCGGCGTGGTCGCGCGGGCTGGGGACGGTGATCAATTCGCAGGGCATCATGCAATCGCCGGTGGTGCGGGAACATGCCGGGATTCCCGAGGATCAGGTGATCATGAAGTCGATCGCGCTGGGCTGGCCGGACCTGGACTTTCCGGCGAACGCGGTGGTTTCGGAGCGCAAGCCGACGGACGAGGCGCTGCGGTTCGTGGGGTTCGAGTAAGGGTTACGAAGTTCGCTTCGTTCGCCGACATCTCGCTGAACCGGGCTGGACGCGTTCAGCGGGCCACCGGACGTGGGGCGAAATGGATGCTGAAACGAGTTCAGCATGACGAAATTGTATGGCTGCGAAGGTAGAAACTCTCCGACTAGCGGCAATCGCCGAACAGGATGATCGGGTTGGCGGCGTAGCGGCCGATGGCGGGCGCCTGATGGCGGGCGTGGCAACGGGCGGCGATGTAGGCTTGCACGGCGGCGTAGCTGTGGGCGTTGACCGGCTGGTTGCGCGGGGTTTGCGCGAGGGCGATGACGCCGGGGTTATGCGCGAGGATGCGGTCGATTTCGGCGGCGGTGTTCAGATGGCTGACGTTTGCCTCGATGGCGTGATCGAGGTGGTTGGGGAACACCAGCGGCGAGAGGAAACGCTCGTGCGCGGCGAGGTAGAGCAGCGGCGGGCCGTCGAGCACCAGCAGGCCGCCGCCAGAGTCGTGGGCGCGGGTCCATGATGCCATGTCGGTGAGGGCGCGGGCGGTTTCCTGTGCCTGGGCGCGGGGGGGCGGGGTTTCCCAGAACAGCGCCCAGACGGTGAGCGCGGCGGTGAGCAGCCAGCGGCGCGGGGTGCGGGTGAGGAAGAGGCCGGCGGCGACTGACAGCGGCACCAGCACGGGTAGCAGATAGTGGCCGTAGACATTGGGGACGGACAGGAAGCCGATGAGGGCGGCAAGCAGCCACAGCGCGGTGAAGCGGCGCGCAGTGGTTTTTGCGAACAGTCCGGCGGTGGCCAGCAGCGTCAGCGGGGCGACGCGCAAGCCGATGCCGACGAGGCGCCACGATTCGCCGCCGACGCGGGCCTTGGCGAGGTTGGACAGCACCATCGCGTGCCAGAATTCGGGCCAGTGGCCGATAGCCGCGTAACCGGCGACGATGGCGAGCATCGGCAGCGCGCCGAGCGCCGCGAAGCCGAGCGCGTGGGCGGCGAGGCGTGGCAACGGGAGGCGCGCGGCGTAGAGCGTGGCGCAGGTCCAGAGGCCGAGGAATGCGCTTTCGAACAGCGCGGTCTGCTTGACGGTGATGGCGAGGCCGCACAGCAGCATCGCCAGCCAGACGGCGGCGGGCGCCCTGCCCCGCGCCAGTTCGGCGCGGCGGCTGACGATGAGCAGCGCAGCGGCGGCGACCAGCGGGTTGTAGAAATCGGGCGCCTGGCCGCTGTCACCCTCGAACGGGAGCAGGGTGGCGAGGTAGGCGAGGCCGGCGGTGAAGCCGGCGGTGGGGCCCCCCTGCCCTTCGCCCGCCAGTTCCGCGACGAGGCGGGAGACCAGCCATGCCGTCAGCGCGGCGGCAGCGCAGGCGGCGAGTTGGTAGATCCACACCGAGGTGCCAAGGCTGGCAAGCGCGGCGTAGATCGCGAACAGGCCCAGCGGCTTGCGATCCCAGATGGTGACGTAGGGAATCGCGCCGGTGTGAAGGCGCTGGCCGACCAGCCAGTAGAATGCCTCGTCCACCTGCCGGTCGGGATCGCCGAAGGTGGTGGCACGCAGGGCCAGCGCGAGGGCGAGAAAGCCGAGACAGGGCAGCAGGTTGCGTCGAAGGGCGGTCACGGGTGTGGTGTTGCCGGAGACGGTTGCACAAGGGAAGCGTTTAGAATGCGAGGCCCGAAATTCCTTGCTTTTCGGGCGAGGCTGGCCTAGCCGCGCGCGGTCTGGCCGGTGGTTTCATTGGCGGGGCGCCTTTCGCGGCATTCGGCCCGGGGGGCAGGTTCGGCCCTTTTTGGCCTGTGGTGGCATGGTGCCGTGCGCAGAGGAAAGACCGGCGGAAACAACCGCCTGGCCGGTAACATTGATACAGGAAATCCATCGGATGGCCACTACGGCAAACCCGACCCGCGACGATTTCGCGGCTCTCCTTGACGAAACCCTGGGCGGCGCAGGCGCCGGCGGCTTTGAAGGCCGCGTGGTCAAGGGCACCATTACCGCTATCGAAAACGACAAGGCCGTGATCGACGTCGGCCTGAAGAGCGAAGGCCGCGTGGCGCTGCGCGAATTCGCGATGGCCGGCCAGCCGCACGGGCTTTCGGTGGGCGATGAAGTCGAAGTCTATGTCGATCGCGTCGAGAACGCCGACGGCGAAGCGATGCTGTCGCGCGACCGCGCACGCCGCGAAGCCGCGTGGGACAAGCTGGAGAACGAATTCGGCGAAGGCAAGCGCGTCGAGGGCGTGATCTTCGGCCGCGTCAAGGGTGGCTTCACCGTCGATCTGGACGGCGCCGTGGCGTTCCTGCCCGGTTCGCAGGTCGATATCCGCCCGGTGCGCGACGTCACCCCGCTGATGGACGTGCCGCAGCCGTTCCAGATCCTGAAGATGGATCGCCGCCGCGGCAACATCGTGGTTTCGCGCCGCGCCGTGCTGGAAGAGACCCGCGCCGAGCAGCGTTCGGGCCTGATCCAGAACCTGACCGAAGGCCAGATCATCGTCGGCACCGTCAAGAACATCACCGATTACGGTGCGTTCGTTGACCTGGGCGGCATCGACGGCCTGCTGCATGTCACCGACATGAGCTACAAGCGCGTCAACCACCCGAGCGAAGTCATCGCTATCGGTGACGAAGTGAAGGTGCAGATCGTCCGCATCAACCAGGACACGCAGCGCATTTCGCTGGGCATGAAGCAGCTCGAGAGCGATCCGTGGGATGGCGTTGCCGCCAAGTACCCGGTCGGCGCGAAGCTGCGCGGCACCGTGACGAACATCACCGAATACGGCGCGTTCGTGGAACTGGAAGCCGGCATCGAGGGTCTGGTCCACGTTTCGGAAATGTCGTGGACCAAGAAGAACGTCCACCCCGGCAAGATCGTCTCGACCTCGCAGGAAGTCGATGTGCTGGTTCTCGAGGTCGATTCGGACAAGCGCCGCATCAGCCTGGGCCTGAAGCAGGCGATCCAGAACCCCTGGGAAGCCTTTGCCGACAAGCACCCGGTCGGTTCGACCGTCGAGGGCGAAGTCAAGAACGCCACCGAGTTCGGCCTGTTCATCGGCCTGGACGGCGACGTGGACGGCATGGTCCACATGTCGGACATCGCCTGGGGCATCTCGGGCGAGGACGCGCTGGCGCTGCACCGCAAGGGCGAGCAGGTTTCGGCGATCGTGCTCGACGTCGATATCGAGAAGGAGCGCATCAGCCTTGGCATGAAGCAGCTTGAAAAGGGTGCTCCGGCGGCCGGCGGCGTTTCGGCTTCGGGTGGCAGCTCGCTGCGCAAGAACGAAGTCGTCACCGTCACCGTGCTGGAAGTGCGCGACGGCGGGCTGGAAGTTCAGGCCGGCGAAGATGGGGCCACCGGCTTCATCAAGCGTTCGGACCTGGGCCGCGACCGCGACGAGCAGCGTCCGGACCGTTTCCAGGTTGGCCAGAAGGTCGATGCGATGGTTACCGGTTTCGACCGTTCGAAGAAGCCGAACTTCTCGATCAAGGCGCGCCAGCTCCACGAGGAGAAGGAAGCGGTCGAGCAGTACGGTTCGTCGGATGCCGGCGCTTCGCTGGGCGACATCCTGGGCGCCGCGCTGAAGGCGAAGAAGGACTGATCCTTCACCGCCGCCGCAAGGCTGCAATGCAAGAGCCCGCCCGGAGCGATCCGGGCGGGCTTTTTGCTTGACACCGCGTAATTTCGTTCCTCTATTGTTCCCACCGATCAAGGAGATTCGCCGTGGCCGAACCGCTTGTATTCTATACCAATCCGCAATCGCGCGGGGCAATCGTGCGCTGGATGCTGGAGGAAGCGGGCGCGACCTACGAGACCGTGCTGCTGGACTATGGCACGACGATGAAGGCACCCGAGTACCTGGCGATCAACCCAATGGGCAAGGTGCCGGCGATCCGGCATGGCGACCAGGTGGTGACCGAATGCGGGGCGATCTGCGCCTATCTGGCCGATGCGTTTCCGGAAGCCGGGCTGGCCCCTGCCCCGGCACAGCGTGGCGCCTATTACCGCTGGCTGTGCTTCGGCGCCGGGCCGATCGAGGCGGTGTTCACCACCAGGGCAATGGGCTGGGATGTGCCGGCCGAGAAGCAGGGCATGGCCGGGTTCGGCAGCTTCGACCTGACGATCGACACCATCGCCGGCGCGGTGGCGGGCAGGCCGTTCCTGGCCGGCGACCGGTTCAGCGCCGCCGACGTCTATGTTGCCTCGCTGCTGGACTTCATGCTGACCTTCGGGATGCTGTCGCCGCGCGCGGAATTCGATGCGTACCTTGCCCCCTTGCGCGAGCGGCCGGCCTATCGCAGGGCGAAGGAAATCGACGCGGCACTGGTGCCCGCGAAAGGCTGACAGACAGGACAGGCGATGCTTCAGGTTCACCAGTTTCCGTGCCTTGACGACAACTACGGCTTTCTGGTCCACGACCCGGCGAGCGGGGAGACCGCGTGCATCGATACGCCCGATGCCGATGCCTGCTTGCGCGAGGCGGCGGCGAAGGGGTGGCGGATCACGCAGATCTGGAACACGCACTGGCACCCCGACCATGCCGGCGGGAACGCGGCGATCAAGGCGGCTACTGGCTGTGTGGTGACAGCGCCGGCGGTGGATGCGCCGAAGATTGCCGAGGTGGACCGGACGGTGGACCAGGGCGATACGGTGGCGCTGGGCGGGTTTGCCGCACAGGTCATCAACGTCGGCGGGCATACGCTGGGGCACATTGCCTACTACCTGCCCGAGGCGGGGATCGGCTTTGTCGGCGATGCGCTGTTCGCGCTGGGCTGCGGGCGGATGTTCGAGGGCACGGCGCCACAGTTCTGGGCGAGCCTGGAGCGGCTGAAGGCGCTGCCCGGCGAAACCACGCTGTACTGCGCGCATGAGTACACCGCGTCGAACGCGCGGTTTGCGGTTCATGCCGATCCGGACAATGCGGCGCTGGCGGATTACGCGGCGGAGATTGCCGCAAAGCGGGCGCGGGGCGAGGCGACGGTGCCGTTCGGGCTGGGGCGCGAGCTGGCGACCAACCCGTTCCTGCGCGCCGATGATGCCGGGGTGCAGGCGCGCTGGGGGGCCGGTGGGGATGCGGTGGCGACGTTTGCGGCGCTGCGGGAGGCGAAGAACGGGTTTTAGAGCATCGTGCGAAAAAGTGGGAACCGGTTTTTCGCTTAAAACGATGCGACAACAAACAAGTAGAGCGGGCTGACGTTTCAGATTTAACGCAGCCCGCTCTAGGGAAGAAGGGAAGATGCGGGGGAAATCATTTCCCCCGCGCCCCCTGGGGACTTTGGGTTGCGTACGGACGTGGCGTCAAGGTGTGACCGGCGAAGCCGGAATGGTTTGGCGGCTTCGCCGCAGGGCGCTGTGGGGCCATTGCAGCGCGACGGAAAGGCCCCGGGGTGCGCGAGGGGATCATCCCCTCGCACCTTCCTTTTCCTCTTTTAAATCGCGAAGCGATCAGGCCACGGCTTCCGCTTCCAGCCGCGCCACGGCGATGTCGCGCAGCTTGCCGGCCTGGATCTTTTCGTTGCCGGTGAGCGCGTAGTCGGCGTCGGTGAAGAACAGCACGCGGCGGGGGATCTTGAAGCTGGCGAGGTGGGGTTTCAGGTAGGCGACGATCGGAGCTTCCTGGAGGGTGGCGCCATCGACGGGGACGATGCAGGTGACGACCATTTCGCCGAGCAGGTCGTCGGGGACGCCGACGGTCTGGGCGCGTTTGACGCCGGGGTATTTGGCGAGGAGGTCATCGACTTCCTGCGGGGCGACGTTGGCGCCGCCGGTCTTGATCATGTCGGTGAGGCGGCCGTCCCAGAAGAAGCGCCCCTGATCATCGACGTGGCCGGCGTCGCCGGTGCAGTAGAAGCCTTCGGCGTCGAAGCACTGTTCGGGCGCCTTGCCGAGGTAGCCCGACATCAGCGTGGGGCCTTTGATGCACATTTCGCCCTTCTGGCCCAGCGGCATGAGTTCGCGGGTGAGCGGATCGATGATCTTGAGGGTGTTGCCGGGCAGCGGCGCGCCCATCGACCCGGCGTAGAACGCCTCATCGACGTTGGCGACGCGCGAGGTGCAGATCGTCATCGTCTCGGTGGTGCCGAACGACATCGGCACTTCCCAGGTGAGGTGCGCGGCGGTGGGGTGTTGCTGGATCAGTTCCTTGCGGGTGACGTAGCGCAGGCTGGAAAGATCGGCGGTGGCCCAGTTGGGTGCGGTGTGGAAGCGTGCCCACTGGTGGGGGCGGCCGTTGGCGAAGGCGACGCGTTCGTGCTGGATGAGGTCGATCGCCTCGGCCTCGTCGAACCAGCGTTGCAGGATGACGGCGCCGCCGGTGGAGAGCGCCGAGCCGACGACCATGCTGACATTGCCCGACCAGAAGAAGCCGTTGCCGGTCCACGCGCGGACGGGTTCGTGCATGGCGAAGACGCGCGGCCAGCGCCACCACTGGATGGCGAAGGCGCGTTGCGAATGGGCGATGCCCTTGGGCAGGCTGGTGGTGCCCGACGAGAAGAAGATGCCGCCGGGATCGTTGGGATGGGTGCAGTCGGCGCGGGCGAAGACGACATCGTCGGGGGTGGCGGCGCCGTGGGACAGGAATTGCTGCCACGATTCGACGGTGCCGTGGCCGGGGGCGTCGAGCGGTTCGGGGCCGCCGGGAACGCCGCCGAGGACGGCGAGGCGGCGCAGGAACGGGAAGCGGGCGGAGACGAGTTCGCCGGACTGGGTGGCGATGGCCGGTTCGAGCGCGGTGAGCATGGCGCCGAAGTCCTTCTTCAGCACCTGATTCTCGTAAAGCAGGACGGCGATCTGCGAGGCTTTGAGCATGTAGTCCAGTTCAGGCTCGGTGGAGAAGGTGCTGAGCGCGACGGGGATGCCGCCGGCGAGCGCGATGCCGAACAGGGTGGCGAGGAATTCGGGCCGGTTGGTCATCAGGAAGCCGACGCGGGTGTTGCGCGCGGTGCCGAGCGCGACGAGGCTGCGGGCGACTTCGAGGGAGCGGGCGAGGAGATCGTCGTAGGACCATGCGATGCGGGTGGTGGGGGTGCGCAGCACCAGCGCTTCCGCCGGGCCGTGGCGGGCGACGACTTCGCGCAGGTAAGCCGCGATAGTGAGCGGGCCGATGCCGGGTTCGTCGTGCAGCGGGGTGCCGTGGATCAGCGATAGTTGGGTCATGGTGGTCCTTCCCTTGGCGCTGTCTAGGCCAGGCGGCGGGGATGAGCCAAGGGCTGGTGCGGGGCAGTCACGCGGGTGCGCCGGTGGGGGCAAGCGGGGGGTGGGGGTAGCAGGCAGAAGGGGTTTCACGCAGAGACGCAGAGGATCGCAGAGCCGGCAGCTTTCGCGGCGAAGTCGCGCTGCCGGATTGGCGTTGCGCGTGTTGCATGGCGTTTGGCCTGCGGCGCTTACTGCCGGCTCTGCGATCCTCTGCGGCTCTGCGTGAAACGGGGCTTGGCGCTGGGGTTGTGTGCCCCCCTCCGTCAGCCCTGCGGGCTGCCACCTCCCCATAGGGGAGGACTCTGATGGGCGCAGGTCTGCCGTCGCGGGCGAGTGCGACGTTACGCCATTGGGGACACGCGCGACATCAGGTCGGCGTCGGGGCTGCTTGTGCCTGGCTCAAGCGGCGCGGGCTTGCTGCTTTGACATGCGAACGACCGGATTGAGAACAGCGTTGTGAAAGTCCGGTTCGGCCCTGCGGATCGGGCGGGAAGGCGGTAGGGCTCGCAAGTGGTGCCTTCCGGGGCTGGCCAGGGCCAGGCTGATCCGAGCGGAGGTGTCGTTAGCGCGGGACGCCTGGAAATGCGCCATGACCGCCGACACCGACCTGAAACACCGCCCTGCCCCTTGCGCTTTCGGTTGGGGGCGGATGTGGCGGTATATAACCAAATTGGTTCACAATGTCAAGAGTGGCAGTTGCCGTCGGCGGTGTTGCAGGTGTCGGTGCAATCGCACGGCTCACTGGCCGGGTTGCGCAGTTCGTGAAGCGCGAAGGCGACAACCGACAGGCCCACGGCACCACAGGCGATCACGTCGAGCGGCAGCGCTTTCAGCGCGGCGAGGGCGGCGGTGGTGCCGAGCAGCGCCGGCGCCAGCGGCAGGCAGCACAGGCCGCAGGCGGTGGCGAGGCCGAAAATTTGCCAGCGCGCTTTCATGTTGATTCTCCATGAGGACTTGCGATTCGCGGCGTGGTACATGCTGAAGCCACTTGAGGATCAAGGGTGATGCATGGGCATGACGATCGGTGAGGCGGCGCGGAAATCCGGGTGTTCGGTGCCGACGATCCGCTATTACGAGAGCATCGGGCTGGTGGCGCCGGCGGCGCGATCGGCGAACGGGCGGCGGAGCCTGGGGTGGCCGGATGTGACGCGGCTGCGGTTCATCCGGCGGTCGCGCGAATTCGGGATGACGCTGGAGCAGGTGCGCGAACTGCTGGAGGCTTCGGCGGATAGTGCGGACGGTTGCGCGGCGATGCGCGGGCTGGTGCAGCAGCGGCTGGACGAGGTGGCGCGGCGGCGGGCGGAACTGGCGGCGCTGGAGGCTTCGTTGCAGGCGATGGCCGACCGGTGCGATGCCGGGTGCGGGGCCAGTGGCGGCGGGGCATGCACGATTGCGGGGGATATTGCGGGTGGGGGCTTGGCGGATCGTTTGCCCCTCTCCAACTGCGGCTAGGCAGCACGCTGCCAAGCCTTCGTATCCTCTCCCCGGCGGGGAGAGCTATCCCCCATGAAGGTCGCCTTCCCTATCTTGCCACGGCGGCGTGTACCGCCAAGAAAAGAACAGTCCTTCGACAAGCTCAGGACGGGCGGATTTTTATATGCGATAGCCTCTCCCCGGCGGGGAGAGGATGGGGGTCAGTCGGGGGTGGATTGGGGGACGACGGACTGGGCGATCGAGCCGTCGAGGGCTTCGTAGTCGTGATAGCCGATCGTGGCGTAGAGTTCGGCGCGGGTCTGCATGCGGTGGACCAGCGGCTTGACCCAGCCTTCGGACTTGATGGTGGCGTAGAGTTCCTCGTGCGCCTTGGCGGCGATGCGCAGGGCGGAGACCGGCCAGATGATCATCTTGTAGCCGAGCTGTTCGAACTGTTGCGCGGTCATGAACGGGGTCTTGCCGAATTCGGTCATGTTGGCGAGCAGCGGCACTTTCACTTCGGCGGAGAAGCGGGCGAAGGATTCGGGATCGTTCAGAGCTTCGGGGAAGATGGCGTCGGCGCCGGCTTCGACATAGAGCCTGGCGCGGGCGATGGCGCCTTCGATGCCTTCGCGCTCCAGCCCGTCGGTGCGGGCGATGATGACGAGGTCTTTCCGGGCGCGGCGGGCGGCGGCGACCTTGGCGGCCATTTCCGAGGCGGGGGCGAGTTTCTTGTCCGAGAGGTGACCGCACTTCTTCGGTAGCAACTGGTCCTCGATCTGGACGGCGGCGGCGCCGGCATTCTCGAAGGCGCGGACCATGTGCATGACGTTCAGCGCCTCACCGAAGCCGGTGTCGCCATCGACCAGCATCGGCAGGCCGGTGACGCGGGCGATCTGGCGGATGAAGAAGCAGACATCGTCGATGGTCATGATGCCGAGATCGGGCAGGCCCATCTGCGCGGACATGGCGGCGCCCGAGACGTAGAGCGATTCGAACCCGGCGGCCTTGGCCTGGAGGCCGGAAAGGCCGTTGTAGGCGCCGGGCATCTGCAGGATGCCGGGGCGGGCGAGCAGTTCGCGGAACCGCTGGCCCGGGGGGGTGGCGGGCTGGTTTTCGGCTAGGAGGTAAGTCATGCGGGGTTCCAGCGGCAGTTGATGATAAGTCTCACGCGAAGACGCGAAGGCGCAAAAAAGAAACGGAGCCTTTTGCGACTTCGCGGCTTCGCATGAGATACATTCAGAATTTCATCGCGAACGGGTCTCTCTTGTCGCCCGAGTAGTCGATGAACACGGTCTTGGTCTGCATCCATTCGAGGATGCCTTCGTGGCCGCGGACGCGGCCGTAGCCCGAGTTCTTCATGCCGCCGAACGGGAGCTGCGAGGCGGCGACGCGGTAGGTGTTGACCCAGACGACGCCGCTGCGGATGGCGTGCATCATCCTCATGCAGCGGTTGATGTCCTGCGACCACACGCCGCTGGCGAGGCCGTAGGGGGTGTCGTTGGCGATCTGCACCGCTTCCTCCTCGTCGGTGAACGGGATGATCGAGAGGACGGGGCCGAAGATTTCCTCAGCCGCGACCTTCATGTCGTTGCGGACTTCGGCGAAGATGGTGGGCTGGATGAAATAGCCGTTGTCGAGGCCGGGGCCACTGGCGCGGCTGCCGCCGGTGACGAGTTTGGCGCCGCCCTGCTTGGCGGCGTCGATGAACGACAGGATCTTGTTGAACTGGGGTTCGTTGGCGGCGGTGCCCATTTCGGTTTCGGCGAGGCGGGGATCGCCCATGCGGATCTGGGCGGCGCGGGCGGCGAGGCCTTCGACCATGCGGTCGTAGACGCCGCGCTGGACGAGGAGCCGGCTGCCGGCGATGCAGGTCTGTCCGGTGGCGCCGAAGATGCCGGCGAGCGCGCCGATCAGCGCGCGGTCGAAATCGCAATCGTCGAACACGATGTTGGGCGACTTGCCGCCGAGTTCGAGCGCGCAGGGCTTGAGGTTGGCGGCCGCGGCGGTGGCGATGGCGCGGCCAACGCCGGGGGAGCCGGTGAAGGAGACCTTGTCGATCAGCGGATTCGACGTGAGCGCGGCGCCGGTGGGGCCGGCGCCGGTGACGACCTGGACGACGCCGGCGGGGAAGCCGGCCGCTTCGCACAGCTTGGCGATTTCGAGCGTGGTGGTGGAGGCGTGTTCGCTGGGCTTGACGATGACGCAGTTGCCGGCGGCGAGCGCGGCGGGGAGCGTGTTGCACAGGATGGCGATCGGCGAGTTCCACGCGGTGACGCAGGCGACGACGCCATAGGCTTCGCGCAGGACGAGGCCTTCGGTGGCGCCCTGATCGAGCGGGACGAGGGAGCCGGTGACCTTGTCGGCCCAGCCGGCGTAGTAGCGGAACACGCGGGCGGCCTGCGCCATCTGGCTGGAGGTTTCGCGGATGACCTTGCCGTTATCGACGGTTTCGAGCAGCGCGAGGGCGGCGGCGTTGGCGTCGATCAGGTCGGCCAGCTTGTTCATCAGTGCGGCGCGCTGGCCGGGAGTGGTCTTGCCCCAGTGCTGGTCGAACGCGCGGCGAGCGGCGGCGCAGGCCTGGGCGACATCATCGGCGGTGGCGACGGCGACGTGAGCGTGGACCGACTGGTCATACGGGTTGACCGCCGGGATGGTGGCGCCGTCCGCAGCGGGGCGCCACTGGCCGTCGATAAAGAGCTGGTAGGTTTGCGCCATCGCTTCGTACTCCCTGCGTTGCCGCCCGTTTCACGTGCGCGGCAAACTGTCAACAGTTGACCATTGGTGAGGCCGTGATTAGGCCGGCTGCAAGGGCAGGCCTTAGCGTTTGGCGCCGGTCTGCAAAAGCACAAATAATGCATTATCTGGAAGGTTGAGACGATGACCGAGCTTTCTCCCGCACAAGTGATCGGGCAGTTTTCCGCCGATGTGCGGCTGGAGGAGGTGCCGGCGGCGGTGGTTGCCCGCGCCAAATTGCATATTCTTGATGCGCTGGGACTGGGGCTGGCCGCGACTGTCGAGGAATTCGGCGTGACGTCACGCGCGGGGGTCGCGGCGATGGCGGCGCCGGGGGCGTGCTCGACGATTCTGGGCAAGGACGGCTGGGCGCCGAGGGATGCGGCGATGCTGAACGCGATCCTGATGCACGGGCTGGACTTCGACGACACGCACCTGGGCAGCATCATCCATCCGACCTGTACCGCCCTGCCCGCCGCGCTGGCACTGGCCGAAGAGCATGATCTTTCAGGCGCGGAATTGCTGGCGGGGTTTCTGGTGGGGGCGGAGCTGGGGATTCGCATCGGCGGGGCGGTGAAAGGTGGATTCCACCATGTCGGCTATCACGCGACCGGGGTGGTTTCGCACTTTGCCAGCGCGGTGACGGCGGGGCGGCTGCTGGGGCTGACGGCGGAACAGATCACGGCGGCGCAGGGGATCACCGGATCGACGGCGGCGGGAATTCAGGTGTTTCTGGAAGAGGGCGCTTGGACCAAGCGGTTTCACCCCGGTTGGGGGGCGGCGGCGGGGATTACCGCGGCGCATCTGGCGAAGGCCGGGTTCAAGGGGCCGACGCGGCCTTACGAAGGCAAGTTCGGGCTGTTCGATACGCATTTGCAGAGCCATGCGGGCGAGGTCGATCTGGGGGAGCTGACGGCGGGCTTGGGGGATGAGTGGCGGTTCGGCGATACCGCGCTGAAGCCGTATCCGGTGTGCCATTTCATTCATGGCTGCGCGGATGCGGCGATCGAGCTGCATCGCGAGATTGGCGGCGTGGAGATCGTGGCGGTGGATGCGTATCTGGCGCAGCCGACGCTGCATATCGTGTGCGAGCCGGCGGAAGCGAAGGAGCGGCCGGGGACCGATTACGAGGCGAAGTTCAGCGCGCAGTTCGTGACGGCGTGGTGCCTGTTGTATGGCCGGTTCGGGCTGCCCGACCTGCTGCCGGCGGCGCTGGCGGACGAGCGGGCGCGCGCGCTGGCGGTGAAGGTGAAGTGCCATGCCGACCCCGACACCAATTTCCCGACGACGTTTTCGGGCGGGGTGACGGTGACGCTGGCCGATGGGCGGGTGCTGAAGCGGCATGTGCGGGTGAACAGCGGCGCGGGCGAGAAGGCGATGAGCGAGGCCCAGGTGGTGGCGAAGTTCGATGCCTGCGCGAGCCTGGCGGTGGATGCGCGGCGTGCGGCGCGGGTGCGCGAGGCGGTGCTGGGGCTGGAGGGGATTTCGGCAAGGGAGCTGGCGGCGGCGCTGCGGGGCTAGAGTGCGATGACACGTAATTAACCCATGTCATCATGCTTCGGGGGCGGCAGGGCAAAAGCGCGCGATTGCCGCAACGCCATGCCTCCGGAACAGACATCGCGGCGCGTCGCCAAGACGGCGCCACCCGCGAGCGAGGATCAGCGGGTGTAGGTGGTCGGGATGCTGCCGCCTGCGGCCATGCGGACAGCCTTGCCGCCGGTGAGGCCGGGGAACGTGGGCCACATGCCCTGGGTGAGTGCCATGCGGCTTTCCGACGGGCCGCCGGCCTGGCGTTCGTACATCCAGTAATTGCGCAGCACGGTGGCGACGTAGCCGCGCGTTTCCCAGTAGGGGACCGATTCCATCCACAGCAGCGGATCGCCGTTGTCGTGAATCTGCTGGTTCCAGCGCATGATCGGCAGCGGACCGGCGTTGTAGGCGGCGATGACCTTGGGCAGCAGCCCTTGCGTGCCGGGCGACTGGCGCAGCGCCTGGAGATGGAGCTGACCGAAGGCGAGGTTGACTTCGGGTTTCGTCAGGTCGGTCGCGGAGCCGGGGACGCCGAGTTCGGCGGCGTGATCACGCGCGGCGGCGGGCATGATCTGCATGAGGCCGCGCGCGCCGGCCGGGCTGAGCGCGCGAGCGCGGAACACCGATTCCTGCAGGGTGTGGGCATAGACCAGCGCGGGATCGACCTGCCAGCCGGTGACCGGGGTCCACTTCGGCGTGGGGTAGCGCGCGGCGGGTTCGGCGGCGGCGCCGGCCGGGACATTGGTG
>JAGWVC010000134.1 GCA_018971065.1 Sphingomonadales bacterium | reverse complement strand
CGCTGCTGGCCGCAGACCCCGCGAACTTCGACTATCGCTCGCTCGCCTCCACCATCGCGGTCGGGCTGGGGCGGCAGGACGAGGCAATCGCGCTGTACCGCGCGCTGCTGGCCGAACTGCCGGATACCGCCGCCGATCCGCTCGACGCGCCGTTGCTGGCCGCCAGCCGGGCCGATCTCAACCTCTGGCTCGGCCACGCGCTTAAGACGCTGGGCGACCTTCCGGGGGCGATCGCCGCCTATCACGCCGCCACGGCGGCTCGGCCCGATTTCGGCGATGCCTGGTGGAGCCTGGCCAACCTCAAGACCTATCGCTTCGCCGATACCGAAATCGCGGCAATGCACGCCGCCGTCGCGCACCCGGCCACCTCGCCGGTCGATCGCATTCACCTCGACTTCGCGCTGGGCAAGGCGTTCGAGGATCGCGCCGACTACGCGGCTTCGTGGCAACACTATGCCGCCGGCAATGCCGCGCAGCGCGCGCAGAGCCGCTATCGCCCCGACATCTTCGAGACCAACACGCGCGAGCAGGTGCGCGTCTGCACCCCGGCGTTCTTTGCGGCGCGGGAAGGGTGGGGCGCCGCGTCGCCCGATCCGATCTTCGTGGTCGGGCTGCCGCGCTCCGGCTCGACGCTGATCGAGCAGATCCTCGCCTCGCACAGCGCGGTCGAAGGCACACAGGAACTGCCCGACATCCAGCGCCTGGTGCTGGACATGCAGGGCCGCGACCCGGACTATGACAACCCCCGCTATCCCGAGGCGCTGAACCGGCTCGACGCCGACCAATGCCGCGAACTGGGCGAACGCTATCTCGCGGCCACCCGCGTCCATCGCGTGTCGGGCCGACCGCTGTTCGTCGACAAGATGCCCAACAACTTCCGCCACATCGGGCTGATCCACCTGATCCTGCCGCGCGCGACGATCATCGACGCCCGGCGCGAACCGATGGCGTGCTGCTTTTCCAACCTCAAGCAGTTGTTCGCGACCGGCCAGGAGTTCAGCTATTCGGCCGAGGACATCGCCCGCTATTACCGCACTTACCTCGACCTGATGCGCCACTGGGACCGCGCGCTGCCCGGCAGGGTGCTGCGCGTCTGTCATGAGGACGTGATCGCCGGTCTCGAAGGCCAGGTCCAGCGCCTGCTCGATCATTGCGGCCTGCCGTTCGAACCGGGCTGTGTGGATTTCCACCGCACCGAACGCGCGGTGCGCACCCCCAGTTCCGAACAGGTCCGCCGGCCGGTCAACGCCGACGGGGCCGGGCAGTGGCGCCATTTCCAGCCCTGGCTCGGCCCGCTGGAAGCGGCGCTGGGCGATGCCGTCAGCCACTGGCGTGATTGAGGAGAACGAACCGGATGCCCCAGACATTTGACCTTGCCGTGGTCGGCGGCGGCGTGATCGGCCTCGCGCACGCGCTGGTCGCCGCCCGCGCCGGCAAGCGCGTCGTCGTGATCGAACGCGAGGTCCGGGCCAACGGCGCCTCGATCCGCAACTTCGGCTTCGTCACCGTCACCGGTCAGGAACGCGGCGATAGCTGGCAACTGGCGCGGCGCACCCGCGACATCTGGGCCGAGGTTGCCGCACAGGCGCGCCTGCCGGTCGAACACCACGGCATGTACCTGACCGCGCGTTCCGCCGAGGCGATCGCGGTGATCGAGGCGTTCCTGGCTACCGAAATGGGCGCGGGCTGCGGCCTGCTGGCGCCATCCGAATTCCGCGACATCTCGGGCGGCCTTGGCGGGCCGGACCTGAAGGGCGCGCTGCACAGCCCACACGAACTGCGCATCGAATCGCGCCATGTGATCCCGCTGCTGACCGCGTGGCTGGTCGAGCATCACGGCGTCACGCTGATGCCGGGCACGGCGGTGTACAGCGCCCGCCCGCCGCGCCTCCAGACCTCGCGCGGGGTGGTCGAGGCCGGCGCCGTCGTCGTCTGCCCCGGCGACGATTTCTCCACGCTCTATCCCGATCGCATCGCCGCCGCCGGCCTGCGCCGCTGCCGCCTGTCGATGGTCAAGCTGGCCGATCCGGGCTTCCGCATCCCCGGCGCGCTGATGTCCGATCTCGGCCTGGTGCGCTATCGCGGCTATGGCGCGCTGCCCGAAGCCCGCGCGCTGGAAGCGAAGCTGCGCGCCGAACAGCCGCGCCATTTCGACAACGGCGTCCACCTGATCGTCGCGCAGGGCAGCGATGGCGGCCTGATCGTCGGTGACAGCCACCACTATGCCGACCTGCCCCAGCCGTTCGCGCCCGCCTCGGCCGAGGAGGACATCCTCGACGAATATGCCCGCGCGCTCGGCCGTCCGGCCCCGGCCGTGGTCGAACGCTGGACCGGCACGTACGCGGTCGCCGACGACCGCACCTATTTCATCGACACGCCCGAACCGGGCGTCCGGCTGGTCATCGTCACCAGCGGCACCGGCGCTTCCACCGGCTTCGGGCTGGCGGAACGGGTGATCGGCAGCCTGTACGAATGCACATTGGGAGAGACGGCATGAACAAGGAATTTCCGGTCAAGGCAGTGGTGTTCGACTGGGCGGGCACGGTCATCGATTTCGGCTGCATGGCCCCGGTCGAGGCGCTGGTCGATGTGTTCGCCGCCGAAGGCATCGCCATCACCGCCGCCGAAGCGCGGGCCGACATGGGCAAGGCCAAGCTCGATCACCTGCGCGCGCTGCTGGCCAATCCCGACGTCGCCGCGCGCTGGCAGGCGGGCAAGGGCCAGCCCGTGGCCGAGGATGACATCCAGCGCATCTATGCCGACCTGCAACCGGCGATGACCCGCGCCGCCGCCCGCGCCAGCTCGATGATCCCCGGCGCGGTCGATACCGTCGCCGCGCTGCGCGAACTCGGCATCCGCATCGGGTCCGGCACCGGCTACACCCGCGAAATGATGGCCGGCATCGTGCCCGAGGCCACCCGGCAGGGCTACACGCCCGATGTGGTGATCTGCGCCGGCGATACGCCCAGCGGCCGCCCCGCGCCGCTGATGACCTGGGCCGCGCTGATCGCGCTCGATGCCTGGCCGGCGGGCCGCTGCATCAAGGTGGACGACGCGCCGGTGGGCATCGTCGAAGGGCGCGAGGCCGGTTGCTGGACGGTGGGTATCGCCGGTTCGGGCAACGAAGTCGGGCTGGACCTTGCCGATTACCAGGCCCTGCCCGAAGCCGAACGCGCGGCGCTGGTGGCCCACGCCGCGCAGACCCTGCTGGAAGCCGGCGCCGATTTCGTCATCGACGACGTGTCGCAACTGCTGCCGGTGGTTCACGAGATCGCCGCCCGGATCAGCGCGGCGTGAACACCGCCGCGCTGGTCGCCCCCGCGCCGACCCCGGCACCGGAGCCGGGGCCGTCGCTGCTCGACCGCCCGCGTCGCTGGCTGGCGCAGGCGCCCGGCCCGGTGTTCGCGATTTACGCCGGGCTGATGACGTTCGGCACCTATTTCGCGATGTACGCGTTCCGCAAGCCGTTTGCCGTGGCCAGTTTCCACCAGATGGCATTCGGGGTGCTGCCGTACAAGGTCGCGCTGGTGATCGCGCAGGTCGTCGGTTACGCGCTCGCCAAGATGATCGGGGTCAAGGTCGTCGCCGAATTGCCGGCGCGGCTGCGCATCGTCGGCATCCTGGCCCAGATCGCCGTTGCCGAACTGGCGCTGGTGCTGTTCGCGCTGATCCCGGCGCCGTGGAACGTCGCCTGCCTGTTCCTCAACGGCCTGGCGCTGGGCATGGTCTGGGGCATGGTGTTCGGCTTCGTCGAGGGGCGGCGCCAGTCGGACCTGATCGGCGCGATGCTCTGCGCCAGCCTGATCCTGTCGTCGGGCATCGTGAAGTCGGTGGGCGAATGGGTCCTGCTCGACGGCATCGCCAGCCCGATGTGGATGCCCGCCGTCACGGGGCTGATCTTCGTGCCGCTGCTGGCGCTGTGCCTGCTGGGGCTGGCGATCATGCCGCCGCCCAGCGCGGCCGATATCGCCGCGCGCGTGCTGCGCCGGCCGATGGACGGCCCGGCCCGCAAGCGGCTGCTGCGCGAATTCGCGCCGGGGCTGGCGGCTCTGGTGCTGATCTACGTGATGCTGACCGCGCTGCGCGATTTCCGCGACAACTTCGCCGCCGAAATCTGGACCGAAGTGGGACTGGGCGGCAATTCCGGCATTTTCGCCTGGACCGAGATTCCGATCTGCTTTCTGGTGCCGGCGGTGCTTGCCACGCAGACGCTGATCCGCGACAACCGCACCGGCCTTGTCGCCAACCTGGCGCTGGTGGGTGCGGGGCTGCTGCTGGCGGGACTCGGTTCGCTGGCCTATTCGCTGCATCTGCTGGGGCCGGTGGCGTGGATGATCGCCATCGGTGGCGGGCTATACCTCGCTTATACCCCCTTTAACGGCATGTTGTTCGACCGGCTGGTCGCCGCCACCGGCGAAGTCGCGACCGCCGGGTTCCTGATCTATGTTGCCGATGCCAGCGGCTATGTCGGCTCGGTGGCGCTGGTCCTGCTGCGCAGCTTCGACGGGGTGAAGCTCGACTGGGCCGACTTCCTGGTCGATGTCAGCCTGCTGACCAGCGTCCTCGGGCTGGTGCTGCTGGCCTATGCGACGGTCTATTTCAGGGGCCGGCTCGCCACGCGCCGCCACGGGCTAGCGGCAGCGGCGTAGCCCTGCCTTTACCAGCTATTCAGCCGCCGCAACTGGTGGGTCTTCTTGTGGACGTGGTCGTCCATCCGGCCCAGCAGGTGCTCCAGCGCGTCGATCGCGTCGAACAGGAACGGGCCCTTGTTCAGCATCACGCATTCGGCGCGCGCCGCCATCGCCGCGTCGGTCAGCTCACCCCGGTGCGGCATCCCTTCCTTCACCAGCGTTTCCAGCACCTGCGTTGCCCAGATCACCGGCACCTGCGCGGCCTCGGCGATCCACAGGATTTCCTCCTGCATCTCGGCCAGCCGGGCAAAGCCGATCTCGTTGGCCAGATCGCCGCGCGCGATCATGATCGCCACTGGCTGCCGCGCGGCGGCGCGCACGATGATGTCGGGCAGGTTGTGAATGGCGCGCGCGGTCTCGATCTTCAGCACCAGCGCCAGTTCGGTCCAGTCGTCGGGGCGCAACCGCGCCAGCTCGGCCTGAAGCGCGGCGATGTCGTCCGGCCCCTGCACGAACGAATAGCCGATGCCGTCGGTATGGTCGGCCACGAACGCCAGGTCCGCGCGGTCCTTGTCGGTCAGCGCCGGCATCGCCAGCTCGCAATCGGGCAGGTTGATGCCCTTTTCCGGCTTGAGCTTCGCGCCTTCTTCCTTGCAGCGGGTGACTTGGACAATCGCCATCGCGCCATCGACCAGATCGATCGCGGTCTCGATCTTGCCGTCGTCGATCAGCAGCCGCTGCCCGGCGCGCGACTGGGCGATCGCCGCCGGCAGCGTGCATTCGCAGACGAACGCCACGTCGGCCGGAACCCGCCGCTCCAGTTCGCCCGCCGGCACGATGGCGATGCGATCGCCGATGAACACGCGCTTGGCATGGTTCACGCTGGCGATGTCGCCGGTGCGCAGCTTCGGCCCGGCCAGATCCATCAGGATGCGCATCCGGTGCCCGGTCTCGGCCTCGGCATCGCGGACATGCGCGACCATCCGCGCCCACTGTTCGGGGCCGTCATGCGCGCAGTTGATGCGCACCGCCTCCACCCCGCGCCGGGCCAGCCGCAGCATGAACGCGGGATCGTCCGCCGCTTTCGCCGGGCAGGTCACCAGCAGCGCGACCGGCCGGGTGTGCCGCCGGGGGCCGAACATCGCCAGCGTGCGCTGGCGCAGCCGGTCCTCGCCCGCGAAGAACGCGGCGGGATCGCAGGGTTCGCGCGGTTCGCCAAGCCCGGCCGCCAGCGCCGCGCGAACCGCGTGCAGGCTGGGATTGACCCGGCTTTCCAGCCGCCCCAGCGACGACAGCCCCAGCGGCATCAGCCCGCGCTGCAACGCGCGCAGGTCGTGGTGCCGCAGCGCCAGATAGGCGGCGAGGTTGACCGCGCTGGCCTCGAAATCGGGGCGGATGTCCCACGGCTGCCATTTCGCCAGAATGCCGTCGGCATCGGCGCCGACCTGGTCGATCAGGCCGTCGATCGCGGCCAGCAAGCGGGCGGCTTCCGCCATGCGTCATGTCTCCGGGGTGCCGCGCTGTCCAAAAGCCGGCCGCTCAGGCTGTGCGGCCCGATTGTGATGCCTGTGTGACGGGCGGGGCCAGTTCCAGCGGGGCGGGGCCACCGGCGGCCGGATCGGAGAACGAACCGGCGCCGTTCTCGATGTGGCCGGCCATGCGCCACTGCTGCCCTTCGGCCACCAGCAGCCGGTCGTACCAGCCGTGCGACGCAGCCAGGTCCAGCCGGACGCGCCGGGTTTCCCCGGCAGCCAGCCGGATCGTCATCGGCGCGGCGCCATAGGCGTGGTCGGTCATGGCGATGGACAGGGCCGCCGCCGTCAGGTTGGCGATCACCAGCGCCGGCCGGTCGGCCGCGATCCCGGCCGAGAACACCCCGGCCCGCCCGGTCAGGCGGCGATGGAACCCGTTCGGTCCCAGCACGAAAAGGTCGATGGGTGCGTCGCCGCCGGCCAGGTCATGCGCCAGTTCGCGCCCCGCGCCCACCGTGTAGCGCGCGGGTTCGTCGTCCAGCCGGTGGACGTCATAGACGTGGAACACCGCCGCGCGCTGGCCGGAATCATTGGCGAACACCAGCCGGGTTGTGCCGCCTGCCGCGTGCAGTCGCGCATCCAGCCGGTACGGCGTCGCCCGGCGCCGGCGCAGCCCGGTTTCCTGCACCGGCGCCGCCAGCCGCGCGGGCAGGGGCGGCGGCACTTCCTTCAGCGTCGCCGCCCGTCGCGACAGGTCCGCCGTCGGCGGCAGCGCCGCCACGAATGTGCGCGTTTCGGGCGCGCCGAAATCGAAGCACGAGGTCAGGTCGCCGCACACCGCCCGCCGCCACGCGCTGATGTTCGGCTCAGGCACCCCGAACCGCGCCTCCAGGAACCGCAGGATGCTGGTGTGGTCGAACACTTCGGAGGCGACATGGCCGCCCCGGCTCCACGGCGAGATCACATACAGCGGCACCCGCATCCCCAGGCCATAAGGCCGGTCGAGGTACACCGCGTCGTCGGCGGCGTGCGAATGGCGGTGGTATTCGTCGTCGGCGGGAACCGTCGTCGCCCCCACGGTGCGGCCCGCCACCCGTGCCGGCGGCGCCGGCGGCGGCACATGGTCGAACAGGCCGTCGTTCTCGTCGAAGTTCAGCAGCAGCACGGTGCGCGCCCAGACGGCGGGGTTGGCGGTCAGCGCGTCCAGCACTTGCGCGGTATAGTCGGCGCCCTGCAGCGGGGTCGATGCGCCGGGATGCTCCGACTGCGCCGCCGGGGCGACGATCCACGACACCTCGGGCAGGCGCCCGGCGATAACGTCGCCGCGCAAGTCGGCCAGTGATCGCGTCGCGATAGTGCGGCGGGCCAGCTCGGCGGCGGCGGCGCGGTATTGCCGGAACCCCACCAGCGGGTTGTCCGAGAAGTTGTCGGCCATGTCCTGATAGATCTGGAAGCCGATTCCGGCCGCCATCAGCCGTTCGGGATAAGTCGTCCAGCGATAGCCGCCGTGGCCGTGCGGATCGGCGGCCAGCGTGTCATAGCCGTTGTCGATCGCGGGGCCGTTGCCGGTGGCCAGCGGATCGTGCGTGCCGGTCCAGATGAACAGCCGGTTGGGGTTGGTGCTCAGGTGCAGCGCGCAGTGATACGCGTCGCACAGCGTGAACGCCTCGGCCAGCGCATACTGGAACGGCAGGTCGGCGCGGGTGAAGTGCGCCATCGCGTGGTTGTGCTTGGCGTGCGGCCAGGCGCCCATTCGCCCGTTGTCCCAGGCCGCCTGCGAGTCGACAAAGCCGTGCGGCGTGCCCAACGGGCGATAGAGCCGGAAATCGACCGAGGTATCCAGCCGGAACGGCGCGATCAGCGCGGGGTCCGCGCCAGGATGCTCGTTCGGTTGCACCAGCACGGTGCGGTTCGGCGCCCCGGCCAGCGGCGGCGCGGGAATGGCGAAGCGGTCGCCATAGCCGCGCACCCCGCGCATCGTGCCGAAATAGTGATCGAACGACCGGTTCTCCTGAGTCAGGATGACGACATGGGCAACGTCCCGCAGCGTGCCGGTGCGGCGATCGGCCGGAATTTCCAGCGCGCGGGCAATCGCCGGCGCCAGTCCCGACGCCGCACCCGCCGATGCCAGCATGGCGCGGACGAAACTGCGGCGATCCTGCATCGGCACCATGCGCGTTCTCCTGCTTGAAGCGGGTCAGGCGGTCAGCAAGCGCCGCAGCAGCGGGCGATAGGCCTCCAGCGGTGGCACCGCCCAATCGGCACGCTTGGCGGCATCGTCGAACCGGCGCAGGCGCAGCGCGTCGGCAAAGTGCGGGTGCCGTTCGAAAGCGGCGGTCTGCGTGGCGTCGAACGGCCCGCCCTGAAGTTGCAGGCTCAATTCGGAGGCGGCGCTCAGCCGCTCACGATAGCCGGGATCGATCGCGCAGAGATAGCGCTTGGCGGCAACGTGCAGGCGCACCGGCTCGGTCACCGCCGGGCCGAAATA
>JAGWVC010000133.1 GCA_018971065.1 Sphingomonadales bacterium | reverse complement strand
GGCCGGTGCAGCACCTCGATGGCGAAATAGGCGGTGGCGGCCATCATCACCCCGAAGCGGATGAAATAGAGCAGGCAATAGCCGAAGCACACCAGCCACGCCCGGTTGCACAGCATCTCGCGCACGGCGGGCAGGATGGGGAAGCGCGGCGGTGCCGCATCCTCGCAGCGTTCATGGCAGTTGCGGTAAAGCGCGAGGGTGGCGACCAAGCCGATCGCGGCGAACAGCATGGCCACGGCGCGGAAACCCCGGACCTCGTCCCCCCCGCCCAGCAGGCCCACCAGCGGCATCGTTGCCGCCGTGCCCAGCACCACCGAAACCGAGGTGCCCACCGAGCGCATCCCCGAAAGCTTCAGCCGGTCGCCGGTATCGCGTGTCATCATCGGCATCAGCGCGGTGTACGGGATGGCCTGGAGCGACATCAGGATGCCCAGCGCCTTGAAGGTGACGAACGCGTACACGATCTGCGCGGTCTGCGACGCGGCGGGTACGCGGAACAGCAGCACGGTCACGGCCGCGTAAGGCAGCGCGTTGAACAGGAAATAGGGCCGCGTGCGCCCGCGCCGGGTGCGGGTGCGATCGACGGCGATGCCCACCGCGATGTCGATCACCGCATCCAGCAGCCGCGCCACCAGGAACACTGTCCCCACCGCCGCCGCCGGCAAGCGCACGACGTTCGTGTAGTAGTAGAGCAGGAACCCGCTTGCCATGTTGTAGGCAAGGCTGGTGCCGATGTCGCCGAAGCCATAGCTGAGGCGTTCGGTAAGGCTCAATTTCGCGGGTCTGGCCACATCCCTCTCCCGGTTGCAGCGATTATCGGTCTGTCAGCAGCCCAGTGTCTTGCGGGTCAGCTTCAGCGACTGGTCCATCGGCAGGGTCGGGAAGTATTCGAGCCCGATGCCGCCGGTATAGCCCATGTCCGTCAGAATTCGCATGGCGCGGCCCCAGTCGATGGCGCCGGTGCCGGGTTCATGGCGATCGTCCATGTCGGCGAACTGGACGTGCGCGACAAGGTGGATGCGGCCGGCCAGCACTGCCGCCATGTCCTCGCCCATCGTCGCGCTGTGCCACACGTCATAAAGCAGGCGCAGGTTGGGGCTGGCCACGGCCTCGACGATGTCGAGCCCCAGCCGGGTGCTGACCAGGTACATCGCCGCGAACAGTCTGGTGTTCAGCGGTTCGAGCAGCAGCGTCACGCCGGCGGCCTCGGCAAGATCGGCGGCCTTGCGCAGCACCGCGACGGCATTGGCGAAATGCGCTTCGTCGCTCATCCCGTCCACGCGAAAGCCCGAGGCGACGATCAGCGGCGGCTTGCCCAGCGGCGCGGTGGCGGCGATGGTGTCGGCGACGGCAGCCAGCAATTCGTCATGCTCGGCCGGATCGACAAGCGAGCGGCGCGGATCGACGCAGACGCCCGAAAGCGCGACGCCGGTCTCGTCGAGGGCGGCCCTGATCGCGGCGAGGTCCTTGTCGCGCCACAAGTGGAATTCGGCATGGCCGAAGCCGGCGCGATGCGTGGCGCGCACGCGGTCGGCCAGGTTTTCAAGATCGGCGAAATGCCATTCGATGCAGGGTGCCAGGAACACGTCGGTCTCCCATGTGGCGGCCCCGCGACCCTGTGGTGCGTTTGCCTGGCGGACTTGGCTGCCGCTACTTTATTGGAACCTATATTCGCATTATGTCGCCGTGCCGTCAAGGGCCTCGGCGGCAACAATCGCATCGAGCCGTTCCAGCAGCCAGCGCAAGCCGGCATCGTCGGCACGGGCGCGGTGGAACTGCACCATCTCCTTCATCCGTGCCATCTCGAACGGCAGCGGCACGATGCGGATGTCGTCGCGCAGCGCCGCCAGCCGCGCCAGCCGCGCGTGCATGATCGCCAGCCGGTGCGTGCCCACCAGCAGTTCGGGCACCAGCGTGAACGACGGCGCCACCACTTCCACGCGCCGGGCGATGCCGCGCGCCTGCAATTGCGCCTCGCCATGTGCCAGCCGCGACACCCGCCCCAGCCGCACCGAAACGTGCCCGGCGGTGGAGAAATCCTCGATGGTCAGCGGCGCCGCCACGGGATCGGCCAGCAGCGGGTTGCCGCTCCACCCCACCACGACATGGTCTTCCTCCAGCAGCAGCCGCGAGGGATGGAGCTGGCTGGTGAACTCCTGCGGGATGATCAGCATGTCGATCTGTCCGCTGTCGAGCAAGGCCATCGCGTCATCGTCGGGCGGCAGGATGTCCAGCTCGATCCCCGGCGCGGTCACGGCAATGTCGGCCAGGAACGGGCGCAGCAGCACGCTGGTCAGGTAGTCCGAGGTGCAGATGCGAAACCGCCGTCGGGCCGTGGCGGGGTCGAACTGCGCCGGCTGGGTCACCAGCGCGTCGATCTCGGCCAGCAACTGGGTGAGGGCAGGGCGCAGCCGCAGCGCATAGGGCGTGGGCATCAGCCGCTTGCCGTGCTGCGCCAGCAGCGGATCGCCGAACCATTCGCGCAGCCGCGCCAGCGCCGCGCTGGCGGCCGGCTGGCTGAGGTGCAGTCGCGCCGCCGCGCGGCTGACGCTGGCTTCGTCGAGCAGCGCGTCGAGCGCGACCAGCAGGTTGAGATCGAGCCCCTTGAAGCGCATAATGTATCCATAAAACGAATGGGTTTTCATCTAAACAAATAGTTTTCCTGATTTCAAGGCCGCGCATATTCCTTTGAGCGGAGAAAACGCCGGCGATTCGTCCGGACAGACATGCCGAACGCACGAGTCGGCAGATTGGGGAGCATGAAGAACCTCGACATCCTGGTCATCGGCGCCGGCATCGGCGGCCTCGCGTCAGCCATCGCGCTGCGCCGTGCCGGCCATGCGGTCACCCTGATCGAGAAGGACCCCGACTGGTCGGTCTATGGCGTCGGCATCATCCAGCAGTCGAACGTGGTCCGCGCGATGGATCAGCTCGGCGTGCTGGATGCCTTCCTTGATGCCGCGTTCGGCTTCGATGCGGTGGAAATCTTCGCGCCCGACGGCACGAAAGTGGCGCGCGTGCCCTCGCCGCGCCTGGTCGAAGGCAAGCCTGCCAATGTCGGCATTGCCCGTCCGGCGCTCCAGAACGTGCTGGCCGACAGCGCCAAGGCGCTGGGCAGCGAGATCCGTCTCGGCGTCACCGCCGAACGCATCGTCGACGATGGCGCCCGCGTTGACGTGGACTTTTCGGACGGAACCACCGGCCGCTACGACCTCGTCATCGGTGCCGATGGCGTGTTCTCGCAGACCCGCGCCGCCATCCTGCCCGAAGCCGAGCAGCCGCGTTTCACCGGCCAGTCGGTGTGGCGCTACAACTTCGCACGCGCCGAGGGGCTCGATGCCCTGCAAGCCTACAACGGCGCCATCGGTGTCGGCCTGGTGCCGATGAACGAGGCGCAGATGTACATGTACGTCACCACGCCCGAACCCGACAATCCGCGCTATCCGCTGGCGGGCCTTGCCGCCACCATGCGCGCCAAGCTGGCCGCCTGCGCGCCCTACATCCGCGAACTGGGCGAGCAGATCACCGACGATGCCGGCGTGGTCTATCGCCCGCTGGAAGGGATGCTGGTTACCGGCGCCTGGCACAAGGGCCGCGTCGGCCTGCTGGGCGATGCGGTCCACGCCACCACCCCGCATCTGGGGCAGGGCGCGGGCATGGCGGTGGAGGATGCCATCGTGCTGGCCGAGGAACTGGCCCGCCACGATGCGGTGGAAGCCGCGCTTGCCGCCTACCGCGACCGCCGTTTCGAGCGCTGCGCCTACATCGTCAACGCCAGCCTTGCCATCTGCCACGGCCAGATCGGCAAGGGCGCGCCGGTCGATATGCACCATGCCACCGCCGAGATGTTCGGCGTCGTGGCGCAACCCATCTGAAGGAACAGCCATGAGCCGCGTCACCGAAATCCGCTACGTCGGCTACGGGGTCACCGACCTCGAAGCCGAACGCCGCTATTACCAGGACGTGTTCGGGCTGGAGCCGGTTGCGACCGATCACGATCTGGATGGTCGAACCGCCTGGTTCAAGGCCCCGGGCCACGATGAACACCATGTCATCCGGCTGCGCCAGGCGGCCGAGAACCGCGTCGATGTCATCGCGCTGGCCGCCGCCAGCCGCGCCGATGTCGATGCGCTGGCCGCCCGGGTTGAAGCCGCCGGCGGCCGCCTCGTCCATGCCCCGCGCGAACTGGCCACACCCGGCGGCGGCTATGGCTTCCGCTTCTTCTCGCCCGACGGCCTGCAGATGGAAGTGTCGAGCGACGTCGCGCGCGGCCCCAGCCGCCCGCTGGCGCGGTGGGAAGGCGTGCCGGTCAAGATCAGCCACATCGTCCTCCACTCGCCCGACCACAAGGCGCTGGTGCAGTGGTTCATCGATGTGCTGGGCTTCCGGCTGTCCGACTGGCTGGGCGACTTCATGGCGTTCCTGCGCTGCAATTCGGCGCATCACCGGCTGGCCATCCTGCCCGGGCCGCCGTGCCTCAATCACGTCGCCTACGACATGCTGGGCGTGGACGACATGATGCGCGGCATTCACCGGCTGAAGCAGAACGGCGTGGACATCGGCTGGGGTCCCGGCCGCCACACCGCCGGCAACAACACCTTCAGCTACTTCGTGACCCCCGGCGGCTTCGTCACCGAATACACGGCGGAACTGGAGGAGGTCGATTTCGAGACGCACCAGCCCAAGGTCCACGTGCCGGCGCCATTGGTGATGGACCAGTGGGGCATCGGCGTGGGCGGGCCGCAGACGCTGCCGCACCCGGCGCCGAATCCGGGGCTGTTCGTGGCGGCGGAGGGCTGAAGCGATGCGGCGCGCGCTTGTCGTCCTGGCGATGCTGCTGCTGGCCGCGCCGGCCGATGCGCGCAGCCTGACCGAACGCAACCGCGCCGTCGTAACCGCCTTTGCGCACCGCTTCTACGACCTGCACGACGTGCGCGGGGCGTTCGAGCGGTATGTGGCGCCGCATTATATCCAGCACAACCCGCATATCGCCGATGGACGCGACGCGGCGATTGCCGCGCTGGAGCCGATTTTCGGCTCGGGATCGCGGTTCGATGTCAAGCGTATCGTCGTCGATGGCGATCTGGCGGTGATCCACCTGCACGGCCGCACTGGCAGCGCCGGCAAGGGCGGCGCGGTCGCCGATATCTTCCGGCTGAAGCGCGGCCGAATTGTCGAGCATTGGGATGTCCTGCAGCCGATCGAGGATTCGCCGGTGAATCCGCATCCGTATTTTTGAAGGCCATCCGGGCACGAGCGGCGTGGATGGAAAACTAAAACGATTATTCTTGATTCAACCGAATTAGATTAGTATATATGGTTCTAATTTGTACGCCAGGCGCCGCACGGCGCTGGTCAACGGGAGGTGGCAACATGGGTATCAGGAACTCCACGCGCTGGTTGCTGGCCGGGGTCTGCGGCATGGCAGTGGCCACGCCGGCCTTCGCGCAGGGCAAGGTGGCGAACGGCGATAGCAACGAGATCATCGTCACCGCGCAGAACCGCAAGGAAAACGTCGAGAACGTGCCGATCGCGATCAACGTGATCAGCGGTGACGTGCTGAAGGAAAAGGGCGTTTCCGATCTCAAGGACATCGGCAAGCTGGCGCCTTCGGTGCAGATCACCGATGACAACAGCGTGATCCACGTGACGGTGCGCGGCATCGGCACCTATTCGAACGATGAATCACAGGATTCGTCAGTGGTGGTCGATGTCGATGGCGAATACATCAACCGCGGCGAGGTGATGAACCTGGCGCTGTTCGATCTCGATCGCGTCGAAGTGCTGCGCGGGCCGCAGGGCACGCTCTATGGCCGCAACTCGACCGGCGGCGCGGTGAACTTCATCACCCGCAAGGCCGGCAACAAGTTCGCGGTGAACGCCGACGCCAGTTATGGCAACTACAACACCGTCAAGATCAACGCCGGCGTAGATGTGCCGCTGGGCGATGTGGGCGGTATCCGCGTTTCGGGAATCTATTCCGATCACGACGGCTACTTCTCGCACCCCGCCACCCCGTTCGCCCCGGCGGCGACATCGGGTCAGGACAAGGTGTGGGGCATTCGCGGATCGCTGCGCCTCAAGCCGGTGTCGGGCCTGACGATCGACGTGGCGGTCGAAACCGCCAAGCGCAAGTGGGTCAACGGTGCCTATGGCTCGATCGACCTCAACGCCGCCGGCAACGGCCCGACCGGGCCGGGCTGCAACCTGGCCGGTTTCACCCGGGTGGCCCAGGCCTATTCGCAGACGCTGTGCGTGCCCAACGGCACCAACTACCTGGCCTCGCAGAACCGCGAAACCTTCTCGCAGCCGCTGTTCGGCGTGGGCAAGGGCAATGACCAGAAGACCACGGCGGTGCGCGGCCGCATCGCCTACGAGATCAGCCCGGCGGCAACGCTGACCTACACCGGCGGTTATCGCACCAGCGACCGCACCGGCAGCCAGGGCCTGCCGGTGGTCTACCAGTCCACCACGTTCAAGAACAACGTCCAGTCGCAAAGCCACGAGCTGCGCCTGAACGGCGTGATCGGCGGGGTAACGTACCAGCTTGGCGGATTCTACTTCAAGGAGAAGATCGACAACGAATCGGGCTTCTTCCTGCAGTTCCTCAACCCGCCGCCGATTCCCGGGTTCAGCGGCAACGGCACGTACCTGAGCTATTTCGGGCGCCGGCTGTCCAGCGACAGCAAGTCGGTGTTCGGGCAGGTGGAAGTGCCGCTGATGGACAAGCTGACCGCGGTGGGCGGCCTGCGCTATACGTCCGACGGGCGTAACGGCAATTACGCCAACGGCTCGCCGTTCGTGGTGTTCGGTGCCTCGGGGACGGGGGCGCCGGTCAAGGCGCCGACCGACCTGTTCCAGACCGGTCTGAATCCATACTATTTCGGCGCCGGGCCGGCGCGCAAGGACATCTGGGGCGCGGGCAATCCGACCGGCGCCTCGTATGTCACGCTGAGCAGCTCCGAGCACAAGGTTACCTGGCTGGTCGGGCTGAACTACAAGCCCGATCCCGACACCCTGGTCTACGCCAAGGTCTCCACCGGCTACAAGGCGGGCGGGTTCGACTCGGTCGGCATCTACAAGCCCGAAACCAACACCGCCTACGAAGCGGGCGTGAAGAAGAGCATGGGCCGCAGCTACGTCAATGTCAGCGGGTTCTACTACAACTACAAGGACCTGCAGAACGCCATCCTGCTGAACACGGCGGTCGGCGGGCAGGTGTTCAACGCCGGCAAGGCCGAGGTCTACGGCATCGAGGCCGAAGCCCAGTGGCGCGCCAGCGATGCCGACACCTTCACCGCCAGCTTCACCTGGCTGCATTCGCGCTACAAGGACTTCCTTGGCACCTACAACGTGTTCACGGTGCCCGGCACCGGCCCGGACCTGACCTCGGTGGGCGATCTCAACCCCGCCACGCCGGCGATCGAACAACCCAACTTCGCGGGCAACACCACGCCGTACACGCCCACCATCTCGTTCACGCTGGGCTATGACCACGTGTTCGACCTGGGCGGCGCCGGCACGCTGAAGGCCAGCGCGTTCACGCTGTTCAAGAGCGCGTACTACACCGACTTCTACAACTACAACGACCTCAAGCAGAAGGCGCTGACCTCGACCGACCTCAGCCTGGAATGGAAGCCGGCGAACAAGATGTTCTCGGTCCAGGCCTTCGTCCACAACCTCGAGAACAAGCGGGCGCTGGTCTATGGCGGCTATATCGCCGCCGGGCCGGACGACATCCTGAACTGGGGCTACGGCTCGCCGCGCACCTTCGGGGCCCGGATCAGCGTGAACTACTGACCAAAATCGGCCGCGAGGCCATCGAGGGGCGGGGCGCGCAAGCGCTCCGCCCTTTTTCGATCAAGAACAGGAATCATCGTTCTTGACAGAACTGCTGCGGCTTTTATAAAATATATGTTCTAATTTGATCGAAAGGGCTGCTCAGATGGCCGAAAGCGGAGAGAATGACTGGGATCGGCGGGAGTTCGTCAGCGCAGCGGCGCTGATCGCTCTGGCGTTCGGCATCCCTGCCGCCGCAGTCAGGCTGAGCACGCCCGAAGATGAAGCCCCCGATCAATCGATCCGCGCCCTGTTGCGCGAAGTCTCGCAGCTGGTTATCCCGCGCTCCAACACCCTCGGTGCCGGCGATGTCGGGGTCGGCGATTTCGTCGCGCTTGCCCTGGCGCACGGCCTCGAAGGCAGCCGCAAGCCGGTCCCCGCCACGTATGCCCGCTGGCAGCGCACCGACGGCTCGTTGCGACATGCCGACTGGCTGGCGGCCGAACTCGATCGCCGCGTCGGTGGCAGGTTCGTCGCTGCCCCGGAAGGCGCGCGCTGGTCCGCCCTGCGCGCGCTCGATGCCGAAGCCTATGCCGATGGGGTCGAATTCCATCCATGGCGCACGATCAAGGCTCTGGTCCTGACCGGCTATTACACCAGCGAGGCCGGCGCCGCGCAGGAGTTGCGCTACGAACCGGTACCCGGCCGGTGGGAAGCGGACCTCCCGCAAATCCGCGCGACCCGGGCCATCTCCAACGACTGGACCGCGGTGGACTTCGGATGACTCGGGGCATGGCCGGGCCTGGCGAATTCGACGCGATCGTCGTCGGCTCCGGCATCACCGGCGGCTGGGCGGC
>JAGWVC010000032.1 GCA_018971065.1 Sphingomonadales bacterium | reverse complement strand
CCGACGCCCGCCTCACCGTCCGCGCCACCACCGCCGCCGCACCGCGCACCCTCGCCCCGGCGGACTGGCACTTCGACGACGCCACCCACGTCACCGTCACCCGCCCGGCCGACAGGGACGCCGGCGCCATCTACCGCCTCGAATACACCGCGCGCGATTCGCGGGTCATGGGCCTCGGCTTCGCCGCCACCCGCGATCTCGTCGCCTTCCTGCGCCACACCACCGCCGCGCAAGGCAATCCGCTGGCTGATCTCGCCGCCGCCCCGTGCGATCGCGACGCACACGGCGCCTGCAACCCGCGCTCCGGCCCGTTCTCCGCCACCATCGCCATCGGCGGCTCGCAATCGGGCCGCTACTTGCGCAATTTCCTCTGGCAGGGCTTCAACCGCGCGCCCGACGGCACCCGCGTGTTCGACGGGATGATCCCCTACATCGCCGGCGGACGCCGCACCTTCACCAACTTCCGCTTCGCCGAACCGGGCCGCTTCTCGCGCCAGCACGAGGATCACGACGTCCCCGGCTTCACCTTCCCCTACACTTACGCCACCCTCACCGATCCCGTCACCGGCCGGCGCGACGGCATCCTCGCCCGCTGCACGGCCACGAACACCTGCCCCCGCGTGTTCCACGTCGATACCAGCGCCGAATTCTGGCAGGCCGGCGCCGCGCTGGTCGGAACCGGCGGTACCTCGCGCGATGTCGCCTTCCCCGCCAACGTCCGCGCCTACATGATCACCGGCGGCCCCCACGCCCCCGGCCTCGCCAGCCCTGCCTGTGCCTACCCGGCCAACCCGTTCAACTACGCCCCCGCGCTGCGCGCGCTGCTCGTCGCCATGCTCGATTGGACCGGCAACCGCGCCGCGCCGCCCGCCTCGGTCTGGCCCCGCCTCGCCAATGGCCAGCTCGTCCCGCTCAGCGCCCTGAAAACCCCCACGATTCCCGGCCTCGCCTGGCCGAAAGTCGCCAACGCCCCGATCAGCCCGGTCAAAGGCAAGAACTGGCCGCTCCTCGTCCCCACGGTGGACGCCAACGGCATCGACCAGGCCGGCATCCACCTCCCCGAAGTCGCCGCGCCCGATGGCGCCTACCTCGGCTGGAACCTGCGCAAGCCCGGCTACGGCGCCGGTGACCTCTGCCTGATCTACGGCGCGAAAGTCCCGCTGCCCGCCCCCGCACCCGATCTCCCCGCCCGCCGCGCCGCCGCTGCCACCACACTCGCAAACGCGCGCCTGCTCCTTGCCGAGGACGCCGCCCATTGATTGCCGGATGGCGGCATAGGGTTAGCGCCGGCGTCCAATGCGCTGGACTTGTGGCGCATTTCTTGGTTCAGGACATTGCGGCGGTGCTCCCCATGATTCTACGAGGACGGTTGCCGCCAGCACAGCATCGGTCGGGAACGAAATGATTTTCAGGCAACTTGAACTGCCGGGCCTGTTCGAGATCACCCCGGCCCGCCACGGCGATGATCGCGGCTATTTTTCCGAAATCCACCGTGCCGACCGCTTCGCCGAACACATCGGACATGTCGATTTTCTTCAGGAAAACCAGTCGCTCAGCGTCAGGTCCGGCACCATTCGCGGCATCCATTTCCAGACCGAGCCGTGCCCGCAGGGCAAGCTGGTGCGCTGCCTCGCGGGCGCCATCTTCGACGTCGCGGTCGACTTGCGCCACGGTTCGCCGACATTCGGGAAATGGACGGCGGTCGAACTGACTCCCGAAGCCGGCAACCAGCTCTGGATTCCGCGTGGCTTCGGCCACGCCTTCTGCACGCTCCAGCCTAACTCGATCGTGTGCTACAAGGTCGATGGCTACTACAGCGCCCCGAACGACGCCGGCCTGCTCTGGAACGATCCCGCCATCGGCATCGCCTGGCCCTCGGTCGCCGATGCCGGGACGCTGTCGCCCAAGGATCGGGTCCAGCCCCGCCTCGCCGATCTCCCCACCTGCTTCCCCTTCAAAGGCTGATCCGCCCATGCGTACCATCGTCACCGGCGGCGCCGGGTTCATCGGCTCGGCTCTGGTCCGGCACCTCGTCGACGCGGGCGACGACGTGCTCAACATCGACGCGCTCACCTATGCCGGCAACCTCGCCTCGCTCACCCCGGTGCAGGACAAGCCCAACTACCGCTTCCTCCACGCCGACATTCGCGACGGCGCCGCCATGTCCGAAGCCTTCGCCGGCTTTCGCCCGGATCGCGTGATGCATCTGGCCGCCGAAAGCCATGTCGATCGCTCGATCACCGGCGCGGCCGATTTCATCTCCACCAACATCACCGGCACCTTCACGCTGCTCGAAGCCGCCCGCGCCTTCTGGAGCACGCTTCCCGCCCGGGAGCAGGCCGCCTTCCGCTTCCTCCATGTCTCGACGGACGAGGTTTACGGCTCGCTCGGCGGCACGTGCGAGGCTGACGGGGGCCTGTTCCACGAAACCACGCCTTACGATCCGTCCTCGCCCTATTCGGCCAGCAAGGCCGCCTCGGACCATCTCGCCAAGGCCTGGCACCGCACCTACGGCCTGCCGGTGGTCGTCTCGAACTGCTCGAACAACTACGGCCCCTTCCACTTCCCCGAAAAGCTCATTCCGCTCACCATCCTCAACGCGCTGCAGGGCCGCCCCCTGCCCGTCTACGGCACCGGCGACAACGTGCGAGACTGGCTCTACGTCGAGGATCACGCCCGCGCGCTCGACCTGATCGCCGCGCAGGGCCAACCCGGCGAAACCTACAACGTCGGCGGCCGTAACGAGCGCCGGAACCTCGATGTCGTCCATCAGGTCTGCGACGTGCTGGACCGCCTCGTCCCTGCCGACCGCCCCCGCCGCGAACTCATCGCCTTCGTCACCGATCGTCCCGGCCACGACGCCCGCTACGCGATCGACGCCACCCGCCTCGAAACCGAACTCGGCTGGCGCGCGCGGGAAAACTTCGACAGCGGCATCGTCAAGACCGTGCATTGGTATCTCGACAACGAATGGTGGTGGTCCCCGCTCCGCGCGACATATGACGGCGAACGCCTCGGCCTTGCCACGGCAACCGCGAAATGAATATCGTCGTCACCGGCGGCCCCGGCCAGCTCGTCCTGTCGATGCAGGAACGCGCCGCCGCGCATGGCCACACCGTCATCGCCGTCGGCCCGCCCGCGCTCGATCTCGCCCGCCCCGACAATGCCGCCATCCTCGCCGCGCTCGCCGCCGCCAAACCGGACGCCATCGTCAACGCCGCCGCCCACACCGCGGTAGACAAGGCCGAAAGCGAAGCCGATCTCGCCTTCGCCATCAACGCCGATGGCGCCGGCGCCGTGGCCAGGGCGGCCAGGGCGCTTGGCGTGCCCATCGTCCACATTTCCACCGACTACGTGTTCGCCGGCGACAAGCGCGAACCTTACCTGGAAAGCGATCCCACCGGCCCCACCGGCGTCTATGGCGCCTCCAAGCTGGCGGGCGAACAGGCGGTCCTCGCCTCCGGCGCCGATGCCGCCATCCTGCGCACCGCCTGGGTCTACAGCCCGTTCGGCGCGAATTTCGCCAAGACCATGCTCCGCGTCGCCACCGCGCGCGACGAGCTCGGCGTGGTCGCCGACCAGCACGGCTGCCCCACCAGCGCGCTCGATCTCGCCGATGCCGCGATGGCCGTCGCCGCCAATCTGAAAGCCGCCGCCGATCCCGCGCTGCGGGGCCTGTTCCACGCCACCGGCAGCGGCGAAGGCAGTTGGGCCGATTTCGCCGCCGCCATCTTTGCCGCCTCGGCGGCAGCGGGCGGGCCGGTGGCCACGGTCAGGCGCATCACCACCGCCGAATACCCCACCCCCGCGCAGCGCCCTGCCAATTCGCGGCTCGATTGCGGCAAACTCGCCGCCGCGCACGGCATCCGCCTGCCTGACTGGCGCGATTCCTGCCGCACCGTCGTCACCCGCCTCGTGCGCGAAAACAGCTTCGATTAAAGGATACCAGACCGATGAAGGGGATCATTCTGGCCGGCGGCAGCGGCACCCGGCTCTACCCGATGACGCTGGCAATCTCGAAGCAGTTGATGCCGGTCTACGACAAGCCAATGATCTACTACCCACTGACCACGCTGATGCTGGCCGGCATCCGCGACGTGCTGATCATCACCACCCCGCACGACGCATCGTCGTTCCAGCACCTGCTCGGCGACGGCGCGCAATGGGGCATTTCGATTTCCTACGCGGTCCAGCCCGAACCGAAGGGCCTCGCGCAAGCCTACACCATCGGCGCCGACTTCGTTCGCGGCGGCCCCTCCTGCCTGGTCCTGGGCGATAACGTCTTCTTCGGCCACGGCCTTCCCGAAGCGCTCCAGTCGGCGCGCCATCGCCTGGCCAACCAGGGCGGCGCCACCGTCTTCGCCTACCAAGTTGCCGATCCCGAACGCTACGGCGTGGTCGCCTTCGATGCGAACAAGCGCGCCAGTTCGATCGAGGAAAAACCGGCCAACCCGAAGTCCAACTGGGCGGTCACCGGCCTCTACTTCTACGATGAAACCGTCGTTGACATCGCCGCCTCGATCCAGCCCTCCGCGCGCGGCGAGCTTGAGATCACCGACGTCAATCGCGCCTATCTCGCCGCCGGAAAGCTCGATGTCGAAGTCATGGGCCGCGGTTTCGCCTGGCTCGACACCGGCACGCCGGACAGCCTGCTCGATGCGGCCAGCTTCGTCGCCACCCTCGAAAAACGCCAGGGCATGAAGATCGCCTGCCCCGAGGAAATCGCCTGGCGCATGGGCTTCATCGACGACTCCGGCCTCGAAGCCGCCGCCGCACTGCTCGGCAAGTCCGAGTATGCCCAATACCTGCGCAAGCTGCTCGCCGGCGCATTGTAACGCCGCGTCACCGCGCCCGCGAGGAATAGGCCGCCCATCGCGCCGCCACCTGCCGACGCCGCTCCGCCGGCGTCACCTTCGGCAGCCCCAGCCGCGCCACCTCGTCCAGCGACACCACGCGGAAGTCGCGGATCAACCCGTCGCCCTTCAGGTCGGCCGGAATCCCCTGCCAGCGCAGGATGCCCAGCCCGTCGTGCATCCCCTCGGTGTCCAGCCAGTTCGCCACCCCGGGATCACGCGGCGCGATCACATAAGTCGCGGTGCCGTCCTTGCCCCACACCGTCTGGGTCTTGTTCAGGCACACCTGCATGGCCCGCGCATCGGGCGCGATCATCCACGGATCGTTGATCTGGAAGCCGGTATACTTCGCCCCGCCATCCACGGTCTTCACCACCATCGCCTCGCCCGGCGCCAGGTGGAAGTTCACCCCCGCCACATAGCCCCAGCCCCCCGGCCGCTGCAGCGGCGCCGACTTGGTGTTGGCCTTCAGCCCGCCGAACCAGATGTCGGGGAAGTGCGACCAGAACCGCACATAGCCTTCCAGGTCCTCCAGCACCCGCCCCCGCACCGTCGCGTAGTCCCAGACCTCCGCCGGCACCGCATCCAGCCGCCGGATCGCCAGCCGCGCCGGCTTGTCGGTCCAGCGCCCCAGCATGTCGCGCACGCCGATCACGCAATCGCCGGAATCGGGCAGCGTCATGTGGTTCGGCCCGTCCGCCTCCCCGCCCAGCGTGATGCGGAACGACCCGTCCGGCGCCACCACCAGATCGCGGTCCGACAGCATCGACTGGCTGTGAACGTCCTGGTGGTTGCCGTTCGCGGTCGGCAGCATCATTTTCTGCGGCTTGGCCAGGTTGGCGGCGTCGGCCTCGAACAGCAGTTGCACCGGCCGGCTGTCCTTGTGGAACTGGCCCCTGATCTCGAACCGCCCGCCGCCGGCAATCGTCGCGGTGCGATAGATCGCATCGGGGTTGTCACCCGAAGTGCCCACCCCGCCCAGCTTGTGCCCCAGCCATTCGCGCGGCGTGTCGTCGGTGCCCCACTGGAAGAACGGGCGCGATGGCCGATACATCGCCTCGCCCATGATCAGCGATCGCGACCATTCCTTCACCGCGCGATCCAGCGTCCGCGCCGCATCGGGAATCCGCGCCCGCGCGCTTTCGGCCAGGGCCAGGTACAGCTTCTGCTGGATGGCGATCACCGCCGGGTCCTGCTCCAGCTTCAGCAGCCACAGTTCGCACTGCAACTGCTCCGCCGAATAGAGCAAGGGCCGCGCCGCCGCCTTCGCCGCCCACACCGCGCCCTGCGTGCCCGCCAGCACCGCCCCGCCGATCGCCGCCCGTAGCGCATCGCGCCGGTCCATCCTGAAGCTGTCGCTCATCGCCTGCTCTCCCGGTTCCGATTTTCGGATGACCGGAAGCTGACGCAAAACCTCTACTCAATCAATAGAGAAAACCTCACGCTTTCATCGTCCCCTGCCCGCGATACAGCAGCAGGCGCGGCGCCTCGGATTCGCGCCGGCGCACCGGCGCTTTCCCTTCGCTTCGCACCGCCTCACCTTCGGATGCCATCGGCACGCGCAAGGCATGCGCCTGCTCTGCCCCATCGCCGTTAGATGGCTGTGCCACCGCCATCGCCGCACTTGCCAGCAGGATTGCAACCGTCAGCATCGCCAAGCCTCCTTTGCCGCCGAAACAACCCCGTCCGGCCCCATGCTGCAATGCGACAAACTGCGTACCCGATACGCAGACCGCGAAAACACACCTTATCCCCATTTGGGAATACGCACCGCGCGAGCGCCTCGCCAGAACCGGCACAAACCATATCAAGGAGGGAATCGGATGGACCTGAAACTGACCGGCCGCCGCGTGCTCATCTCGGGCAGCAGCAGCGGCATCGGCGCCGGCACCGCGCGCATGTTCGCCGAGGAAGGCGCTCGCGTCGTCATCCACGGCCGCAACCGCGAACGTGCCGAAGCCGTCGCCGCGAAGATCGGCGCCGCCGGCGTCGCCATCGGCGACCTGTCCACCGACGAAGGCGCCGAGGCCGTCCACGCCCAGGCCGTCGCCGCGCTCGGCGGCAATGTCGAAGTGCTGGTCAACAACGCCGGCGGCTCCTCCACCGGCAACAGCGCCGTCCCCCCGCTCGGGATCAAACTGGCCGACTGGGTGTCGAACTACCACGCCAACTTCCTCGCCGCCGTCCGCCTGATCCGCCTCGCCACCCCGGCAATGGTCGAAGCCGGCTTCGGCCGCGTCATCAACGTCTCCAGCGTCGTCGCGGTCCAGCCCAACAACCTCGGCGCCGACTATTCCGCCGCCAAGGCCGCGCTCAACAACATGACCGTCAGCCTCGCCGGCTCGCTGCGCAGCAGCGGCGTCACCGTCAACACCGTCACCCCCGGCATCATCGTCGGCGACGGCCTGATCCGCTCGATGCGCGACCGCTTCGGCGATCAGACCATGACGGTCGAGCAGATCACCGCGAAAATGGTCGAGCTGAAAATCTTCGAACTCCCCCCCGCCGGCCGCCTCGGCATCGACGAGGATATCGGCCTCATCGTCTGCACCCTCGCCAGCCCCCGCTCGGGCTTCGTCACCGGCGCCAACTACCGCGTCGATGGCGGCCAGGTGAAGGCCGTCCTCTAAGCTCGCAGCAAAACGCAACCAACCTCCCCTTCCCGCCTGCGGGAGGGGGCCGGGGGGTGGGCCAGCGCACACCCCAGAAAGGAACACCCCATGTCCCAGAAAACCTACAAGGTCATCCAGTGGTGCACCGGAGTCGTCGGCAAGGCCGCGCTGCGCGGCTTCATCCAGAACCCGAACATCGAACTCGTCGGCGTCTATGTCACCAGTGACGAGAAGAACGGCAAGGACGCCGGCGACATCGTCGGCCTGCCGAAGACCGGCGTCATCTGCACCACCGATGCCGAAGCGTTGATCGCGATGGATGCCGATGCCGTGCTCTATGCCCCGCACATGCTGGGCATCTCGCCCGATCTGGTCTGCCGCTTCCTCGAATCGGGCAAGAACGTCGTCTCCCCCGCCGGGCCGTTCCTCCCCAACAAGTGGATTCCCGAGGACGCCGCCAAGATCGAGGCCGCCTGCAAGAAGGGCAACGTCTCGTTCCACGGCTGCGGCATTCACCCCGGCTATTCGGGCGACATCCTGCCGATCACCCTCGCCCGGCTGATGAACCGCATCGACCACATCGAGGTGGCCGAGATCATCGACAAGGTCCGCAATCCGATGATCTACACCGAGATCATGGGCTTCGGCGCGCCTTGCGACGAGTTGCTCGCCAACCCGCGCCGCTCGCCCGAAACCTACAAGCACTTCTACTCGTCGATGGAGCTCGTCGCCAAGGCGCTCGGCGTCGAGATCGACAACGTCACCGTCAAGTTCGAAGTCTCCAAGGCCCTGAAAGACATCAAGCACGAGTTCGGCGAAGTGAAAGCCGGCACCTGCGGCGGCCAGCACTACGAATGGACCGCGTGGTCGGGCGGCAAGCCGTTCCTCGTCTACCACTTCTACTGGCAACTCGGCACCGATCTCGAACCGCTGTGGGAACAGGGCGAAGCGCGCTACCGCGTCCGCATCCACGGCGATCCCGGCGTCGAATGCAACCTGATGGGCCTGCCCGATGGCGATGGCCGCCACCCGTTCCTCGGCCTGCCGTGGACCGGCATCGTCGGCGCCACCGCCGTCGCGGCGGTCTGCGATGCCGCCCCCGGCGTCGTCACTCACCTCGACTTCGGCGTGCTCCAGCCCCACGGCCTCGTGGTTCGCTGACGATCGCCGCGCCACTCCCTTCCCGTCCGTCCTGAGCTTGTCGAAGGACCGTACTTCTTCTTGCGAAGCCTGCGCCCCGCAACAGAGTACGGCATTTCGGCAAGCCCCGGGACGGATTTCACGACTCCCCTTGCCCCCACGCGATGAATCGCTAGAGAGGCCCAAACCGCGCCCTTACCGGCGCGATAGCGCAGCGTTTTTCACGGGAACCCGCGATGGCCACCTTCACTCTCCCCGCCAACAGCAAGATCAGCGGCAAGGCCCGCCATCACGCCGCCCCCGGGGCCACGAAGGTCAAGAAGTTCAAGGTCTACCGCTACGATCCCGATTCGGGCGAAAACCCCCGCTACGACAGCTTCGACATCGATCTCGATTCCTGCGGCCCGATGGTGCTCGACGCGCTGATCAAGATGAAGACCGAGCAGGACGCCACGCTCACCTTCCGCCGCTCCTGCCGCGAAGGCATCTGCGGCTCCTGCGCGATGAACATCAACGGCCGCAACGGCCTCGCCTGCACCACCGCGATTGAGGACCTCAAGGGCGATATCCGCATTACCCCGCTGCCGCACATGGAAGTCATCAAGGACCTCGTGCCCGACTTCACCCACTTCTACGCGCAGTACGCGTCGATCCGCCCCTGGCTGCAAACCGTCTCCACCACCCCGTCGGGCAAGGAACGCCTGCAATCGCCCGAACAGCGCGAAAAGCTCGACGGCCTGTACGAATGCATCCTGTGCGCCTGCTGCTCCACCTCGTGCCCGTCGTACTGGTGGAACTCGGACAAGTTCCTCGGCCCCGCCATCCTGCTCCAGGCCTACCGCTGGCTGGCCGACAGCCGTGACGAGATGACCGGTGAACGCCTCGACGAGCTGGAAGACCCTTTCCGCCTCTATCGCTGCCACACCATCATGAACTGCGCCAACGTCTGCCCGAAGGGCCTGTCGCCCGCGCGCGCCATCGCAGAAATCAAGAAGATGCAGGCCGAACGCCAGATCTGATCGCAGACGGGCCGTTCCCTTGTCCGCCTATTTCCGCTGGGAGCCCAGCCCGGACCACCCGGGCTGGACCGCCTACGACCTGGCCGAACCGGAACACTACAACCGTGGCGTGCTCGGCACGCTGCTGGTGCGCGGCGAGGCCCCCGACACCTGCCGCGTGCGGCTGGCCCCGCGCGTTCTCCACACCAATTCCGCCGGCCGCACCCACGGCGGCGTCACGCTCGGCCTCGTCGATGTCTCGCTGTTCGCGGCGATGTACCAGTTGCGCGGCATCCCGGTCTCCGGCTCGGTCACGGTCGATCTGCAATGCCAGTTCATCGGCGGCGGCGACGGCAGCCGCCCGCTCGATTGCGTGGTCGAAATGCTCCGTGAGACGCGCCGCCTGTGCTTCCTGCGCGGCCTCGTCGTCCAGGACGACGATCTCGTCGCCAGCTTCACCGCCACCACCCGCAAGCCGAGCAGCCCGAAGTGACCGGCCTCATCGCCCGCTACGAAGCCTTGCTCGCCTCGGGTGAGCTGCGTCCCGATGCCGAACAGGCCGCCGCCGCCGAACGCCTCGCCCAGCTCCAGAAGGAGCTTGAATCGGCGCCGTCCTCCACCGGCCTGATCGGCAAGCTGCTCGGCCGCAAGCCCGCCCCCCGCCCGCGCGGACTCTACATGTGGGGCGGCGTCGGGCGCGGCAAGTCGATGCTGATGGACCTGTTCCATGATACCTTGCGCATCACCGAAAAGCGCCGTGCCCACTTCCACGCCTTCATGCTCGAAGTCCACGCCCGGCTGCGCGATGCGAGGCTGTCGGAATCGGGCGATCCCATCCCCCCCGTCGCCGCCGCCATCGCGCACGGACTGCGGGTGCTCGCGTTCGACGAGATGGTGGTCAACAATTCGGCCGACGCGATGATCATGTCGCGCCTGTTCACCGCGCTGATCAACGATCACAACCTCGTCATCGTCACCACCTCGAACCGCGCCCCCGGCCAGCTCTACAAGGACGGCCTGAATCGAGAGCATTTCCTGCCGTTCATCGCGCTGATCGAAACCGAACTCGATGTCCTCGCGCTCAACGGCCCGGTCGATTACCGCCTCCAGCGCCTCGCCGGCCTCCCCACCTGGCATTCCCCGCTCGGCGATGCCGCCACCGACCAGACCCGCGAAGCCTTCTACCGCCTCACCGACTATTCGCCCGAGGACATCGACCACGTCCCCTCGGGCGAACTGGACCTTGGCGGCAACCGCAAGCTGTTCGTTCCGAAAAGCCTGAAAGGCGTCGCCGTGTTCAGCTTCAAGCGGCTCTGCGGCGAGGCTCGGGGCGCCGCCGACTATCTGGCGCTGGCGATGGCCTACCACACCGTCATCCTGGTCGGCATCCCGCGTCTCGGCGGCGACAACCGCAACGAAACCGCCCGCTTCGTCACCCTGATCGACGCGCTTTACGAGAACAAGGTCAAGCTGTTCGTCACCGCCGCCACCTCACCCGAAGACCTTTACGACACCACCACCGGCGGCAACGAATCCGGCCGCTTCGAATTCGACCGTACCGTCAGCCGCCTGGTGGAAATGCAAAGCGCCGAATACATGGCCCTCGGCCACGGCGAGGATTGACTCCTCTCATTCCCGTCCGCCCTGAGCTTGTCGAAGGGCTGCCTTTCTATTGCGGCACGAAGAAACGCCGCTTGGTGCGCTCCCGGCTATAATCCAAAAGTCACCTGCGCCGCGCGCCACACCAGCGCCATCAGGCACAGCGACGACAGCACGAACACCACGAACCGCGCCGGAACGTTGTTGATCGTCACCTGCACCAGCGAGTGAACGATCCGCAAGCCCACATAGGCCCAGGCAACCTTCGCACCATATCCACCGCCGTTGCCGGTCAGCGCGATCACCAGGCACACCGCATAAAACACCGTCGGCGCCTCGTGCAGGTGGTTGTAGTTGTGCGCCTTCCACTGCACATTCGCGGGTAGCACATGGTCCAGCGTCTTGGTGGGATCATTGGCCAGCGCGCTCATGTCCACCTTGCCCATCGCCGGCAAGCGGGTGGCATAAAGCCAGAACCACATGATCATGGTCCAGCCGGCAAGCGCGACAACAGGCTTCAGCATCGCGATCGTGATCATGGCATCCCCTCCAGAAAACCGCTGCTAACAGCTTGCTATGACAGCCTTGTTTCGTCAAGCCGTCGTCAATCGCCCCCCGCCAGCACCGCCGCGAACGCCGCCGCATCGGTGTTCCCGCCCGAAAGCACCACCGCCGTCCGCCCGTTCACAGCCGTCTTCCCCGCCAGTACCGCCGCCAATCCTGCCGCCCCGCCCGGCTCCACCACCAGCCGCAACCGCGCGAACGCCAGCCGCTGCGCCGCCCGCACTTCCGCCGGCGTCACCGCCAGCGCGAACCCGCACCGCTCGCGCAGCACCGCAAAGTTGATCGGCCGCGTCGCCGGCGTCTGCAACGCATCGCACGCCGTCGCCGGCGCATCAGGGCCGACCGCCACGATTTCCCCTGCCGCCAGACTGCGCCCGACATCGTCCCAGCCTTCCGGCTCCACCGGCACGATCGCGGCATCGGGGCACGCCAGCGCCAGCCCGGCCGAAAGCCCGCCCCCGCCGCACGGCGCCACGATCCGCGTCGGCCCACCCCCGGCCCATTGCTGCATCTGCCCCGCCAGTTCGATGCCGACGCTGCCCTGCCCCTCGATCACCCACGGGTCGGCAAAGGCATGGACCAGCACCCCGCCCGTCCCGGCGATCACCCGCGCCGCCGCTTCGTCGCGATCCTCACCGCCCGGCCGATCGTACAGCACCACCTCGGCACCCAGCGCCCGCGTCGCCGCCAGCTTCACCTGCGGCGCGTCGTTGGGCATCACGATCGTCGCCCGGATGCCCAGCCGCCGCGCCGCCCAGGCCACCCCTTGCGCATGGTTTCCGCTGGAAACGCCGACCACGCCCGCCTGCCGCTCCGCCCCGGAAAGATCGGTCAGCCGGTGCCACGCCCCGCGAATCTTGAACGCGCCGATCGGTTGCAGGCACTCGGCCTTGCACCAGATCGTCACGCCATCCACCTCCAGCGGCAACAGCGGCGTCGGCGGCAGCAACGCCGCGATTTTGGCGGCAGCAATGGCAACACCGTCGGCAGTCGGGGAACGCATGTGTTGTCCTGACATATTACCAGTCTATATGGCCCGCTTCACGGTAACAGGAGACAGGTGTTGAGCAAGGTGCTGGTGATCGGCGCGGGTGGCGTCAGTTCGGTGGCGGTCCACAAGATGGCGATGAACGCCGACATCTTCCCGGATGTCAGCCTCGCCAGCCGCACGGTCTCCAAGTGCGATGCCATCGCCGCCTCGGTGGCGGAACGCACCGGGCAAACCATCGACACCCACGCGATCGACGCCGAGGACGTGCCGGCGCTGACCAAGCTGATCGAAAAGCTCGCGCCGAAACTGGTCGTCAACCTGGCCCTGCCCTACCAGGACCTGCCGATCATGGACGCGTGCCTCGCCACCGGCGTCGATTACCTCGATACCGCCAACTACGAGCCGAAGGACGTCGCGAAGTTCGAATACCACTGGCAGTGGGCCTATCACGACCGCTTCCGCGAAAAGGGCATCATGGCCCTGCTCGGCTCCGGCTTCGATCCCGGCGTCACCAGCGTGTTCGCGATGTGGCTGAAGAAGCACAAGCTCAAGACCATCCGCCAGCTCGACATCCTCGACTGCAACGGCGGCGATCACGGCCAGGCCTTCGCCACCAACTTCAATCCCGAGATCAACATCCGCGAAGTCACCGCCCCCGCCCGCCACTGGGAGAGCGGCGCGTTCATCGAAACCCCGGCGATGGGCAAGAAGGTCAGCTTCGACTTCGAGGGCGTCGGCCCGAAGAACATGTACATGATGTACCACGAGGAACTGGAATCGCTCGCCCGCTTCATCCCCGAAATGGAGCGCGCCCGCTTCTGGATGACCTTCGGCGACGCCTATATCCAGCACCTCACCGTGCTGCAGAACGTCGGCATGACCCGCATCGACCCGGTCATGTACAACGGGCAGGAAATCATCCCACTGCAGTTCCTCAAGGCCGTCCTGCCCGAACCCGCCAGCCTCGGCCCGACGACGAAGGGCAAGACCAACATCGGCGACATCGCCACCGGCGAAGCGCTCGACGGTTCCGGTGAGAAGACGTTCTACATCAAGAACATCTGCGACCACGAGGAATGCTACGCCGAAACCGGCAACCAGGCGGTCAGCTACACCACCGGCGTCCCCGCGATGATCGGCGCCGCGATGATGATGACCGGCGCGTGGCAGGGTGAAGGCGTGTTCAACATCGAACAGTTCGATCCCGATCCGTTCATGGCCATGCTCAACCGGCACGGCCTGCCGTGGACCTGCGAGGAGCTACCCGGTCCGGTCAGCTTCTGATGAACTGGAGCCCCGCCCTGCCGCCACTGCTGCTGGCAGGCTCCAACCTGTTCATGAACCTTGCGTGGTACGGCCACCTCAAGGCGCCGAACAAGGCGCTGTGGCTGGCCGTGCTGGCAAGCTGGGGCATCGCGCTCCTCGAATACTGCCTCGCCGTCCCCGCCAACCGCATCGGCGCCCGCAGCTATTCGCTGGCCCAGCTCAAGACGATGCAGGAAGTGTTCTCCCTCGCCGCCTTCGTCGTGGTTGCCTGGGCCCTGTTCGGCCAGAAACCCGGCCTCCCCCAACTCGCCGGCTTCGCCCTGATCGTGGCGGGTGCCGCGCTGGTATTCAAGTCGCCGGTATAGACAGAGGTTCACGCAGAGGCGCGAAGAGCGCAAAGCCCGCAGTTCTGGGCCTCCACCACGGAATTTATTTATGAAGTTGATTTTTTAATGTAAACTTCGCTTATTGCCATCTTCTGCATTGCAAGGACACGGCGCTGTGAACGTCGACGAGATCAGCGCCATTGTGGTCGATGAAGCAGTAGGCATTCATCGCGAGCTTGGCCCGGGATTGTTCGAGTCCGTTTACGAAGCCATCCTCGCCGGCCGGCTGCAGTCGCGAGGATTGCGCGTCGGGCGGCAGGTACCCGTGCCACTCCGCTTCGACGGTCAGCAATTCGAAGTTGCGTTCAGGATCGATCTTCTGGTCGAGGATTTGCTGATCGTCGAAATCAAGGCAGTGGAGCAAATGGGGAAGCTGCATTCACGGCAATTGCTGACGTACTTGCGACTGATGAAACTCCCCGTTGGATTGCTACTGAACTTTTCGAGCACAACGATGGCGGCAGGCATCCGTCGCGTGGTGAACGACTACCGCCCCGAGTGAAGCGCTGCCGGCTCTGCGCTCTTCGCGTCTCTGCGCGAAACCCTTTCCTTCCGCCTTCAGCGCTGTGGCAAATCGCCCTCTGCCCCGCTAATCCCGCACGAAACCGTCACCCAAGGATAACCATGGAAACCAGAGCCGGCGACCCGGGCGCCTTCGCCCACTTCGACATCCATCGCGTCGATTCCCCCGCCTTCGTCGTCGATGCCGCCAAGTTGCGCGCCAACCTGCGCGTCCTGCAGGACATCGCCGAACGCTCCGGCTGCAAGGTCCTCGCCGCGCTGAAGGCGTTCAGCATGTGGTCCACCGCGCCCATCGTCGGCGAATACCTCGACGGCGTCTGCACCTCGGGCCTGTGGGAAGCGCGCCTCGCCAGCGAGCATTACGACGGCGAGATCACCACGTACTGCGCCGCCTACAAGGAAGCCGACATCGCCGAGATTCTTCACCTCTCGGACCATGTCATCTTCAACTCCCCCCGCCAGATCGAACGCTTCGCCCCCTATATCGCCGCCGCCCGCCACAGCGGCGCGGTGTTCGACGTCGGCCTGCGCGTGAACCCCATGCACGCCGAAGGCGAAGTGCCGCGCTATGACCCCTGCGCCCCGCACTCGCGCCTGGGCTTCCCGATCGACCAGCTCACCGCCGACCATGTCGAGCTGATCGACGGCCTGCACTTCCATACCTTGTGCGAACAGGACTTCGAGCCGCTCCAGCGCACCTGGGATGTCCTGTTCGATCACCTCGAACCCCATTTCGGCAAGTTCAAGTGGCTCAACCTCGGCGGCGGCCATCATGTCACCCGCGCCGATTACCAGCGTGATGACCTCGTCCAGTTCCTCAAGGACATGGCCGAGGACACCGGCGCCCAGATCTACATCGAACCGGGCGAAGCCGTCGCGCTCGACGCCGGCATCCTCGTCGGCGAAGTGCTCGACATCGGCTGGAACGGAATGCCCGTCGCCATCACCGACATCTCGGCCACCTGCCACATGCCCGACGTCATCGAGGCGCCCTATCGCCCCGCCATGCTGGGCGAACTGGACGAAGGCGAAGCCGTCCGCCTGGGCGGCCCCTCGTGCCTCGCCGGCGACGTCATCGGCGATTACGTCCTCGCTGAAGCCCCCGAACCCGGAACCCGCTTCGCCTTCCTCGACCAGGCGCACTATTCGATGGTCAAGACCACCACCTTCAACGGCGTGCCGCTGCCGTCGATCTGGCTGTGGGATTCAGATACCGATTCGCTGGAATGCGTGAAGCGATTCGATTGGGAGACCTTCCGCGACCGCCTGAGCTGACAACCGCCCTCGCAAGGGCCCGGCAAACCGCTGTCGCCAATCTGAAAAATACGTCACAAAACTGTCATGAAAACCCCGTAAGGCCCATTCTGCCGGGCTTTGCTCCCCGCTCGCCGCGCCGGGCGATTTTGAGCCGCGATTTTCACTTGCAGTTCATCGGCCACCCCCTATATCGACCCCCCGCTGCCGCGCTCATACCCCTTTTGGGGGACTTCCAAACCGCACGACAGCTTCGTCCTTTGTGTTCTGGCCGCAAGGCCTATTGGGGGTCCCTTGAGTTGCACATTCACCAAGACGCATCGGCTGTAGCGCGCGCCCTTTCGCCCGACGAACCCGTAATCCTGAATCGCCCGCAAGCTGCGGAACGAGCCGCCCGTTTCTTCGCCGAGAAGTTTCCGGGCAAGTCGCTCTATGCGGTCAAGGCGAATCCCTCGCCGGAACTGCTGCGCGTGCTGTGGCGCGGCGGCATCACCCATTTCGACGTCGCCTCGATCGTCGAAGTGCGCCTCGTCCGCGCCACCCTGCCCGAAGCCGTGCTGTGCTTCATGCACCCGGTGAAGACCGCGGCCGCCATCGCCGAGGCATACCACGTCCACGGCGTGCGCACCTTCAGCCTCGACAGCCACGAGGAACTCGCCAAGATCGTCGCCGCCACGGCCGACGACGCCGGCGAACCCGCCACCGACCTGTCGCTCTGCGTGCGCCTGCGCGTCTCCAGCGAATATTCCGAACTCAGCCTCGCCGCCAAGTTCGGCATTGACCTTGCCGACGCCGCCCCGCTGCTCCAGGCCACCCGCCAGGTCGCGGACTGCCTCGGCATCTGCTTCCATGTCGGCAGCCAGGCGATGACCCCGTTCGCCTATGTCCAGGCGATGGAACGCGTCCGCGCGGCCATCGTCGACGCCTCGGTCACCGTTGACATCATCGATGTCGGCGGCGGCTTCCCGTCGATCTACCCGGGCATGGAACCGCCGCCGCTCGAAGACTACTTCGCCTCGATCCACCGCGCCTTCGAATCGCTGCCGGTCTCCTACTCGTCCGAGCTGTGGTGCGAACCCGGCCGCGCGCTCTCCGCCGAGTACAACTCGCTGGTCGTCCGCGTGGACAAGCGCCGGGGTGACGAACTCTACATCAACGAGGGCGCCTACGGCGCGCTCTACGATGCCGCCCATATCGACTGGCGCTTCCCCGTCCGCTGCCTGAACGGCCAGCACGCGGCGACGGCAGAGGGCTTCTCGTTCTATGGCCCCACCTGCGACGATGCCGATTTCATGGCCGGTCCGTTCGAGCTGCCGGCCGACATCACCGCCGGCGATTATATCGAGATCGGTATGCTCGGCGCCTACGGCGCCGCCATGCGCACCCGCTTCAACGGCTTCGGCGAAGGCCTCGAAGCCGATGTCGCCGACGAACCGATGGCCAGCCAGTACAGCGGCACCCGCCGCGATCCGCGCGTTTCGGACAACGTAGTGCGGTTGCGCTGAGCGCTTCGCGTTTCAGGTAGAAAAGGGAAAGGCAGGGGGAATCATTCCCCCTGCACCCCCGAAGCCTTTTGGCGGCGTCGAGCAGGTTCAATTCTCACGCAAAGCCGCGAAGCCGCAAAAGATTTCTTGAAAGTGCCTTGCAAGGGGCCTGCACCCCATCCTTGGCGCCTTCGCGGCTTCGCGTGAGATGCTCAAGGACGCGCCTCGCACCCGCGATCGAGAAGCGATCCCTCTTGCTCCCGCGCTAATCCGTTCCCCTGTCCCCATACTGCCCGCCCCACCCGTCCGCCTTGAGCTTGTCGAAGGGCTGCTTCGGTGCCGTTGACGGGAATTGCAGTCATACCGGATGTGACAATTGCGGATGGCCTTGCACTTGCTAGTATTGCTAGATGAGCATCTATCGGCGCGACGAAATTAACCCGGAATGGGAGCCGTCCCCTTGGCCCATGGATACCCAAACCGCTAACAAGCAAGAGTTGGGTTTTCACCAGCGCGCGCACAAGCCAATTTGCTGGCAGCCGGTCCCTTGGAACGCCTTTCCAGAACGCGGTGTATGTGGCTGCACCAAGGAGTGGTTAGCCTCTGTTGACGTTGCGTTCCACGCAACACACGATGCTGAGGATCTGCTTCTCATCGACAACGTTTGGTTCGGGTGGCCCGATCCACCGCGATGGGGACTTGCATCGCGGCCCAGTAATCAAGCCAAAGCCGCATGGACCCACTGGGGGCACTTCCCAGACATTCCGGTCGCGTGGATTGTTCCAGACGCTGCACACTGATGTCCGCTCTCCTCAAGTTCGCAGCAGTTTGCCCATAGCGCTACCAAATCCAAGGCCGCCGCGAAGCGGCCATATAGCCTGCGGCACTGATCCACAGCACCACCACATCGGTCTCGCACATCGCCGCCAAGGTTTTGGGAGCGCGAGGGGGTAACCCCCTCGCATTTCCCTTTCCTTCCACCTTCAATCGCGTCAGCGTCCGGGGCAAACCAGAACCCCGGAGAGACCCCGCCATGCCCGCCCTCCCCCTCGCCCACCTCAGTTGGGCCCTCGCCGACAACGCCCTGCGCCCCGCCTGCGACGCGTTCTTCATCGACCTGTTCGGCGCCGAGACCGCCTACGAGATGCTGGTCACGCCCGAAACCGAGGCAATGGGGCTGGACCGCGAGGAACGGCTGATGATGATCGGCGACACCATGCTGATCCCCATCGCCGCCGCAGGACGCGGTGCCGATCCCGAATCCCCCATCGGCCAGATGCTGCGTCGCTCCGCCGGCGAAAACCGCTGGCTCGGCGTCTCGCTGCGCGTCGCGGACCTTGCGAAAGCCGACAAGTGGTTCCGCGCCAAGGGCTTCAAGCTCCACTACGACCCCGGCATGGAAAGCCACTACTTCCTGCTCGCCCGCTGGCAGGTCATGGGGATGCGGGTCGAGATCATGACCGGCGAGCTGCCGAACGATCCGCGCCTCAAGCCCGGCTGGAACCCCGGCCGCTGGGCCACCGACCACCCGCTCGGCATCATCGGCCTGCAAGCCATCGGCCTGTCCGCGCCCTCGCTGGCCGAAGCCCACGCGCTGTTCGCCGAGCGGCTGGAAATGCCCGCGCTCGGCCAGCGCTTCGTGCCGGCCGACAACGCCGATTGCGCCGCGTTCGACCTCGGCGACACCGTGATCGAGGCCCTCACCCCGCGCGACCCCGATTCGCCGCTGGCGCAACACCTGGCGAACATCCAGGGCATCTGTGCCATCACCTTCCGCGTCCGCGATGCCGCCGCCGCTCACGCTCACCTGCTGGCACGCGGCTTCACGCTGATCGGCGACGTTGCCGACCGCTTCGCCATCGCCCCCGCCCAGGCCCAGGGCCGCCTGATCTGGTTCACCGGCAACGATGTCCCCGGCTATCCCCCGCTCGGCACGAAGATGACCGCGCCCACCGTTTACCCGGATTGAGGTATTTCACCGGAATTCTTGCACATTCATGCCGCAAGTTTCCGGCAAGACTCTTCCGCTAAGCCGTTCTGCGCCCTACATGACGCAGCATCATGGCCCGTCCCACCCCCACCGCGTTCGACAAACAGAAGACCGTCGCCGAGAACCGGCGCGCGCGCTTCGACTATTTCATCGAGGACAAGTTCGAGGCCGGCATCTGCCTGACCGGCACCGAAGTGAAAAGCCTGCGCTTCGGCGAAGGCTCGATCGCCGAATCCTACGCCGAGGTGAAGGGCGGCGAAGTCTGGCTGGTCAACGCCAACGTCCCCGAATTCAGCCACGGCAACCGCTTCAACCATGAGCCGAAACGCCCGCGCAAGCTGCTGCTGCACGAGCGCCAGATCGCCAAGCTGACCGGCGCGGTGGAACGCAAGGGCATGACCCTGGTGCCGCTGTCGATCTACTTCAACGGCCGTGGCCGCGCCAAGGTCGAGCTGGCGCTCGCCAAGGGCAAGAACGACGCCGACAAGCGCGCCACCACCAAGGATCGCGAATGGAAGCGCGATCAGGCCCGAATCATGCGGGAATACAAGTGACCGGCCCGGAACGCCCGCCCCGCATGATCTCGCTGGCCAACTGGGCCCGCACCCATTTTCCCACGCGCGACGGGCTGGAACGCAACCGCTGGGTTCGCCCGTTCGCGCACCGCGTGCTGCGCCCCGACCTGTGGCGCTTCAATCGCCGCTCGGTGCCCCGCGCCATCGCGCTCGGCATCTTCGTCGGCGTGCTCATCCCGTTCGCGCACAGCGTCATCGCCGCGTTCATGGCGGTGGCGGTGCGCGCCAACGTCCCGGTCGCGATCGGCTCCACCTGGATATCGAACCCGGTAACCTGGGTGCTGATGTGGCCCGCCGCCTACAAGATCGGCGGTTTCCTGCTGCGCATCGATGCCGTCACCAAAGTCCAGCCGATCACCAACGCCATGCACGCCACCGGGTCGGATCACCTGCTCACCCGGCTCACCGGCGCCGGCATTGCCACCGCGTTCGGCCTCTTCGTCGAAGCCACGGTGCTGGCGTCGATCGGCTATCTCGTGGCCGCGATGTTCTGGCGCGCCCGCGTCGCCCGGCAACGACGCGCGCGCCTGGCCAGCGCGCAAGGCCGCCGCAAGCCTGCGACCGCGGGCGCCTGACCGGATGAGCCTGGCCGGCCAGACTCCGACAGAAGCCGGCGCGTCCGGCCCGGCCCTGCTCGACAAGGCGGCGCTGGGTTTCGGCCTCGTGCTCAGCCTCGGCATCGTCTGGCTGGCCTCGCACCAGCCGCTGGTTGTCGCCGGGTTTGCCGCCGGCGCGCTCCTGCTGCTGGGCGCCATGCGGCTGCTGCCGACGCTGCACCGCCGCGAGGATGCCGACACCTTTGCCGAGCCGGACTGGTCAGTCACCGTCGCCGCCATCGACCACCCCGATTGCGCCGTCGCCGTCACCGATCGCGCCGGCCGCCTGGTCTGCGCCAACCGCCTGTTCGAATCGTGGTTCGGGGTCGATCGCGCCCCGCCCGCGCTCGGCATGGGCATCGAACCCGGCTCCGCCGAACGCCTTGCCCGCGCCGGTCGCGATGCCTGGCGCGACGGCAAGGCCGTGATCGACAGGATCGAGCGTGGCACCCGCGAACAGGCGGTCGCCCAGGCCGCCAGCGTGCCCGGTCGCTGGCACGGTGAAGTCCAGCGCGCCGGCCGGGCCGAGGATTTCCTGGTCTGGCGCCTGCTGCCGCTGGCCGATCGCGACCCCATCGCCGACCTTGTGACCCAGCTTGACGGCAAGATGGGCCGCGCACTCGCCGCCGCCGGGCTCAGCGCCGCGATCGTCGATCCCGACGGCCGCATCCGCGCCGCCAGCGTCGGCTTTGCCGAACGCGCGCTGGGCGATCCGCTGGCCGCCGCCGCGCATCGCGATTTCGTCGGCCTGCTCGCCCAGGACGATCAGGACCGGCTCTACTGGGCGCACGACGTCCAGCGCGGCAGCCCGCTCACGCTGTTCCACATCCCGCTCGGCGATCCCGACGCGCCGGGCGCGCACGATCCCGCCACCACCCCCTCGCTGATGGTCCTGGCGGACAGCGGCGTCGGCCTCGGCGGCGATGCCGTCACCGCGTCGGCAGCCCCGCACCTTGAAGGCCTGCTCGCGCAACTGCCGCTGGGTCTGGCGATGGCCGATCGCGACGGCCGCCTGCTGTTCGCCAACGCCGCGTTCATGCGCGCCGCCGGCCGCGACGGCCAGCCGGCGCCCACGTACCCCACCGACCTCGTCGTGCGCGAGGACAAGGCCGCGCTGTCCGACGCGGTCCGCCGCTTCGCCCAGGGCTCGGCCAGCGCCGGCGACATCGCGGTGCGGCTGATCGGCCAGCCCGACGAGCCGATCTCGCTCAGCCTCGCCGGCGTGCGCGGCCTCGGCGAGGCTGCGGTGCTGCTCAGCCTGGCCGACACCAGCGAGGAAACCCGCCTCAAGCGCCAGGTTGCGCAGGCCACGAAGATGCAGGCGGTCGGCCAGCTTGCCGGTGGCGTCGCGCACGATTTCAACAACGTGCTCACCGCCATCATCGGCACCTGCGACCTGATGATGCTGCGCCACATGCCCGGCGACAGCGACTATGACGACATCCAGCAGATCCGCGCCAGTTCCAACCGCGCCGCCTCGCTGACCCGGCACCTGCTGGCCTTCTCGCGCCAGCAGACCCTGCGCCCCGAAGTGCTGCAACTGCCCGACGTCGTCTCCGAAGTCTCGCAGATGCTGAAGCGCCTGATTGGCGAGAAGATCAGCCTCGAAGTCACGCACGACCGCGACCTCGGCGCCATCCGCGCCGACCCGACCCAGCTCGAACAGGTCATCGTCAACCTGGCGGTCAACGCCCGCGACGCGATTCAGGAGCATGGGCAGGATCAGGGCCAGAAGCCCGGCCTGAAAGGCGACGGCGGCGGCCGCGTCGTCATCGCCACCCGGCGCATCACCGCCGCCGACGTCCGCGCCATGCGCAGCGACATCCTGCCTATCGCCGATTACACCGCGCTGCTGGTCGAGGACACCGGCGGCGGCATCCCCGAGGATGTGCTGCCCAAGATTTTCGAGCCGTTCTACACCACCAAGGAAATGGGCAAGGGCACCGGCCTCGGCCTGTCCACCGTCTACGGCATCGTCAAGCAGTCGGGTGGCTTCATCTTCGCCGACAACATAGCCGGCAAGCCAAAGGGCGCGACCGACAAGGCCGAACGCGGCGCCCGCTTCAGCATCTACCTGCCGGTCCACCAGCCCGCCCCCGGCGAACCGGTGCAAACCCCGGCGCGCAAGCCGGCGGAAGCCCCCAGCAACTGGGCCGGCGGCGGCGCCATCCTGCTGGTCGAGGACGAGGATTCGGTGCGCATGGTCGCCGAACGCGCGCTGGTCCGCGCCGGCTACACCGTCACCCTGGCCCGCGACGGCGAGGATGGGCTCGACCGCCTGGCGGAACGGCTGGAAAGCGGCCAGGGTCTGTTCGACCTCGTCGTCAGCGACGTGGTGATGCCCGGCATGGATGGCCCGGCAATGGTCCGCGCCATGCGCCTGCGCGAACCCGCCCTGCCGGTGCTGTTCATGTCCGGCCACGCCGAGGAACAACTCCGCCGCGAGATCGACGTCGAGGACGCACAGTTCCTCGGCAAGCCGTTCTCGGTCCAGCAGATCTGCGACAAGGTGGCGGGCGTGCTGGCGGCCGCGAAATAGCAACGACGAATCGGGGGATATCCTGATTCGTCCGGCGGCATACTCCCCGCCGAACAGGCCGCTTTGTTCCCAGCCCGTTCACCACCCGTTCTCTTGATAAGCAACTGTTTTTACGACATTATGCCAATATAGAAAATTTATCGTTCCCAACTTGTTCCATAAGAACAAAGGCGATACAAAGCCGCCATTGGCCTTCCGGTCATGGACTTGGACGCACTTGGACAAAGGGGACGCAACATGGCAGCGCAGCTCAAGCTGATTCAGGAAGGCAAGGACAAGGACATGGATCGTCAGAAGGCTCTCGAAGCCGCACTGGCCCAGATCGACCGGGCATTCGGCAAGGGCTCCGCCATGAAGCTCGGGTCGAAGGAAACCATGCAGGTGGAGGCCATCTCCACCGGCTCGCTGGGGCTGGACATCGCGCTCGGCGTCGGCGGCCTGCCGCGCGGCCGCGTCATCGAGATTTACGGCCCGGAAAGCTCGGGCAAGACCACCTTGGCGCTGCACGTCATCGCCGAAGCGCAGAAGACCGGCGGCACCGCCGCCTTCATCGACGCCGAACACGCGCTCGATCCGGTCTATGCCCGCAAGCTCGGCGTCAACATCGATGAACTCATCGTCTCGCAGCCCGATACCGGTGAGCAGGCACTGGAAATCACCGACACGCTGGTCCGCTCGAACGCCATCGACGTGCTGGTGGTGGACTCGGTCGCCGCGCTGGTCCCCCGCGCCGAGATCGAGGGCGAGATGGGCGACAGCCACGTCGGCCTTCAGGCCCGCCTGATGAGCCAGTCGCTGCGCAAGCTCACCGGCTCGATCAGCCGCTCGCGCTGCATGGTCATCTTCATCAACCAGCTCCGCATGAAGATCGGCGTCATGTACGGCAACCCCGAGACCACCACCGGCGGCAACGCGCTGAAGTTCTACGCCTCGGTCCGCCTCGACATCCGCCGCACCGGCCAGATCAAGGATCGGGATGAGATCACCGGCAACGCCACCCGCGTCAAGGTCGTCAAGAACAAGGTCGCGCCCCCGTTCAAGCAGGTCGAATTCGACATCATGTACGGCGAAGGCATCTCCAAGATCGGCGAAATCCTCGATCTCGGCGTCAAGGCCGGCATCGTCGAGAAGTCGGGCGCCTGGTTCAGCTACGATTCGATCCGCATCGGTCAGGGCCGTGAAAACGCCAAGACCTTCCTGCGCGAAAATCCCGAAGTTTCCGCCCGACTGGAAGCCGCCATCCGCGGCAAAACCGAAGGGTTGTCCGTGGAGATGATGGCAGGTCCGGACGCGGACGACGACATCTGATCCCCAAGGAATGCGCTCCTGCCCCCGGAGCGCATTCGGTAAAAGCAGATCGGCGCCGCAAGCTCCCGCTTGCGGCGCCGATTTCGCATCCTGCCCCGGCAATGCGGGCGGGGCTGCCCCCGCCCCGGTGCGTCAGCGCCGCCGCTTCTTGCCCCAGCGTGTCAACACGTCAGCTTCTTGCCCCAGCGCGTCAGCGCGTCAGCTTCTTGTACGCCAGCGCCGTCGGCCGGTCCGCCGCATCACCCAGACGCCGCCGCTTGTCCTCCTCGTAAGCCGCGAAGTTGCCCTCGAACCATTCGACATGGCTGTTGCCCTCGAACGCCAGGATGTGCGTCGCCAGCCGGTCCAGGAAGAAGCGGTCGTGGCTGATCACCACCGCGCAACCGGCGAAGTTCTCGATCGCGTCTTCCAGCGCACCCAGCGTTTCCACGTCAAGGTCGTTGGTCGGTTCGTCCAGCAGCAGCACGTTGCCGCCCGCCTTCAGCATCTTGGCCATGTGCACGCGGTTGCGCTCACCACCCGAAAGCTTGCCGACGTTCTTCTGCTGGTCCGCGCCCTTGAAGTTGAACGCACCGACATAGGCCCGCGTGCTCATCTCCTGCTTGTTGACGGTCATGTAATCCAGCCCGTCCGAGATTTCCTGCCACACGTTGTTGGCCGGGTTCAGGTCGTCGCGGCTCTGGTCCACGAAGCCCAGCCGCACCGTCTGGCCGATCTCGATCGTGCCGGTGTCGGGCTGTTCCTTGCCGGTCAGCAGCTTGAACAGCGTCGACTTGCCGGCACCGTTCGGGCCGATGATGCCGACGATGCCGCCCGGCGGCAGCATGAACGACAGGTCCTCGAACAGCAGCTTGTCGCCATAGGCCTTCGAGATGCCCTTGGCCTCGATCACCTTGCCGCCCAGACGCTCGGGAACCTGGATGACAATCTGCGCCTTGCCCACCGGGCGATTGTCCTGCGCGTTCTGCAGTTCCTCGAACTTGCGCACGCGCGCCTTGCTCTTGGTCTGCCGCGCGGCCGGGGTCTGGCGAATCCACTCCAGTTCGCGCTGCAGCGCCTTCTGCTTGCCGCTCTCCTCGCGGTCCTCCTGCTCCAGCCGCTGCGCCTTCTTTTCCAGGTAGGTCGAGTAATTGCCCTCGTACGGGAAGTACTTCCCGCGATCGAGCTCCAGAATCCAGCCCACCACATTGTCCAGGAAGTAGCGGTCGTGGGTGATCATCAGCACCGCGCCGGCATAGTCCTTGAGGTGGTTTTCCAGCCACAGCACCGATTCGGCGTCGAGGTGGTTGGTCGGTTCGTCCAGCAGCAGGATGTCGGGCTTCTGGATCAGCAGCCGGGTCAGCGCGATGCGGCGCTTTTCACCGCCCGAAAGGTTGTCCACCGCCCAGTCGCCCGGCGGGCAACGCAGTGCTTCCATCGCGATCTCGAGCTGGTTGTCCAGCGTCCAGCCGTCCACCGCGTCGATCTTGTCCTGAAGCTCGCTCATCTCGGCGCCCAGCGCGTCGAAGTCGGCGTCCTCCTCGGCCATCTCCATGCCGATCTGGTTGAACCGCTCCACCATGTCGGCGGTGGCGCGCGCGCCGTCCTTGACGTTCTCCAGCACGGTCTTGCTGGTGTCGAGCTGCGGCTCCTGCTCCAGATAGCCGACGGTGATGTTCTCGCCCGGCCAGGCCTCGCCGGTATAATCGGTGTCGATGCCGGCCATGATCTTGATCAGCGTCGATTTGCCCGCGCCGTTCGGCCCGACGATGCCGATCTTGGCACCCTGGTAGAACTGCAGGCTGATGTTGCTGAGCACCGGCTTCTGCGCACCGGGGAAGGTCTTGGTCATGCCCTTCATGACATAGGCGTACTGGGCGGCCATCGTGGGTCCTCTATCGATCAGGCAATAAGGGGAAAGTCTTGGCCCGCGCCTCTACAGGGCAGGACGGCACGGGGCAAGGATGCACTTGGCGCGGCTTGCCGCACCCGCAGCGGAAGCGTAGCCTTTGCCGATGACTCGCAAGACTTCCGCAGCCGCCCTTCTGGCGCTCACCGCCGCGCTCGCCACCCCCGCCGCCGCAAAGCCGACCAAAGCAGCGCCCGCACCCGCCTCCGCCATCCCCGACCCCGACGGCAAAGGCATGGCCTGGCGCATCGTCGCCGACCTCACCACCGAAGTCGGCCAGCGCCTCGCCGCCACCCCGCGCGAAGCCGCCGCGCGCGATTGGGCCGTCGCCCGGCTCAAGGCACTCGGCCTCGCCAACGTCCGCATCGAACCCTACACCATGCCCGGCTGGGAACGCGGCCCTGAAAATATTGGGGAAAGCGCCAGCCTCACCGCCCCCGCCCCGCAGAAGCTCGCCGTCACCGCGCTCGGTAACTCCGGCAGCACCCCCGCCGCCGGCCTGACCGCCGACCTTGCCTACCTCGATAGCTTCGCCGCCCTGAAAGCCCTCCCCGCCGGCGCGCTCACAGGCAAGGTCGCCTTCATCGACAACGCCATGAAGCCCAACCAGGACGGCTCGGGCTATGGCCCCTACGGCGCCGCCCGCCGCCAAGGCCCCGCCCTCGCCGCCAGCAAGGGCGCCGTCGCCGTGCTGATCCGCTCGATCGGCACCGACCACAACCGCGATCCGCACACCGGCGTCACCAACTGGCCTGACGGCACACCTCCTGTGGCCGCCGGCGCCGTCTCCGCCCCCGATGCCGACCTGATCGCGCGCATCGCCCGCAGCGGCAAACCGATGACCGTCAGCCTGACGATGACCCCCAGGTTCACCGGCACCCAGCCATCGGGCAACGTCATCGCCGAAATCCCGGGCCGCAACCCGAAGCTTCCGCCCATCCTCGCCGCCTGCCACCTCGATTCGTGGGACCTCGCCACCGGCGCGATCGACGACGGCGCCGGCTGCGCGATCATCACCGCCGCCGCGCTGCAAGCCACGCATAAGGGCCCGTTATTGCGCACCGTGCGCCTGCTGTGGGCCGGGGCCGAGGAACGCGGCGGCTTCGGCGGCGCGGCTTATGCGAAAGCGCACGCCAATGAACCCCACGCCCTCGCGATGGAATCGGACTTCGGCGCCGATCGCGTCTGGAAGGTCGTGTTCAACACCGCCCCTGCCAACAAGGCGATGACTGACCGCATCGCCGCCGCGCTCGCGCCGCTCGGCATCGTTGCCACGCACGGCGAGACCGAAGGCGGCACCGACATCGAACCGATCATCGCGGCGCAGAAGCTGCCGGTGATCGATCTGGCACAGGACGGCACCCGCTACTTCGACCTGCACCACACCCCCGACGACACGCTCGACAAGATCGATCCCGCGCAGCTTCAGCAGAATGTCGATGCCTGGGCGGCGGTGCTGTCGGTCGCCGGCGAGGAACCCGGTGAAATCGACCCGGTGCAGCCCGCGAAGGAATGAACCTCAAAATCCACTTTGACACGATCATGTCAAAGTGACACGCTTGTCGCATGGATGGCAAGTTCGATTCGCGACTCCCGCTGGTGGGCCTGGTTGACGAGATCAGCCGCATCAACGGCCGCCTGAAATCCACGTTCGCGGCGTCGCGCCGCGCCGTGGGCCTGGGCGAATCGGAAATGATGGTGCTGAACGCCGTGGTTGAGGCGGATCGTCCGCCCACCGTGCCGCAGATCGGCCGCTCGCTCGGCAGCCCGCGGCAACTGGTGCAGCGCGCCGCCAACGCCCTGGTGGCGCGCGGCCTGCTGGAATCCACCGCCAACCCCGATCACAAGCGCGCCGGCCTGCTGGTCGCCACCCCGCGCGGCATCGCCATGAAGCGCGAGGCCGACACCGCCGCCGAGGCGCTGGGCGCCGAACTGTCGGCCACCGTCGATGAAACCACCGCGCGCGAAGCCACCCGGCTGCTGCGCGACATACGCAAGGCGCTCGAAGGGCGCCTGCGCGAACGATAAGACAGGAGAGCGGGATGAGCGGGATTATTCACGACCTGGATCTGCTGGCGCCGATCGGCCCGCTGACCGACTGGCTTGACGCGCATGTGCCGCAACTGGGCAAAGGGCCGCTGCAAACCTCGATCCTGTCGGGCGGCACCTCGAACGTCGTGCTCACGCTCGATCGCGGCGAAGGCCAGATGGTGCTGCGCCGCCCGCCCGCCGTCCCCCCGCCCGGCGCGGAAAAGGGCGTGATGCGCGAAGCCCGCGTGCTCAACGCGCTGAACCTCACCGATGTGCCGCATCCGCATTGCTATGGCGCCTGCGACGATCCCGATCTGATCGGCGGGCGCTTCTACGTGATGGAAAAGGTCAACGGCTGGGCGCCCAACCTGCGCGACGAGAAAATCCACAACGAACCGCCGTTCGACCAGATGCCCTATGCCTATGGCATCCCGTTCGCGATCGTCGATGGCCTGATCAAGCTCGCCAATGTCGATTACAAGGCCATCGGCCTCGAAGATTACGGCAAGCCCGGCAAGTTCCTCGAACGCCAGGTCGATCGCTGGAAGGGCCAGCTCGAATCCTATGCCGACAAGTACCCCGGCTACCAGCGCCGCGAACTGAAGGGCCTGGAAGAGGCCGAGGACTGGCTGCGCCATGCCCACACCCCGCAGGAAGTGCGCGGCATCATCCACGGCGATGTCGGCACCCCCAACATGATGTTCCACCACGCCCCGCCGGCACGGCTGGCGGCGATGATAGACTGGGAACTGTCCACCATCGGCGATCCCATGCTCGACATGGGCTGGTTCACCGGCGGGATGCGCGACGAGGACGAGCCGGACAAGCTCTTTCCCACCGCGCTGAACGATCCCGCGCAGTTCCCCACCAAGCAGGAACTGGCCCGCTACTATTGCGCCGGCACCGGCCGCGACATCCGCGATTTCGAATGGTTCTCGATCCTCGCCAAGTTCAAGTCGGGCTGCCTGCTGGAGTACAAGGTCGCCGCCGCAGCCGCCGGCCACCTGCCCGCCGAAACCGGCCGGTTCTTCGCGAAGATCGTCGACCAGTGCTTTGCCGAGGTCGCGCGCCAGGCGCGGCGCGCCGGCTGATTCAGCTTCAGGAGAGATGCCATGATCGATTTTTCCGTTGAACCCGAATTCCAGGCCAAGCTTGACTGGATGGCCGATTTCGTCCGCGAGGAATGCCAGACGATGGACCTGCTGTGGCAGGGGCCAACCTTCACTTACGACACCACGCACAAGCCGTCGCGCCGCCACCTCAAGCCCTTGCAGGAGAAGGTGAAGGCGCAAGGGCTGTGGGCCTGTCATCTCGGCCCCAACCTCGGCGGGCCGGGCTATGGCCAGGTCAAGCTGGCGCTGATGAACGAGATTCTCGGCCGCTCGCAATGGGCGCCCACCATCTTCGGCACCGCCGCGCCCGACACCGGCAACGCCGAAATCCTCGCGCTGTTCGGCACGCCCGAGCAGAAGAAGAAGTATCTCGATCCGCTGATGGCCGGCGAGATCGTCTCGTGCTTCTCGATGACCGAGCCACAGGGCGGCGCCGATCCGGGCGAGTTCACCTGCAAGGCCACGCGAGACGGCGATGAGTGGGTGATCGAGGGCGAGAAGTGGTTCTCGTCGAACGCCCGCTACGCCGCGTTCTGCCTCGTCATCGCCGTCACCGATCCTGACGCCAAGCTCACCGAACGGATGAGCATGTTCATCGTCCCCACTGACACCCCCGGGTTCGAGATCATCCGCAACGTCGGCATTGCCGGCACCGGCGAGACGGTGGACGACGGCCAGTCCTGCTACGTGCGCTACAACCAGGTGCGCGTGCCGCTCGACTATATGCTGGGCAACCCCGGCGAGGGCTTCAAGGTGGCGCAGGCCCGCCTCGGCGGCGGCCGCATCCACCACGCCATGCGCACCGTCGGCATCTGCCAGCGCGCGATCGACATGATGCTCGAACGCGCGGTTTCGCGCCGCACCAAGGGGCGGATGCTGGGCGATCACCAGTTCGTCCAGGGCAAGATCGCCGATTCGATCATCCAGCTCGAACAGTTCCGCCTGATGGTGCTGAAGACCGCGTGGATCATCGACGAAATCGAGGCCGGACGCATGCCGCACGGCGCCGCGCGCAACCACATCGGCATGTGCAAGGTGGCGATGGCGCAAGTCTATCACGACATCGTCGGCAGGGCGCTGGAACTGCACGGCTCGCTGGGCATCAGCCTCGAACTGCCACTGTCGAGTTGGTACGCCGGCCACATGGCGCTCGCCTTCGCCGACGGCCCCACCGACGTGCACAAGAGCCAGCTCGCCCGCGCCCACCTCCGGAAGGCCAAGCCCGCCGACGGTCTGTTCCCGTCGGAACACATCCCCACCCGGCGCGCGGCCGCGATCGCACGCTATCCGAACTACAACGACGCCGAATAAGGGGCTGCGGAAAATGGACCCGCTTTTCGATTTCACCGGCAAGGTCGCGCTCGTCACCGGCGGCTCGCGCGGCCTCGGCTACCAGATGGTCAAGGCATTTGCCGAGCGCGGCGCCGACGTCATCATCGCCAGCCGCAAGCTGGAGAACTGCGAAACGGTCGCGCAGGAATGCCGCGCGCTGGGCCGCCGGGCGCTGGCCATCTCCGCCCACGCCGGCAGATGGCCCGATTGCGACCGGCTGGTCGAGGAAGCCTACACCGCGTTCGGCCGTGTGGATATCCTTGTGAACAACGCCGGGATGAGCCCGCGCGTGCCCAGCCACGAGATCAGCGAGGCGCTGTTCGATTCGGTGCTGAACCTCAACTTCAAGGGCCCGTTCCGCCTCGCCACCCAGGTCGGCAAGCGCATGTTCGACGCGGGCGAGCGCGGCGAAGGCGGCGGCTGCATCATCAACGTCACCTCGTCGGGCTCGATGATGCCGCTGCCCCAGGTCGTGCCCTATGGCTCGTCCAAGGCCGCGCTCAACGCGATGAGCCGCAGCCTGGCGTGGGAATATGCCCCGCACGTCCGCGTCAACACGCTGTCCCCTGGCGCGTTCCGCACCGACATCGTCGAAGCCTGGCCCGACAAGGGGCAAGGCCCCATCGCCATCCCGCGCGGCCACGCCGCCAACGCGCACGAAATCGTCACCGCCGCGCTGTTCCTCGCCAGCCCGGCATCGGTCAACGTCACCGCCTCGCTGGTGCGGTGCGATGGAGGACAACACTGATGCCCCCCAAAATGACCAAAGCCATTATCTCGGACAGCTTCGGCGATCCCGAAGTCTATGAAATCCGCGACGTGCCCAGCCGCGCGCCCGGCAAGGGCGAGATCCGCGTCGCGCTGAAGGCGATCGGCATTTCCTATGTCGATGTGCTCACCGCGATGGGCAAGTATCAGGTCACCCCGCCGCTGCCGTTCATCCCCGGCAGCGAATGCGCCGGCGAAGTGCTGGAAGTGGGCGAAGGCGTCACCGCGTTCGCGGTCGGCGATGCGGTCATGGGCAGCAGTTTCGGCGGCGTGTTCGCCACCGAAGGCACCTTCCGCGCCAGCAGCTTCAGCAAGGTTCCCGCCGGCCTCAGCCTCGAACAGGCCGCCGTGTTCCCGCCCAGCTACCTCACCGCCACTCATGCCTTGTGCGATCGCGGCAGGCTGGCGGCGGGGGAAGTCCTGCTGGTGCTGGGCGCGGGCGGCGCGACCGGCATCGCCGCCATCCAGGTCGGCAAGGCATTGGGCGCCCATGTCATCGCCAGCGCCTCCACGGAAGACAAGCGCGCCCTCGCGCTGGCAGCGGGCGCCGACGCCGCCATCGACACCCGCTCCGCCTCATGGCGCGATCTGGTGAAGGCGGCAGTGGGCGGCAAGGGCACCGTCGATGTCGTGTTCGACCCGGTCGGCGGCAGCATGACCGACCCGGCCTTCCGCACCCTCGGCTACGACGGCCGCTACCTCGTCATCGGCTTCACCGGCGGCATCTCCGCGCTGAAAACCAACCTGCCGCTGGTCAAGACCGCCAGCCTGATCGGCGTGCAACTGCGCGTGTTCGGCGAACAGGAGCCGGAGAAGATGGCGCAGACCCGCGCCCGCATGAATCAATGGGCGGCCGAGGGCAAACTCCAGCCGGTGATCGGCAAGGCGTATGCCTTCGACGATTTCCGCGCCGCGATGGAGGATGCCTTCGCCGGAAATACCGCCGGCCGGGTGGTGCTGAAGGTCTAACTCTCGCCCGGAATGGACGCGCCCGCCCGCGCCGATCGCGCCCACTCCAGCAGCACGAACGCCACCGCCACCAGCCCGGCGGCGGCGGTCCAGCGGAACACCGGCGCATAGCCATACCGGTCGAACGCCTCGCCCGCCACGCCGCGCCCCAGCGAGCCGATCAGGAACGTCAGCGACGACAGCAGCGCATACTGCACAGCGGTATACTGCCGCGAGACGATGCCCGAAAGGTAGGCCACGAACGCCGCGCCGGCCAACCCGGTGGACACATTCTCGAAACTGATCGCCAGCAGCAGTCGCACCATCCGCGCGTCGAACCCGAACAGCCCGAACAGGGCGTTCAGCCCGGTGAACCGCCCCACCGCATCGATATGCACGGCCCCTTCGGCCAGGTCGGCATAGACGAAATTGCCCAGGATCGGCAGCATCGCCCCCACCAATATGGTCGGCATCCGCCCCAGCCGCGCGAACGAATATCCGCCCAGGCTGATGCCCAGCATGGTCATGAATATCCCGAACAGCTTCGACGCGAACGCAACCTCGTCCTTCGAATATTTCAGGAAATTCAGGTAAAACGGAAACGCGAAACTGCCCCAGATGTTATAGCACAGCGTATAGGTCAGGATCAGCCCGAAGACGATCAGCACGCCCCAGCCGATCCGGCCGGCCAGTTCCGCCAGCGGTGACACCAGCGCCGTGTAAAGATGGTTGGCGGCATTGCGCACCGCGCCGCCACCGCCATCCGGCACCGTCAGCACCGCGACTCGCCGCCCCTTCAGCGCGTTGGTCACGGCCGCCACCACCAGCGGCACGCCCACCGTGGCAAAGACGATCCAGGGACCGACCGTGCGGGTGAAATCGGCCACCGACGGTGGCTTCGCCCCTGCCGTTGCAGGGTCCAGCACCGTCACCATGAAATGCAGCAACGTCGCGATCGCCCAGCCCCAGCCGGCCAGCACCACGATCAGCGCCAGGGCCCGCGCCTGCGGTGCAAGTTCACCCGGCCGGGCCAGCACTTCCTGCAGCGTGCCTGCCGCCCCGCGCGGTGTATCGGGCGCGCGCAACGTCAACAGTGCGATCAGCAGCACCAGACACGCCATCAGCGCATAGACCACCGGCCAGGCCATCCGCGCCGCCAGCACCAGCGCCAACGCACCGCCGACGATCGACGCAATGCGATAGCCGAACTGGTAGATCGCAGAGAGCAGTTCCACCGGTGTCGCCTCGTCCGAAACCTCGATCCGCCAGGCATCGACCGCCACGTCCTGCGTGGCCGAAGCCAGCGCCGCAACGAATGCGATCAGCGCGAAACGGCCGATGGCATGGGCCGGGTCAGTCAGCGCCAGCCCCAGGAAACTGGCCACCAGCAGCACCTGGCACAGGAAAATCCAGCTCTTGCGCCGCCCCAGCTTTTCAAGCCCCGGCAACGCCACCCGGTCCACCAACGGCGACCACAGGAACTTGAACGAGTACGAAAGCCCGATCCACGACAGCACGCCGATGGTGGCAAGGTTGATCTTCTCCTCGCCCAGCCACGCGTTCAACGTACCGATAAGCAGCGCGTAAGGCAGCCCCGACGAAAACCCGAACCCCAGCATGCACGCCGATTTGCGATTGCCCAGCGCCACGCGCAACAGCGCCAGCCCCTTGGGACGCGGCGGCTTTGCCGGTTCGGTTGCCGTGGCCATCTGCTATCACCCCTGATCCGTATCCGCCGATGATGGACGGCCCCGCCGATCAGGGAAAGCGAAAACTCAGCACGCGTCGATCCACTCGATCGTCCCGTAATCGGCGCTGGGCACCCCCACCGGCCGGCACGCCGCCGCCCCGTCGCGATAGTGGAACACGCGAATCTCGCCCGATTTCCGGGTTTTCGCCGGCGGCACGCCCCCTGCCCCGCGCCCGTGCTGCCAATCGTCGAACGTGTCCGAAGGCTCGATGCTGATCCGCCAGAATTCGCGCGTCCGCGCCGTTTCCAGCAACAGGTCCTCCAGCGCCCGCCGCGCCTCGGGCGGCCAGTAGAACAGGCAGGCCGAATGGAACACGCACAGCGGATCGGGCGCCAGCGCCAGCGCCTCGCGCAGCCGCGCCAGCCCATCGCCTTCCAGCATGGTGATGTCGGTTTCGGCAATCACCTCCAGCGCCGCCGCCAGCCGCCGCTGCTCGTCACGCAGTTCCGGAAAGCACAGCGCCAGCAGCCAGCGGCAGTCCTCGGGCGATCGCGCGTCGATGGTGTGCAGATCAATGCCGATGCGCTTGCCGATGGTCGGAATGAACAGCGGCGGCCCGTTCCGCAATTCGCCTTCCAGCACCACCGGTGCCCCGGGATCACCCACCAGCCCGCTGCCATCCATGCGATAGGCGAACTTGTCGAACACCAGCAGCGCCCCGGCGCTACAACCGATCTCGATCAGGTTCAGCGGCTCCCCCGCAGCACCCGTCACCACCCCCATCGGCGCCAGCAGCGCCCGGCAGCGCTCGGCATACGTCGTCTGCACCGTCCGCGTGCGCAACAGGTCCACCAATTCCCCCCGATGCGCCGCGCAGAACCGCGCCAGCTTCGGATACGCCCCTGCCGGCGCCAACGGCGCCTCGTCCAGCGTCGCGAAATGCCGCGCCAGCGGGTCGGACGGATCGCCCAGCAACAGGTAATGCACCGCGCTGAACAGATGCGCCGGCCGCGCCCCCGCCATCGCCAACCCGCCCAGCGCGATCATCTCGGGATCATCCGCCGCATGGCGACAGAACTCGGCGAACAGCAGCGCCCCCATCCCGGTAAAGATCACCTCGCTGGCCCGGAACGAGGCGGCCACTTCGTCGGCAGCAGCGGTCATGATGAAACTCCCGAAACAAATGCAAGAATATGGCCCGCAACGATCTCGGGCCGCTCCAGCATCACGAAATGCCCGGTATCGGCCAGCAACACTGTCCGGAGCTGCGGCACCGCGCCCGCCACGAAATCGAGGTACGGCGTCGTCCGATCCGCCGCCGTCAGCGACCGACGCGGCACGCCCGAAGCGTGAAACGTACTCTGGATCGCCAGCACCGGCACCGCCAGCTCCCCAAGCACCGCGAATGCCGCCGCCGCCCGCACCGGGTCCCACGCCTTCATCGCCGCCACGCACGCCGCCATCACCTCGGGCCGCGTCCCCGCCATGCGCGCGTGAACCGCCGCCCGCGCCTCGTCATCGGCATAAGGCCCGATGGTCGCCGCGATCACCGCATCCAGCGTCGTCGGCGACCCCGGCACCTCGCGTTCGTAGGCCCGGCTGCCGTCCAGCAGCAGCACCCCCGCCGCATCGCCCGCCTGTGCCGCCTCCACCACGATCCGCGTGCCCAGCGAATGCCCCACCAGCACCGGTCGTACCAGCCCCAGTTCGCCGATCAGCGCCCGGACATCCGCCGCCCAGCCACCTACCGTGCAGCCATCCGGCCCACCGCCCGAAAGCCCATGCCCGCGCAAGTCCAGCCGCACCGCGCGGTGATGCGCCGCCAGTAGCGGCACCAGCCGGTCCCAGTCGCGGTGATCGCACATCCCGCCATGCACCAGCACGATCGGCGGATCACCGCTGCCCGCCACCTCATAATGCAAGGCCGCGTCGGCCAGGTTCAGCACCGGCATGGCGCCACCTTGACTTGACCGCCCGGTTCGGCCGATCCTCGCCGCAAAGGGGAGAACGCGCGATGCCGGTAGCAGGCCTGAACGACAGCACCGCCATCGATCCGTTCGCGCCGCTGCTTGCCCCGGGCGACAGCCGGCAACGCCGCCAGCACGCCCGCCGCGCCGAAGCGCTGGCCGCCACCCGCCGCCTGCTGGCCGAAGCGCCCGGCCAGTTCACGCTGGGCCGCGTTGCCGATGCCTGCGGCGTCTCCGCGCAGACCCTGCGCAACGGCTTCGGCCGCCGCGAGGACCTGATGGTCGCCGCCTTCAACGACCATACCAGCGCGATCTGGCGCACGCTGGACCGCATGTCCG
>JAGWVC010000132.1 GCA_018971065.1 Sphingomonadales bacterium | reverse complement strand
CGCGACGCGCTTGCCGCGCTGTACTGGCGGATCACCGGTCGGCGCGTGCGCGCCCGCAACCGCCTGCGCATTGCTGCCGAGCAGATGCCCGGCGCCTATCGCACCTGGATTCGCACCGTCGAACGCCGCGAACGCGCGGCACTGACGGTGCCGGCGGGCGCGCCAGGCTTCACCATCGTGCTGCATTGCACCGGCGGGGACAGCGCCCGCACCCTGGCATCGCTGGAAGCGCTGGCCTGGCCGTCGTGGGAGCTGGTGGTGGTGCATGGCCGCGACACCGCACCGCTTCCGATCGCACACGTCCCCCGCGTGGTGCTGTCGCCCATCCGTACCGACAACTTCGCCGTCGCGCTGGAAGCCGGCCTCGCCGCTTCGCGGGGCGAGTGGATCGTGCCGATTGCCAGCGGCACCCGCCTTCCTCCCACCGCGCTGGCGGCATGGGCTGCCGCGATTGCGGCCAATCCCGAAGCCACGGCGTTCTATGGCGATCATGACCAGATCGGCGCGCGGGGTGTCCGTTCCCGGCCCTGGTTCAAGCCCCACTGGAACCATGACCTGGTGCTGGCGCAGGACTATGTCTCGCCCGCCTGCGTGATCGCCGCGCCAAGCCTTCGGGCGGCGCTGCCGCTGCCGGCGGACAGTGACGGGGCGGCCGCCTATGCTGTGCTGCTGAAGCTGGCCGCGCGGGGTGAGGTTCCGGTCCATGTCCCGCAGGTTCAGGCGCATGTGCGCGATGCGCTGGTCACCAGCCCCCGGCCGGCGCGCATGGCGGTGCTGGCCCGGCACCTGGCCGGCACCGGTGCCGAGCTGCGCGAAGGCGTGGCCGATACCGTGTCGGTGGCCTGGCCGCTGCCGGCCGAACCGCCGCTGGTCAGCGTGATCGTACCCACGCGCGACAATCTCGCGCTGATCCGCGAATGCATTCACGGCGTGCTTACCCGCACGCGCTACCGCCCGATCGAATTGCTGATCGTCGATAACGGCAGCGTCAGCCCGGACATGCTGGCCTATCTCGATCGCGTTGCCGCGAACCCGGCGGTGCGGGTGGTGCGCGACGACGGCCCGTTCAATTACGCGGCCATCAACAACCGCGCCGTCCGCGCGGCGCGCGGCGAATACCTGTGCCTGCTCAACGACGACACCGAAGTGCTGGACGCGCAGTGGCTTACCGAACTGATGCGCCATGCCGTGCGCCCCGATGTCGGCGCGGTGGGCGCCCGGCTGCTGTACGACGATGGCTCGATCCAGCATGCGGGCGTCACCGTCGGGCTGGGGGATGCGGCCGGCCACGCGCATCGTTTCCAGCGCCCGGGCGCGATCGGCTATTTCCATCGTGCCGACGTCACGCATGCTCCCAGCGCGGTCACCGCCGCCTGCCTGGTGGTATCGCGCGCGAAGTTCGAAGCGGTCGGCGGGCTGGACGAGGACGCGTTTGCCGTCGCGTTCAACGATGTCGATCTGTGCCTGAAGTTGCAGGCCGCCGGCTGGCGCAACATCTATGAACCGCGCGCCACGCTGGTCCACCACGAATCGAAATCGCGCGGCAAGGATTTCGCCCCCAGCCAGATCGATCGCTTCCGCCGCGAGCTGGCCACGCTGCAACAGCGCTGGGGCACCGCCAGCTATGCCGACCCGCTGCACCACCCGCATCTGGAGCGGCAGTTCGAAACCTATCTGATCAAGCTTTAGCTGGCTGACCCCAATTCGGCCGGCCACAGCCCCGCCGGCGCGTGCGGCAGGCCCACGTCGCGCAGGCCCAGCACGCCGGGGCGGGCGCGCTTGATGTCCAGCAGCGCGTTCACTGCCGGCAGCGCCGTGGTGGTGTCCCAATCGTGATTGCCCCAGTGCACCGGGGGCTTGATCCGCATCCGCACGTCCAGCCCGGGGTCGCCGTCGATCGTGAAGTGGTACTGGTCCTTGTCGATCTCCCAGCCTTCGGTCAGGTTCTCGGTCAGGTACCACACCACGGTCAGGTTCACGCGCGCCACGCCGTTCACCATGCCGTTCCAGCCGCCGCGCAGCGCCGCGTTGGTGCCCTTTTCCATCCGGAACCAGCCGAGGTCCACGGTCTCGGCGGCGGTGGCATAATCGCAGAAGAACGCGATCTCGTCGAAGGTGTACTCCAGCGCGTCGCCGATCCGCTGCACCGCGTCGCGGAACAGGATCAGCCAGTTTTCGGCGCGTTGCAGCAGTTCCGAAGTCGTGCCGCCCGGCTCGCCCATGCCCAGGAAACTCCAGGTTTCCACCGATTCGTAGACCGAGCAATCGGCCGATTCGACCATGCTCACCTTGTCCACGCGGCGGCATCCGGCGGTCAGCGAGGCAACCACCGAGTTGATCCAGCCGGGGTTGATCCCGGTGATGTACAGCGACGATTGCCCACGTTCGCAGGCGGCTTCCAGCGCGGCCTTCACGTCGCCCTGCACGCCGCCCAGGTTCAGGAACATGTTGGTGGAGACCACGTCCATGCCGGCTTCGAGCAGGCGCACCACGTCGCCGAGGTTCGCCTCGAACGGCGTGTAGAGCACGCTGTCGGCCTTCAGCGCGATCAGCGCGTCGATGTCGTTGCTGGCCTTCACGCCGCAGGGGGCGCGGCCGCACAGTTCGCCGGCATCGGTCCCGGCCTTGTCGGGTGACCAGGCATAGCAGCCGACCAGTTCCAGGCGCGGATCGTCCAGCACCGCCCGCATCGCCAGCTTGCCCACTTTGCCCGTGGTCCACTGGATCACCCGCAACTTGTCCATCATCGCTCTCCCGTTTTGCGGGGAGGCTATCAGTCGGGCGGCGGGGATTGCATCCCCATTTGGGAGGTTCAGGCGTGCAGCCGCGCTAACGCCTCGTCGCGGCCGATCAGCGGCAGCAAGGCGCCCATGTCCGGCCCATGCTCACGGCCCGTCAGCGCCAGCCGCAGCGGCAGGAACAGGGCCTTGCCCTTGCGTCCGGTGGCGCCCTTCAGCGCGCCGGTCAGCGCGCGCCACGGGTCGGCGTTCCAGTCCAGCCCGGCGGCCGTTTCCGCCGCCTGCGCCAGATAGGCGCGATCCTCGTCGCTGACATCCGCCGCCGCGATCGGCCCGCGCACCACCGCCCACCACTCCGCCGCCTCGGCCACGGTGGTCAGGTTCGGCCGGATCGCCTCCCACGCCGCCTCGCCCATGCCTTCGGGCAGCGCCCCGGCCACCCGCGCGAACGGCAGGCGATGGATCACCGCCGCGTTCACCCGCGCCAGTTCCGCCTCGTCGAACCGCGCCGGCGCCCGCCCGAACCGCGCGAGGTCGAGGCTGGCGGCCAGTTCACCCGCATCCAGCGCCGGATCGACCGGATCGCTGGTGCCCAGCCGGGCCAGCAGTGCGATCACCGCTTCCGGCTCGATGCCCTGATCGCGCAATTCGGCCATGCCCAGCGAGCCCAGCCGCTTCGACAGCTTGCCTTCCGCCCCGGTCAGTAGCGCCTCGTGCGCGAACTTCGGCGGCTCTGCGCCCAGCGCGGTGAACATCTGCAACTGCGTGGCCGTGTTCGAGACATGATCCTCGCCGCGCAGCACCTGGGTCACGCCCATGGCGATGTCGTCGATCACCGAAGGCAGCATGTACAACCACGAACCGTCGGCGCGGCGCACCACCGGGTCGGACATCTGCGCCGCCTCGAACTTCTGCGGCCCGCGCACGCCGTCGTCCCAGGCGATCGGCTCGTCACGGTCCAGCAGGAAGCGCCAGTGCGGCGCCCCTCCACCTTCCTCTGGGCCCGCCGCCGCCTTCGCGGCATGATCGGCCTCGCTCAGCGCCAGCGCGGCGCGGTCATAGATCGGCGGCAGCCCGCGCCCCAGTTGCACCTTGCGCTTCAGGTCCAGTTCCTGCGCGGTCTCATAGCAGCGATAGACCCGCCCGGCCTCGACCAGCCGTGCGAATTCACGCTCGTACAGGTCGAACCGGGCAGACTGCCGCTCCTCGCCGTCGGGCGCCAGCCCCAACCAGTCCAGATCGGCGCGGATCGCCGCCACATATTCCTCGCGGCTGCGCGCCGCATCGGTATCGTCGATACGCAGGAGGAAGCGGCCGCCGTCCTTCTTTGCCAGCATCCAGTTGTGCAGCGCGGTGCGCACATTGCCGATGTGCAGCAGCCCGGTGGGGCTGGGGGCGAAACGGGTCGTGGTCATCGTTCAGGCCGTGCGGAATGCGTGGGTGATCGGATAGCGTCGGTCGCGCCCGAAGTTGCGGCTGCCCAGCTTCACCCCCGGCGGGGCTTGCCGCCGCTTGTATTCAGCCAGGTGCAGCAGCCGTTCGATCCGCACTAGCGTCGCCCGGTCGAAGCCCTCGCGCTCCAGTTGGTCCACGCTCTTCTCGTGCTCCACCAGTCCCATCAGGATCGGGTCAAGCACGTCGTACGGCGGCAGCGAATCGGAATCCTTCTGGTCGGGCCGCAGTTCGGCGCTGGGCGGCTTGGCGATGATATTCTCGGGGATCACCACGCCTTCCGGCCCCATTCCGATGCGGGGCTTGTGCCGGTTGCGCCATTCCGAAACCGCGAACACGGTCTGCTTGTAGGCATCCTTCAGCGGGTTGTAGCCGCCGGCCATGTCGCCATAGATCGTGGCATAACCCACGCTCATCTCGCTCTTGTTGCCGGTGGTCACCAGCATCGGCCCGAACTTGTTGGAAATGCCCATCAGCGTCACGCCGCGAATGCGCGATTGCAGGTTTTCCTCGGTCAGGTCGGGCGCCTTCCCCGCGAACACCGGCGCCAGCATCCCGGTATAGGCTTCCATCGCCGGTGAAATCGGGATCGTGTCCAGCCGGCAACCCAGCGCGTGCGCGCAGTCGGCGGCGTCCTTCAGGCTTTCATCGCTGGTGTAGCGGCTGGGCATCATCACGCACCACACCCGGTCCGCGCCCAGCGCGTCCACCGCGATTGCCGCGCACAGCGCCGAATCGATGCCGCCCGAAAGCCCCAGCACCACGCCGGGAAAGCGGTTGCGGTTCACATAGTCGCGCAGCGACAGCACCATCGCCGAATAGATCGATTCGGGATGGCTGGCCTGGGGCCGCATCTCGCCGGCATCGCAGCGCCAGCCCTTGGCGGTCTTGGTCCAGCGGGTGAGGACTTCCTCCTCCTCCCAGTCGATCATCTGCACGGCGGTGCTGCCGTCGCCGTTGACCACGAAGCTGCCGCCGTCGAACACCAGCTCGTCCTGCCCGCCGACGCGGTTGACATAAGCCAGCGGCAGCCCGGTATCGACCGCGCGCCGCCGCGCCACGCCGTCGATGCGCAGCGTGTCCTTGTCGATCTCGTAAGGGCTGCCGTTGGGGCACAGCAGCAGTTCGGCGCCGAAATCGGCCAGGTGCCGGCACACGCTGGGATGCCAGATGTCCTCGCAGATCGGCACGCCGATCATCGTGCCGCGAAAGATCACCGGCTCGGGCAGCGGACCGGGCTGGAACAGCCGCACTTCGTCGAAGGTGCCATAGTTGGGCAGTTCGTGCTTGAACCGCGTGGCCGCCACCTTGCCCTGATCCAGCAGCGCCACGCCGTTGTGCAGCGCGCCGTCCTGCACGAACACGCTGCCCACCAGCATCGCCGGGCCAGTGTGCGCGGTGGCCTGCGCCAGCCGCGTCAGCTCGGCGGCGGCACGCTCCACCAGGCTGGGCTTCAGCACCAGATCCTCGGGCGGATAGCCGATCAGGTTCAGTTCGGGGAACACCACCAAGTCCGAAGCCGCCGCGCGTTCGCGCGCGGCCAGCATGGCATCGGCATTGCCGGCAAGGTCGCCGACCGAGTGGTTGACCTGCGCGAGGGTGATCTTGAGCGTATCGGGCATGGCGTCGCTCTAGCCCAAGGCGGCGGCGGGAGGGAAAGGTTTTTCTGCGCCCCGTCGGATCGACCAGCGGCCTTCCGCGTTCGATGGGCGTTGCTTGACGCGAACGGCTCCCGGCCCGACCTTGCAGGCATTCATCCCGAAAGGCCCCTTGCCATGAAATCAGCCCTGATCCTGCCCGTTGCCGCGCTGGCCCTGCTCATCGCGCCGCAAGCCGCCGAAGCCAAGGGCTGCATTCGCGGCGCACTGGTCGGCGGGGTTGCCGGCCACTATGCCGGCCATCACGGGCTGATCGGCGCCGCCGGCGGCTGTCTGGTCGCGCGGCACCACTATGCGAAGAAGGCCGAGCAGGAACGCGCCCGACAGGACGAGGCGCGCCGCAGCCAGCGCCACTGAGCCGGCAGGCTGGCGCGCTACCTGACCCAGCCCGCCAGCCAGTCCGCCAGCCCCTGCGGCGATAGCGACCGCGCATCCTGGATCGATGTGACGTGCCCGGCGTTGACCAGCCGGTCGTTGCGCGGGTCCACCACCAGCACCGCCGGCACCCCTTCCAGCCGGCCGGTGATGCCATAGTGCTGCTGCACCTGCAGGTTGCGGTCGAACCGGCCAATATCGACGGTGACGATCTCGTAGTGCCGCGCCATCCACGCCTTCAGCGGTTGCTGGTCGATCGTGCCGGCCAGTAGACGGCAATCGAGGCACCAGTTGCCGCCCAGGTCGATCAGCAGCAGCTTGCGCGCCCGCTTGGCCCGCGCCTTCGCGGCGGCGATGGCCTTGTCGGCGGTGGCGGCATCGGCGCCTTCTGCATAAGGCAGCGGCAGCGGCTGGGGTAGCTGCTCAAAACTGGCGATCGCCAGTCGAGGCGCCGGTGCTGCCATTGCCGGGGCGGCGAAAACCAGCGCCAGCGCGCCAAACAGTGCGATTCTGCTCAATCTCAATCTCCTTGGTTGAGTTTAGCCTATCATGGCCTGCGCGACGGTCAATTCCCGAACAACGCATTCGGTCGCAGCCGGGTTTCCCTTTCGCGCAGGTCCGCGTATAGGCGCGGCCGTGACTGCCACCGCTTCCCCCACCCTGCCGCTCCCGTCGGACTGGCGCGATTTCTTCGCGCTGACCAAGCCGCGCGTGATGAGCCTGGTCATCTTCACCGGCCTGTGCGGGCTGCTTGCCGCTCCCGCCACCATCCACCCGGTGCTGGGCTTCACCGCCATCCTGTGCATCGCCATCGGTGCCGGCGGCGCCGCCGCGCTGAACCAGTGGTGGGAAGCCGACATCGATGCCGGGATGAAGCGCACGCAGGCGCGCCCGCTGCCCGCCGGTCGCATGGAACGCCATGCCGCGCGCGATTTCGGGGTGGCGCTTTCGGCCGCGTCGGTGCTGATCATGGGGCTGGCCAACGGCCCGCTGCCCGCCGCGATCCTGCTGGTGTCGATCGTCTATTACGCGCTGGTCTACACCGTCTGGCTGAAGCCGCGCACCCCGCAGAACATCGTCATCGGTGGCGGGGCAGGGGCGTTCCCGCCGATGATCGGCTGGGTGGCCGCCACCGGGCACATCACGCTGATGCCGGTGGTGCTGTTCCTGATCATCTTCATGTGGACCCCGCCGCATTTCTGGAGCCTGGCGCTGTTCGTCCAGTCGGACTATGCCAAGGTGGGCATTCCGATGATGCCGGTGGTCGCGGGCGAGAAATCGACCCGCCGGCAGATCTTGGCCTATTCGGTGCTGCTGCTGCCGCTCAGCGCGCTGCCGTGGTTCATCGGTGGCGCCGGGCGGCTCTATGGCGTCTCGGCGCTGGTGCTGTCCGGCCTGTTCCTGCTGTTCGCCATCCGCGTCGCCATGCGCAGCCGCAGCGGTGACGACGATGCGATGAAGCCGGAAAAGCAGATGTTCGCCTATTCGGTGCTTTACCTGTTCATCCTGTTCGGCGCGCTGGTTGCCGATCGCTGGCTGCCCCATTTCATATAGGCTCCCCCGCATGTCCGAATCTCCGCTCGATCAACGCCAACTCGATCCGCTGGCCGAACGTAACCGCATCATCCGCGCCCGCAACAAGGCGATGGGCCTGCTGCTGCTGGGCGTCGTCGTGCTGTTCTTCGCCATCACCATCGTCCGGGTCCGCGCCTGATGGCCACCGCGCCCGCCGCCGATCGCCGCAACACCCGCGTCGCGATGCTGGCGGCGCTGGGCGCGCTGGCCATGCTGGGCATGGGCTTTGCCGCGGTGCCGCTGTACCGCATGTTCTGTCAGGCCACTGGCTTCGGCGGCACCCCGCTGCGCGCCAATGAGGCCCAGGCTGCCGGGGTGCGCGCGGTTGCCGGGGCGAAGATGACGGTGGCGTTCGACGCCAACCTCGATGCCAACCTGCACTGGCGCTTCCGGCCCGAACAGGGCAAGCGCATGGTGCCGATCGGGGTGCGCAGCCTGGCGTTCTTCGAGGCGGAAAACCTCACCGATGCGGCGATCACCGGCCAGGCGACCTACAATATCGAGCCGGAACAGGCAGCGAAGTACTTCAACAAGATCCAGTGCTTCTGCTTCAACCAGCAGACGCTGGCCGCCCACCAGTCGGTGCGGATGCCGGTGGTGTTCTACGTCGATCCCAAGGTGCTGGACGATCCCGAGTTGAAGGGCCTGCAGCAGATCACGCTCAGCTACACGTTTCACAAGGCTCCCGGTGCCTGAACGGCACCGGCGGCCACAAGGCTCCCGGCGCTGAAGCGCGTCGGCGTATCCACCGCAAAACCGTCAACATCCCTCTGGACCAGCGCGCGGCGGGCGGTTAAGGGGCGTCGAACCCTGCGCGCCTGGGCGTGGCAGAAACCGAATTCAAACCGGGGGAATACTCGATCATGGCC
>JAGWVC010000131.1 GCA_018971065.1 Sphingomonadales bacterium | reverse complement strand
GGCTAGATTTTCCCCAGCACGGTCAGCACCGCGGTGACGATCAGCGTCAGTTGCGTGATCATGCCGGTCAACATGCCGATGCCGCGACCGGGGCGGAACGAGGTGTCGCTGTCCATCCCGAAGGCGTGAGCGATGCGGCCGAGCAGGAACACGGCGCCCAGCGGGGCCAGCCAGAGGCCGCCCTTGCCGGCCAGTTCCACCGCGCCGAACAGGATCAGTGTCAGCGGCGTCTGCTCGATGAAATTGGCCTGCGCGCGCATCCGCCGCAGGATCAGTTCGTTGCCGCCGTCGCCGACGCCGATCTTCAGCGCGTGGCGCAGCTTGCCGATGCGCATCCCCAGCCAGAAATTGAGCACGGCGGCAGCCGATGCGAGGCACAGTGTTGTCGGCAGAATCGTCATATGCTTCCCCTTCCGTCCCGGTGGTCGCCCGGGTTTTGTGTCGGCGCGGTCACAGGCTTGCAACCTTCGCGGAATCGTCTATAGGCCCGCCTTCGTCCGCCGCCTGCGGCCTTCCCATGTGTGGGCCCTTCAGGCGGCGTTGTTCATATAGTGTTATTTTACCAGGAACAGGTGCCGGAATGGCTGTCCCCAAAAGAAAAACCTCCCCGTCTCGCCGGGGTATGCGTCGCAGCCATGATGCGCTGACGGTTGCCGCATTCCACGAATGCTCGAACTGCGGCGAGCTGAAGCGCCCGCACAACCTGTGCACCGCTTGTGGCCACTACAACGGCCGCGAAGTCATCGCGGTCGGCCTCTAAGGCCCGAATTTTCGGGGGGGTGCCACGATGAGCCTGCCGCGTATCGCCGTCGATGCGATGGGCGGCGACGAAGGCGTGCGCACGATGGTATCGGGCGCGGCGCTGGCGCGCCGCCGTCATGAAGGATGCCGCTTCCTGCTGGTGGGGGATGAGCCGCGCATCAAGCGCGCGCTCGACCGTCACCCGAACCTGCGTGCCGCCGCCGAGATTCTGCACGCCGATGACGTGATCACCGGCGACGACAAGCCCAGCCAGGCCTTGCGTCGCGCCAAGACCACGTCGATGGGCATGGCGATCAACGCGGTGAAGGCGGGCGATGCCGGCGCCGTGGTCAGCGGCGGCAACACCGGCGCGCTGATGGCGGTGGCCAAGCTGGCGCTGCGCACCATTCCCGGCATCGACCGGCCGGCGCTGGCGGGGCTGTTGCCCACGCTGGGCGCCAACGACGTCGTCATGCTGGACCTGGGCGCCAACACCGAGTGCGACGCGCGCAACCTGGTGCAGTTCTCGATCATGGGCGCGGCCTACGCGCGGATTGCCTGCAACCTGGAACTGCCGCGCGTGCGGCTGCTGAACATCGGCAGCGAGGATATCAAGGGCACCGATTCGCTGCGCGATGCCGCCGCCCAACTGAAGGCCGCCGCGCGCGAGCTGGACCTCAGCTTCGATGGCTTCACCGAGGCCGACAAGCTGTGCCGGGGCGAAGTGGACGTGGTGGTTTCCGACGGGTTTTCGGGCAACATCGCGCTGAAGGCGGTGGAAGGCACGGCGCGGTTCGTGGCCGACCTGCTGCGCCGATCGTTCGCGTCGTCGCTGCGCTCGAAGCTGGGCTTCCTGATCTCGCGGCCGGCAACCGAGCTGCTGAAGCATCATCTCGATCCGAACAACCACAACGGCGCCGTCTTCCTGGGATTGAACGGGATCGTCGTCAAAAGCCACGGCAGCGCTTCGGCGCTGGGCGTGGCCAACGCCGTGGCACTGACCGCGCGGCTGCTGGAGGAAAACCTGACCGAACGCATCACCGCCGACCTTGGCCGGCTCGGCGCCGACAACCTGCGCGGCAAGCGCGCCTCGGCAGCGGACGCGAACTGATGCGGCGTTCGGTCCTGATCGGCACCGGCTCGGCGCTGCCCGCGCGTGCGGTGTCCAACGCCGAACTGGCGAGCCAGGTGGATACGACCGACGAGTGGATCGTCGAGCGTACCGGCATTCGCAATCGTTATATCGCCGATGACAGCGAGACGACATCGACGCTGGCCACCGCTGCCGCGCGTGCCGCGCTGGACGCGGCCGGGATCGAGGCGAAGACGATCGACCTGATCGTGCTGGCCACGGCGACGCCGGACCAGACCTTTCCCGCCACCGCAACGCTGGTGCAGGGCGCGCTGGGCTGCCAGGGCGGCATCGCCTTCGACGTGGCGGCGGTGTGCTCGGGCTTTCTTTATGCGCTGGGCGTGGCCGATTCGATGCTGCGTTCGGGCATGGCCAACCGCGCGCTGGTGATCGGCGCGGAAACCTTCAGCCGCATCCTGGACTGGGAAGACCGCACCACGTGCGTGCTGTTCGGCGACGGTGCCGGGGCGATCGTGCTGGAAGCGCAGGAATCCGACGAGGCGACCGGGCGCGGGGTGCTGGCGACGAAGCTGCACGCCGATGGCAACCACAACCAGTTGCTCTACGTCGATGGCGGGGTTTCCACCACCGGCACCGTGGGCAAGCTGCGGATGAAGGGCAAGGAAGTGTTCAAGCACGCGGTGACGAACCTGTCGTCGGTGCTGGGTGAAGTGCTGGGCGACGTGGGGCTGGCCCCCGACGCGATCGACTGGCTGGTGCCGCACCAGGCCAACGCGCGCATTCTGGACGCCACCGCGCGCAAGCTGGACATGCCGGCGGAGAAGGTCATCGTCACGGTCGATCGCCACGCCAACACTTCGGCGGCATCGGTGCCGCTGGCGCTCGATACCGCCGTGCGCGACGGGCGGATCAAGCCCGGCCAACTGGTGATGCTGGAAGCGATGGGCGGCGGCTTCACCTGGGGTGCCAGCCTGCTGCGGATGTGACCTTCAAGCCACAGTTTTGAGATTGCTTCTCAAAAACAGCTATGGGCTGTGAATGTTCGTTTGAATTGCAGTGCTTTGGATTGTCATCTGCGGGAATTGCCTGTAAGTCAGCATCCGGGTCGAATCTTCAAAAGCAGGGGACATCATGCGTTCCATGAAGACTCTTACCCGTGCCGACCTTTCCGAAGCGATTCATCGCAGGCTGGGTTTCTCGCGATCCGAATCGCTCGAAATGGTCGAATCCATCCTTACCTACATGAGCGACGCGCTGGCCGAGGGCGAGAACGTCAAGATTTCCGGCTTCGGCACGTTCCTGCTGCGGGACAAGACCGAACGCATTGGCCGCAATCCCAAGACCGGGGTCGAAGTGCCGATCACGCCGCGCCGGGTGCTGACCTTTCGTGCCAGCCAGATGCTGAAGGATCGCGTCGCACGGGCTTGAACTGAACTGGGGGTGCGATGACGGGGGACAGCAGGTTCGACGACGGCAAGGCCGATGGCGCGTTTCGCACCATTGGCGAGGTTGCCCGGGCGCTGGGCATTCGCCAGCATGTGCTGCGCTATTGGGAAGAGCAGTTCCCGTTGCTGCGCCCCGTGAAGCGCAGCGGCGGGCGCCGCTATTACCGGCCGGGGGATGTGGCGCTGGTCGAGGCGATTGACCGGCTGGTGCATCGCGAGGGTTATACGCTGCGCGGGGCGCGGCTGGCACTGGAAGCCGCGGCGAAAGCCGGGGCAGGGGGTGTGCAGGCCGCGTCGGCGGCGGAGCCGATGCCGGCTGCCGCGCCGCGCGACGATGGCGGCCTGATCGCGCAGTTGCGGGCCATCCGCAGCACGCTGGCGGCGGCGCTGGAAGCCTGAGGCCCGGAAGCCTGAGGCCGCGCGGCCGTTTCCAAGATTTTCAGGCGGGTTCGGGGCCAAGCCCGGCGTCGATGTCGCGCGGGCGCATGAGGTGGACGAGGCGGGCGCGGCCATCCTCCAGATCGCGCCAGTGGTCGATATCGAGTTCGAGCAGCGCGAACGCGGCGGTGGGGAATTTTACCTCGACGATGTCGCGCAGCGGGCTGGAGCCGTCGTCGGGGACGAGATCGAAGATCACATCCTCAAGCCCCGGGTTGTGGCCGACCATCAGCACCGCGTTCACGGCATCGTCCTGTTCGCGCAGCACGTCGATCAGAGTGGCGGAACTGGCGAGGTAGATCCGCCGATCCCAGTTGACCGCATAGGACACGCGATTGCCTTCGGGCGAGGCGCCGGCGCCGATCTCGATGGTTTCGGCCGAGCGGGCGGCCGGTGAGGCGATGATGCGATCCCAGCGCAGCTTGCGATCCCGGCAATAGGCGGAGATGTGCTGGCCCATTAGCGCGGCGCCCTTGCGGCCGCGCGCGTTCAGCGGACGATCGAAATCGCGCGCGGTGGCATCGCCCCAATCGGACTTGGCATGACGGAACAGGCCCAAAATTTTCATTTTTCGCGCGCGCCATTTTGCGATTGTGGGACGGCGACCTCGACGGGTCGCTGCCGGCTTGAAACACCGGCGGCCACTCTTTGCAAGGCTTCGTCAAGCGTTACCCGCAGGATCGGCGTGCCCGGCGGGAAGGCGGTGAGCAGGCGCGAGGGGAACGCGGCGGACAGCACGACGAAGTGGCCGTGATCGTCGCGGCTGCGGATCAGGCGGCCGAAAGCCTGCGCCAACCGGGCGCTGATCACGCGATCGTCGTGCGCCTGGCCGCCGCCCGGATGCGCAAGGCGGCGGGCGCGGTGGAGGATCGACGGCTTGGGCCAGGGCACCTGTTCCATCACCACGGTGCGCAGCGAATGGCCGGGGACATCGACGCCGTCGCGCAGGGCGTCGGTGCCGAGCAGGCTGGCGCGCGGATCGTCGCGGAAAATGTCCACCAGCGTGCCGGTGTCGATGGGATCGACGTGCTGGGCAAACAGCGGCAGGCCGCCGCGCGCGAGGCGATCGGCAATGCGGCCGTGGACCGCACGCAGGCGGCGGATGGCGGTGAACAGGCCGAGCACGCCGCCGCCCGACGCCTCGACAAGGCGGCCATAAGCCGCGGCCAAGGCGGCAATATCGCCTTTGGGCACGTCGGTGACGATCAGCACTTCGGCCTGTTCTGCATAGTTGAACGGGCTGTCGAACGCGGCGGTATGCGGGGCGATGCCGGCGTGGGGCGCGCCGCTGCGGGTGACGGCGGATTCCCAGCCTTCTTCGGCCTGTCCGCGTTCGCGCAGGGTGGCGCTGGTGAGCATGACGCCGTGCGCGGGTTCGAGCACGGTCTTTGCGAACGGCTGCATCGGATCGAGCCAGCGGCGGTGGATGCCGATGTCGAACTCGCGCCCGTCGGCGCGATCGACCGCGAGCCAATCGACGAACTGCGGATCGGGCGGGCCGCCGAGGCGGGCGAGCAGCGCTTCCCACGCGGCGATCAGGTCCACCCGCCAGCCGAGCGCCATGCGCGCGCCTTCGAGGCGGGCGCGGCCCTGACCATCGAGCCAGTCGGGCGGTTCGGCCAGCAGCGCTTCGAGCCGGGTGCCGAGCCGGATCAACGGCAGGCGCAGCGCGCCGAGTGCGGCAAGCGCGGCTTCGGCATGTTCGATCAACGGGCCATCGAGGTTGGCGGCTTCGGTTTCGAGGCCATAGCCGGCGTCTTGCCCGCCGCTTTCGTCGCGGGCGTAGACGGTGGCTCGGACCGAGGCGAGCAGCTCCTCGAACGGGCCGGAGGGGGCGCCTTCGTTGACGCGTTGCAGCCAACCGTCGCCGGGGAAGGCTTCGGCGGCTTCGCGCGCGGCGGCGATCGCCTTGGCGCCGGCCTCGTCATAGGAGGCGAGGTCGGCGAGGCGGGCGGCAAGGCCCCGGCGGCGGCCGCGTGAGCCTTTTTCCGGGCCGATCACCCAGCGGCGCAGCTCGATCGTCTCGGCGCCCGAGAGTTCGGCGGCAAACGTTGAGTCCGCCGCTTCGAACAGGTGGTGGCCTTCGTCGAAGACGATGCGGGTGGGCTGGCCGCCCGTATCGCGGCCGCGCGCGGCGTTGACCATGACCAGCGCGTGGTTTGCGATGACGAGGTCGGCCTGGGTGCTGGCGCGGGTGGCGCGTTCGATGAAGCATTTCCGGTAGTGCGGGCAACCGGCGTAAATGCATTCGCCGCGCCGGTCGGTGAGCGAGGCGATGCCGCGCTGGCGGAACAGGGTGCCGAGCCAGCCGGGCAGATCGCCGCCGATCATGTCGCCATCCGCCGTGTAGGCGGCCCAGCGCGCGACCAGTTGCGCGAGCACGGCGGGGCGGCCGGTGAAGCCGCCCTGCAGCGCGTCTTCGAGGTTGAGCAGGCACAGGTAATTCTCACGCCCCTTGCGCACGACCACCGGGGCGGTGCCGTCGGGGCGGCGTTCGGGCCAGGCGCGGGTGCTTTCGCGGCGGAGCTGGCGTTGCAACGCCTTGGTAAAGGTGGAGACCCAGACAGTGCCGCCCGACTTTTCGGCCCAGAGCGAGGCGGGGGCGAGATAGCCCAGCGTCTTGCCGGTGCCGGTGCCGGCCTCGGCCAGCAGCAGATGCGCGCGCTTGTCGCGGGTGCGCGGCGCGAACACGCGGGCGGCGGTGGCGGCATAGCCTTCCTGGCCGGGGCGCGCCTCGGCCCCGGCGCCGGTGAGCGCGGCGAGGCGCAGCGCGACATCGGCGGGATCGAGCGTCAGTTGCGCGGGCTGGGGGCGTTCGGGCGCTTCCTCCCATTCGGGCAGGCGGGTGAACAGCCAGCGTTCGGCGCGCTGCGGCTTGTCGATCCGGGGGGAGAGCACCGTGGCCCAGGGCCAGCGCTGGCGGACCAGCGATTGCAGCGTGGTCCACGCGCCCTCACGCTCCGCCCAGTCGGGCGGGTCGCATTGCGCCAGCAGCGCGGCGGCGGCGGCCTGAAGCAGGGCGGGGACGGCGGCATCGTCGGCCGGTTCGGGCAGGCCGAGGGCATGGGCCAGCCCCTTCGGCGTGGGCACGACGAAGCGCGCCGGGCGGACGAAGGCGTAGAGTTCGAGCAGGTCCAGCCCCGACAGGTCGGGATAGCCGAGCCGGGCGGCGACCAGCGGGGCGTTGAGCATCAGCAGCGGCGTGTCCGATGCGGCCATGATCGCCTCACCCTTGCCGGTGGCGCGCACGGTGCCGCTGCCGTCTGCCATCCAGCAGCCGGAATGGCTGGCGTGAAGCGCGGGCAGGGTCAGCGCGGGCAGGGTCGGCGGGGTGGCCATGCCCCCGCATAGAACGAAGCTGGAACGCAGGGCAAGGGGGCGCGGGTTTGCCGCGCCGGGTTCAGCCCTCGATTTCGGCGCTGGCGCGCACCAGTTCGGGGATCAGGAACAGGTCGGCCAGGCGCCACAGGCAATGCGCGGCGATCAGCCACAGCCCGGCGGCGCGGTTGGTATGCTGCAGCACCAGCGTGGTGCCCAGCAGCAGCAGCACCGCCTGGATCGTGGCGGAAAGCGGCGATTTCAGGAAGATACGATGCGCCCCGACCCAGCCGAGGAAGAACCACAGCAGATAGGCATTGAGCAACGCCCGCGCGCGTTCGCCGATCACCAGACCCGATGGCGCGTCGAAATTGCCGCTGCCGTGATACGTGGACGGCGGTTCTGCCGCCCAGGTGCCCGGGGTGAAGTCCGCTTCGTCGGCGCGAAACGCCGATCTGCTTCCGAATGCTGGCATGTCGGTCATCGTTTGCACCATATAGACTGGCGCAGGTGTGATAGTGGTTTCCCGTCAACATGCGGTAAACGCGTAGAGCGCGATGACAAAAAGTGGGAACCGGTTTTTGTCAAATAATCGCACGACAACAGAATCTTGAGCATGATGACATGGGGCAATCACATGTCATCATGCTCAAGGGAATCGGTGCGTGTGCGTGCTCGTGTCTGGCAGTTCAGCCGAACAGCAGGCGTTGCAGCAGCGTGCGTGGCTGCGGCATCGGCTGGACCGGGCCGAACCGCGACAGCCGGCGGCACGGATCGAGCGGGGCATTCGGTTGCCAGATCGACTGGCGGGAACGGTGATCGACGATGCTGACCATGACGTGCTCCCCTGGGCGTGCGCAAGTATGCGGGCGCATGGGAAGAACGCTTCGACGCGGCGGGTGGTTCCCGTGCCCCTTGCGCATTGCGCCTCAATCCGCAAAAGCCGCAGCGATGAACGATATTACCACAGATTCCGCCCTGCTTGCCGCCGCCCAGGTTTCGAAGGCCTGGCCATTCGAGGAAGCGCGCAAGCTGGTGAAACGGTTCCCGCAGGGGAAGCCCAACGGATCGCCGGTGCTGTTCGAGACCGGCTATGGCCCTTCGGGCCTGCCGCATATCGGCACGTTCCAGGAAGTGCTGCGCACCACGCTGGTGCGCCGCGCCTATGAAGTGCTGACCGGCGCGCCGACGCGGCTGGTGGCGTTTTCGGACGACATGGATGGCTTGCGCAAGGTGCCCGACAACGTGCCCAATCCGGGCCTGCTGACCGCGCACCTGAACCATCCGCTGAGCCGCATTCCCGATCCGTTCGGCAAGTACGAGAGTTTCGCGCATCACAACAACGCGATGCTGCGCGAGTTTCTCGACCGGTTCGGGTTCGATTACGAGTTCGTTTCGGCTTCGGATCGCTACAATTCGGGGGCGTTCGACGAGGCGTTGCGTGGCGTGTTGCGCAACTATGACGCGATCATGGCCATCATGCTGCCGACGCTGCGCGAGGAGCGGCGGCAGACCTATTCGCCGGTGCTGCCGATCTCGCCGAAGTCTGGCCTGGTGCTGCAGGTGCCGATCGAGGTGGTCGATGCCGAGGCCGGGATCGTGCGGTTCCACGATATGGGCGAGGATGTCGAGCATTGCATCCTGGGCGGGCGCGCCAAG
>JAGWVC010000031.1 GCA_018971065.1 Sphingomonadales bacterium | reverse complement strand
AGCGTGGTCTGCACGTTCACGATGTGCAGCGTCCACGATCATGCACAGTCATTGCGCGAAGTGCGGCGGGTGTTGAAACCGGGCGGGCTGCTGCTGTTTGCCGAGCATGGCCGGTCGGACGATCCGGGCATCGCCAAGTGGCAGGCGCGGATCGATCCGCTGTGGCGGCGGATCATGGGCAACTGCCACCTGTCGCGCCCGGTGACGGCGGCGATGGAAGCGGCGGGGTTCGCGGTCAGCCCGATCGCGCGGCAGTATCGCGAGGGACCGCGCGTGGTGAGCTGGATGGAGTGGGGTTCTGCCCGCAAGCTGGGGTGAGGCGATGGATCGATTGGCAAGGCTGGAGGCGGTGGAGGCGATCCGCAACCTGAAGGCGAAGTATTTCCGCTGCATGGACTGCAAGGATTGGGACGAATTGCCCGGCCTGTTCACGCGCGAGATGAAAGTCATCACGCCCGAGGGCGCGGTCTATACCGACAGCGGCGCGGCTTATGCGGCGGCGCTGCGGGGGAGCCTGGAGGAAGCGGTGTCGTGCCATCAGGGGCTGACCGCCGAGATCGAGGTCATCGATGAAACCCATGCGCGCGGGGTGTGGGCGATGCAGGACGTGCTGGAATGGCCCGACCGGCATCCGCGCACCGGCTGGAAATCGCTGGTGGGGCGCGGTCATTACCATGAGACCTACCGGTTCGAGGGCGGGGCCTGGCGGATCGACACGCTGACGCTGACGCGGCTGCGGGTGGATGTGGAATGGCCGGAGGACGATCCTCGCCATTGCAAAGCTTGATCGCGCCGCCGATCAATCGCTTGCGGAGGTTGCCGTAGCTGCCCTGCCCTGCTTTTGCCGGGGTGGGGAGACAGGGGATGCGGCGGTTTTGCGCTTTGGCGGGATTGGTGCTGGCGGCGGTGCCGTCGGTGGCGCAGGCGCAGCGGGCAGGCGAGAACGCGGTGGACAGCGCCGATGACGCGTTCGGCACCAATGTCGGCCTTGAGACCAGCGGCATCTATTCCGAGAACGACACGCGCGGGTTTTCGCCGCTGAAGGCGGGGAATTTCCGGCTGGACGGGGTCTATTTCGATCCGGTGGCGCAGCTTTCGGGCCGGTTGCGGCAGGTGACGGCGATGCGGGTGGGTTTTGCCGCGCTGGACTATCCGTTTCCCGCGCCCACCGGCATTGCCGATGCGCGGCTGCGGACGGTGGCGGACAAGCTGGTGATTTCCACCGGGCTGACGCTGGCGCAGTACAACGGCAACATCCGCGAGCTGGATGTGCAGGTGCCGCTGGTGAAGGGCAAGCTGGGGCTGGCGGCCGGCTATGGCGGGGCGTGCAGCCGGTTCGTCGATGGCGCGTTCAGTTGCAGCGACGGAGTGATGCTGAAGCCGGTGCTGAAGCTGGACGGGTTCGAGTTCAGCCCGTTCTATTCGCTGGGGCGCGGCGCCGGGCAGACGCCAAGGCCGCTGATCACCTTTTCGGCGCTGGCGCTGCCGGTGATGCCGCAGGCGCGGACTTATCTGGGACAGCGCTGGGCAGAGGGGATCACCAACCAGGACACTGGCGGGTTCACGCTGCGCGGCGGGCTGGCGAAAGGCCTGACGTTCCGGGCCGGGCTGTTCCGCTCGATCGTGCTGCGCGACAGCAACTATTCCGAGCTGTTCGCGATGGCGTCACCGACGCAGGCGCGGCACCTGTTCATCGCCGATCCGCATCAGGATGTGCATTCGTGGAGCGGCGAGGCGCAGATGCTGTTCCGCTTCCAGACCGGCGGGTGGCAGCAGCGGCTGATGGCGGGGTATCGTTTTCGCGACCGGCACACCGAATCGGGCGGATCGGACATTCGCGATTTCGGCATGGTGACGCTGGGCGAGCCGGACGCCGAGGCGGAGCCGGTGTTCCACTATACCGCGGTGAACGTGGGGACGGTGAAGCAATCGTCGGTGATGCTGGGGTGGAGCGCGCGGCGCGAGGGCGTGGGGCAGGTTCACATCGGCGTGCAGAAGGCGCGCTATCGCGCCGAATTCGACGATGCGCGCACCGGGGCGGTGACGCGGCAGGCCGATGATCCCTGGCTGTACAACGCCAGCGTCTCGGTGCCGGTGATCGACCACCTTTCGGTGTTCGCGGCGACGGCGAAGGGGCTGGAGGATTCGGGCGCGGCGCCGGAGAATGCGGTGAACCGGAACGAGCAGTTGCCGGCGTCGCAATCGCGGCAATACGAGGCCGGGCTGCGCTGGAAGGGGCATGGCGTGACCGCGATGGTCAGCGCGTTCCAGATCACCAAACCCTACTTCGCGTTCGATGCGGCGCGGCGGTTCGATGCGATGGGGCAATTGCGCCATCGCGGGGTGGAGGCGTCGTTTTCGGGGCATGTGTCGAAGCGGCTGAGTCTGGTGGCCGGCGGCGTGTTCATGCAGCCGCGCGTGACCGGGGCCGGGCGCGACGTGGTGGGGGCGCGGCCGGCGGGGACGCCGTCGGTCTATGCGCGGGCCGACGTCAACTATCGCACCGACTGGTGGGGCGGGCTGACGCCGACCGCGACGGTGATCTACACCGGGGCGCGGGCGGCGGGTTCGTGCGCGGTGGCGGGGCCGGGCTGCGTGCAGCCGATGCTGCCGCATCATGCCACGCTGGACCTGGGGCTGCGCAACCGGTTCAGGCTGGGGCGCTGGCCGGCAAGCTTTCGCGCGGTGGTGCTGAACGTGTTCGACGAGCGCGCGTGGAAGGTGCTGGCGGCGAACACGTTGCAGCAGGACGATACCCGGCGGGTTCAGGTGACGGTGAACGTGGATTTCTGAGGATGGCTTGCCGGCTTACGGCTTGACGCCGACCACCGGCACGTCGATCGCTTCCTTCTTGGTGTTCACGACCGGGACATCGACGCTGGTCTGCTTCGTGCCGACGACGACCTTCTTCGAATTCAGATCGACATCGGGCAGCGCGCCGCCGCTGGCCTTGACCGCGACGCTGGGCAGTTCGCCCGGGTCCCTGACCTTGGCGCTCCAGAAGCCGGTGGCGAACAGCAGGCCGACGATCACCGCCAGGACGACGACGATGCCGAGGAAGATGGCGCCGCCGCTGCTGCGGCGTTCGACGACCTGGCCGGTTTCGGTATCTCGGTAGACTGCCATGATGAATGCTCCTGTGCCCGCCCGCTTGCAGGCATAAAGAGCGTGAGGGCCGATTTCGTTCCCCGGTCAGCTTACCACGCGGCCGCCGTTGACGCCGATGGTCTGCCCGGTGACGTAGCCGGCGGCATCGTCGCACAGGAAGGCACAGGCGTGGGCGATGTCCTCGGGGATGCCGAGGCGCGGGGTCATCACCCGCTCGGTCAACTGGTCCATCGGGATCGGGAACTTGTGCTTGTTGGCCTCGGACATGATCGTGCCCATCACCGAGCCGGGGGGGATGTTGTTCACGGTGATGCCGTGCTTGCCGTAGTGTTCGGCGAGGCTGCGGGTCATCGTGACGATCGCGCCCTTCGACGACGAGTAGGACACCTGGCTCTTGGTGCCGGTCTGCGCCGAGGACGACGAGATGTTGACGATGCGGCCCCACTGCGCGGCCACCATGTCGGGCGCGCATTCCTGGATGACGATGAACGGGCCGCGCACGTTGACCGCGAACATGCGGTCCCACGCCTCGTCGGTGAGGTCCTCGAACGGGGTGAAATCGACGATGCCGGCGTTGTTGACGACGATGGTGATGGGGCCGAACGCGGCGCGCAGCTTCGCAACGGCGGCGCGGACCTGGGCGCGGTTCGACACGTCGGCGGCGAGCGCGATGGCTTCGCCACCGGCGGCCTTGATCGCTTCGACCGTGTCGGCGCAGCGGGCCTCGTCGAGGTCCATGACGCCGATGGCGATGCCGTCGCGCGCGAGGCGTTTGGCGCAGGCCGCGCCGATGCCGGCGGCGGCGCCGGTGATGAGGGCTACCTTGCGCATGGTGATTCTCCGTTGCTGTGCGGCATCAGGCCGGGTTGCGCCGCAGGTGCGGCAGGGCTTGTTCGAGGAGTTTCAGGCTTTTCCAGCCTTCCGCCGGATCGAGCCCGCCGAGCAGCGGCTGGAAGCCGAGCTGGCCGCCTTCGGGCACGGATTTGGCGTGTTCGATCAGGTGTTCAGGGGGCCATGCCGCGAACAGGCCGGCGTGGCGCAGCACGGCGGGATCGGTAAGACCCTTGAACGGGGAGTTCGAGGCATCGCCTTCCTGTTCGGCCCACTTGGCATATTCGGTGATGACGTGGACGGCGTGGGGCGCGATGGCGTCCCAGCCCGCGTCCGGGTCCTCGCACAAGTGGATGGCGAGCGGCTGGCCGGGGACCGGGCGGTAGTACTGGCGCGGCGGGCGGCCGTGCTTCGCGCATTCCTCAAGGTAGGTATCGACGATGGTGGGGGTCATCGGGCCAAGGCCGATGTCGTAGCGGGCGGCGCGGCGGGCGGCGGCGGGGACGGCGCCACCGGCCATGATGATGTCGCGCACGTTCTGCACCGGCAAGGGGCGGACGAACACCGGGCGGCCTTCGGCGGTTTCGAAGCGTTCGCCGTCGAGCGCGCGGATGATGGTTTCGATGCCGCTGTCGAGCAGTTTGGCGCGGTCCTTCAGCGATTTGCCGAACATGGCGAATTCGGATGGCACGTAGCCGGCGCCGAAGATGACGCTGGCGCGGCCGTTCGAGAGGAGATCGACCAGCGCGATCTGTTCGGCGATCTCGACCGGATCGTGCAGCGGCAGGATGACCGCGCCGAGGCTGAAGCGGATGCGTTTGGTAACGGCAGCCATCGCGGCGCAGAGCGTGAACGGCTGGGGCAGGTAGCCGTCTTCCGAGCCGTGGTGCTGCATGAGGTTGATCGCGGCGACGCCGATCCTGTCGGCAAAGGCGGCCATTTCGACGGCGGCGCCGTAAAGCTGCGCGGTGGGCGCGCCGAACGCGGGGCTGCGCATGTCGAACGAGACGGTGGTGCGCACCTGGTTTGGATCGTCGCTCATCTGGCCTTACTCCCTTTGGCGGCGCAACGTGGCCGCGCGCGGGGGATGCGTCCAGTGGTCAGCCGCGCGCGGTGGCGATATCCGACAGCATCGCGACGATGAGGGCGAGGGTTTCGGGCGAGCCGGGCGCGTCAGCCGAGCGGACGACGGCGGTGTGGTCCATGCCGGGCACTTCGGAGAGCGTGGCATCGATGCCGGTTTCGGTGAGGCGGCGGTGGAAGTGGCGAGCGTCATCAAGCAGGACTTCGCCGCTGCCGACGCTGGTGAAGGTGCGCGGGAAGCCGCGCAGGTCTGCGAACAGCGGCGAGGCCAGCGGGTGGGCGCGATCGCCCCCTTGCGTGTAGAGGCGGGCGCCGGATTCGGCGGATTCGGCGGAGAACAGCGGGTCGGTGGCGGCGTTGGCGGCATAGCTGGGGGCGGAGACGGTGAGGTCGAGCCAGGGGGAAAGCGCGATGAGGCCGGCGACGGGAAGCCCGCGCGCGACGGCCATGACGGTGAGCGCCGTGGCCATGCCGCCGCCGGCGGAATCGCCGCAGAGGACGAGCGGCAGGCCATCGTCGTGGGCACGGCTGAGCATTTCGAGCGCGGCCCAGCCGTCGTTGAGGCCGCAGGGGAACGGGTGTTCGGGGGCGAGGCGGTATTCGGGGACGAACACCTTGTAGCCGGTCCGCGCGGCGATGGCGGCGGCGAACGGCCCGGTCATCTCCGGGCAGCCGAGGCGGTAAGCGCCGCCGTGGTAGTGGATGAGGCGGCCGCGTTCGGGGCCTTCCGGGCGATAGACCAGCGTGCGGCGGCCGCCGAGCGTGACTTCGCCGGGGGGCGGGGTGACGTTCCAGACGCCGGCGGCCTTGCCGGCTGCGATGCCGGCGCGGCGTTCGGCGAGATCGGGCGGGCAGGCGTGGCCGGGGCGTTCCGGTGGCAGGAGGATTTCGTGCGCTTCTGCCACCCGATACACTCCCTTACTTCGCCGCCGCGATCGAGGCTTCGAGGCTGCGCGCCATGCGTTTCGCGCCGGCCTTCTTCAGTTCCGGGATCACGTAATCCCCCAGCAGGCCGATCGATTCAAGCACGGCTTCGTGGGTGAGGTGGCCGAAGTTGACGTAGCACAGCACCTGATCGACGCCGGCTTCCTCGTACATCATGAACTTGCGCAGGCATTCCTCGGGCGTGCCGACGATGACCATGTCCTCCTCGTCGAACTTCGCCATGTCGAATTCGCCGTCGGCCTGCTTCTTGAGCAGCGGGAAGGCCTTTTCCTGTGCTTCAGCGGGCAGGTGGGCGAATTCCCACTTCAGCAGGAACGCGGCGACGGTGGTGTACCACCACCACATCGATTCCCAGAGCTTGTTGCGCTCGAAATCGGCGCGCGATTTGGCGCAGTGGACCAGCGTGTAGGTGCCGACCTTGTTGGTATGGACGCCGGTGAGCGGCTTGGCGCGGGCCTGGCCCTCGCGATAGACCTTGATGATCTCGCCCAGTTTCGACAGCGGCTGCATGATGCTGAAGCACAGCAGGCCGAGGCCGTTCTCGCCCGCGAAGCCGGCGGATTCGTGGCTGGAGGCGGCGAGCCAGACCGGCGGATGCGGGTCCTGCCACGGTTTCGGCGTGACCATGCGCGGCGGGAATTTCAGGAATTCGGAGTCTTCGGAATAGTATTCCTGTTCCCACATGCCGACGACGGTCTTGGTGGCGGCGAGCATCTTTTCCTTCGAGCGGGGAATATCGACGCCGAACGCGATCTGCTCCATCGGCGTGGAGCGGCCGATGCCCCATTCGACACGGCCCTTCGAGAGCACGTCCACCGTGGCGACTTTCTCTGCGACGCGGGCGGGGTGGATGAATTCGTGCGGCATCAGCGTGACGCCGAAGCCGAGGCGGATGTCCTTGGTTACCTGCGAGAGCGCGCCGAGCACGGCTTCGCTGCACGGCATGTGGCTGCGGCCCTCGCGGAAGTGGTGTTCGACACACCAGGCGGTGTGGAAGCCTTTCTTGTCGGCCAGCACGATCTGCTCGATCGCGTCGTGGTAGCCCTTGCGTTCGGCATTGCGCTGGCCCCACGGGTGCGGTTCACCCCAGGGTTGCGGGGCTTCGAATTCGTATAGCAGGCCGAGTTCCATTGGGTGTCTCCTGTAATCTGGTGAGGGTTAGGCCTTGGCGCCTTGCGCCAGCAGTTCGTCGATTTCCTTGCGGGTGCGGCGGCCGCCGCCGCAGAAGCGGGTGGACAGGCTGCGATCGACCGTGAGGTTCTGGCCGGTGATGCCCGAGGCGAGATCGCTGAGCAGGAAGGTGATGGCGTTGGCGAGTTCCTGCGGCTCGGAGACGATGACCCCGATGGCGGGATCGCGGCTGAGCTTGGCGGCATCGGACATGGCGGCGGATTTGGTGAGCACGCGTTCGCTCATCACCGCGCCGGGCGAGACGGTGTTGGCGCGGATACCGAACTGCTGCCATTCGTTGGCCATCGTGCGCGTCAGCGCGATCAGTGCCGATTTCGCCGCGCCATAGGGGCCGTGCCACGGGGCGGAATCCTTGGCGCTGACCGAGCCGACCGAGACGATGGCGCCGGGGCGGCCGTCGCGAATCCAGATGGCGGCGGCATCGCGGGCAAGCTGGAAGGCATAGGCGAAGTTCAATTGCATGGTTTTCGCCAGACTTTCGCCGGGGGTGTCCTCGAGCGGCATCCATTCCTCGGCGCGGGTGCCGCCGGCGACGTTGACGAGGCCGTCGATGGGGCCGAACTTCTGCGTGATTTCGGCGATCAGGGTATCGCAGCGGGCGGCGTCGGTGAGGTCCGCGACGAAGGTATGGCAGGTGCCGCCGAGCGCGCGCAGTTCGGCGGCGATGCCGTCAACGTAGTCCTGCGACCAGTCGAGCGCGATGACGGTGCCGCCGGCATGGACGATGTTGCGGCAGGTGGCGCCGCCCATGCCGCCCTTGTGGACGCCGCAGACGAGGATGGTTCTGCCGGTGAGGTCTATGGCGAAAGTCACGGCATTCTCCCGATGTTTTTGCATTATGAAAAAACTGTTTGTAATGACGAGGATGACGGCCTAAGCGAGTCGAGTCAATCGACGCCCCGCAAATCTGTCATCATGGAAGTGCCGTGGCCCGCCCTGCCCTTTCCGCAACGCGCGGAATCGACATCATCGACCTGCTGGCAACCAGCCCCGAGCGCGGTTTCACGCTGAGCGAAATCATGCGCGCCACCGGGATCAACCCGGCTTCGTGCCATGCGGTGCTGAACGCGCTGGCCGAGCGTGGCTATGTGCGGCGCGACGCGGTGCGCCGAACGTTCCACCTGGGGCCGGTGCTGGCGGCGGTGGGCGATGCGGCGGTGCGGGGGCAAGCCCTGCTGGCGCGGGCGGGCGAGGCGGCGGGGGCGCTGGCGGGCGAGCTGGACGTGCCGGTGGTGTTGACCACGATGGTGGGCGAGGACCTGGTGGGGGTGTTTGCCGCAGCGGATCGCGGGGGGCGCTGGCCGAGCCTGCGGCCGGGCGAGCGGCGGCCGCTGGTGCCGCCGCTGGGCGCTCCGTTTCTGGCCTGGGGGGACGATGCGGCGGTCTTGGCGTGGCTGGCGCGCGGGGTTCATGCCGGGGATGAGGGGGTGGAGGCGGAACTGCGCGGCGGTCTGGCGATGATCCGCGAGCGGGGGTTTCAGGTATCGCTGCGGCAGGCGGGGCAGCCGCGACTGGCGGCGGAGATTGCCGAGCTGGCGCGCGGCGGGCGCGGCGCGGATATGCGCGAGCGGATCGTCAGCCGGGTGGGCGCGCTGGACCGGGTGGCGCAGCCGGAGGCGATCGTGCCCGAGGCGCTTTACGACGTGATCCTGATCGCGGCGCCGGTGTTCGACCGTGACGGGGCTTGCGCGTTCAACCTGTGCCTGGGGGATTTTGCCGCGCCGCTGGCGGGCGCGGACGTGCTGGCGCTGGCGGAGCGGCTGCTGGAGGCGTGCGTGCAGGTGATGCTGGCGGATCGCTAGGGGGCGGCGCCTTCCGTCAGCGTTGCGCGATGCCGCGCCCCCTCCGTCAGCCTGCGGCCACGGGCGCGTTGCCGCGCCCGGCTCCGTCGGATGACCTGCCCCCGGCAGGTCATTTGACCCGACTACGCCCACCTCCCCCAGCAAGCTGGGGGAGGATCGGGGTTACAGACCCAGTTCGAGGATGGGGCCGTCGAAGTTGCCGCCGAGTTTGGTGGTGGCTTCGGCCAGCTTCTTCGGGTCGGCGCCTTTCAGGTAGCCGTCGATGATGCGCTGGTAGTTCGAGACCATGCCTTCGACGTTTTCGGCGAGGCGCATGAATTCGAAGCCCTGGGCGTGGAGGCCCTTCTGCTGGATGGGGATGTTCGAATAGTCCTGCCGGGGAATCGGCGGGAATTCGGCGCTGTCATACGGCAGCACGCGCGGTTCCATGACCGGTTCGGGCTCCTGGCCTTCGGGGAAGGTGGTAAGCGACCACAGTTCGAAGATGCATTCCTCAGGCCCGGTGGGGCGGATGCGATAGGCTGAGAACGACGAGAAGTAGGGCAGCAGGAAGTAGTGCGGCATGAGGAATTCGACCGCGTTGACCGGGTGGGTCTGGCAGACGGTGTTGAGATCGGGGACGGGTTCGCCCCTGGCCTGCAATTGCGCGACGATCTGGGCCTGGACGACGCCGAGCCACATCATCAGCGCCATGTTGGTATCTTCGGGGAAGTCGATGCCGAGGCTCTTGTAGTCACGCAGGCCCCGCGCGATTTCGAGTTCCTTGGCGTGGAGCATGCCGGCCATGCCTTCGGAGAGGCGGGCCATCGACAGGAGCTGGGCATCGATGTTGCCCTGGAGATCGAGCTTCGGATCGGCCAGCGACATCGGGCCTTCATTGCGATAACGGCTGTCGTACATGTTGGGCACCGCGTCCTGAAGCTGCGGGTGCGTGGTCATGACGTGGTAGCCTTCCATGAAGGCTTCCATGGCGATCTTCCAGTTGGCGGGGATGGTGGTCTGGTACCACCATTCGGCGCGCAGCTTGTGGAGGTTGTGCGCTTCGAGCCGGTCGATCAGCGGGCCCTGGGTTTCGCGGAAGCTGGGCGCGTCGTTGTCGAAGTTGATCCAGGCGCAGCCGATCGCTTCTTCCACCCGGCATTCGACCAGCTTGATGTCGTTGGGGTCAAGCTGGCGCTTGTTGAAGTGGTGGGCGCCATAGACCAGCGTGTTCTCGCCATCCATGTTCCAGCGCCAGCCGTGGAACGGGCAGACGAAGCCTTGCGACGAGCAGTTGCCGAACGCGGGCTTGCCGCCTTCGTTGCCGTGGCCGCCGGCGATGGGGACGCCGCGATGGCGGCAGGCGTTGTGATAGGCCTTCACCCCGGTTTCGGTGCGGACGATGAGCACCGACTTGCCGACGTTGCTGTATTCGACCCAGTCGCCCGGTTCGGGGATCTGTTCGAGACGGCAGGCCATCTGCCACATGTGCGGCCAGAGGCGTTCGACTTCGAGCTTGTAGAACTCCTCGTCGTAATAGCGGGCGGCGGGGATGCGTTCCGGATCGGTGATCTCGAACGGGATCGACGGGCTGGCGGACTTGACGACATCAAGCATGGTGGAACCTCTTTCTCCCCACCCGGAGCACGCGCCCGGGGGCGGCCTTGGGGCCGTTGTGGTCTATTGTGTCTCACTCGCAGGCGCGGGGCAACCGCTGGTGCGATAGGGTGTGTCAGCTGATGCTCCAACCGGCATCGACCGCGATGGTTTGATTCGTGACGTAGCGGGCGGCAGGGGAGGCGAAGAAGCGGACGGCGCAGGCAATGTCGCGCGGTTCGCAGAAGCCCAGCACCGGCGGGCGGCGGCCGGGGCCTTCGACGGGGACGGTGCCGTTGCCGGCGGCGATGGCGCCTGGGGTACCGACGCCGCCGGGCAGCACGGTGTTGACGGTTATGCCGTGCGGGGCAAGTTCGAGTGCGCTGGCAATGCCGAGGCCGGCCAGCGCGCCTTTCGATGCGGTGTAGGCGGCGAGGCCGTGAATGATGCCGCCGACGAGCGCGGCCGAGGCGACGTTGACGATGCGCCCCCCTGCCCCGGCGGCGATCATCGCGCGGGCGACTTCGCGGGTGAGCAGGAACGGGCCGCGCGCGTTGACGGCGTGGGTGCGATCCCAGAACTGGGTGGTGCCTTCGAGCAGGTATTCGCGTTGCTGGAGGCCGGCGTTGTTGACCAGCGCCCAGGGGGTGCCGTGGCGGGCGACGCATTCGGTGACGCAGGCGACGATCGAGGCTTCATCGGCAAGATCGAGCGCGAGGGCATGGGCGGTGTGCCCTTGCGCGGTGAGCGCGGCGGCCTGCGATTCGGCGCCGGCGAGGTTGCAATCGGCGATGACGACGATGGCGCCGGCTTCGGCAAGGACTTCGGCGATGCCGACGCCGATGCCCGAGGCGCCGCCGGTGACGAGCGCGAGTTTTCCGGTCAGTTCGGTCATTTCGGGTCCAATCGCATGATGACTTCGGCGTCGCGCCATTCGCCCACCGGGAATTCGTAAGTGCCGACCGGGTGGAAGCCGCGCTGGCCGTAGACGTGTTGGGCGCGATCGTTGCCGGACCAGACGCCGATCCACACCGGGCGTTCCGTGCCGAGGTGGGCCAGCGCGTGATCGAGCAGCAGCTTGCCAAGGCCGCGCCCTTGCGCCTCGCGGCGGAGATAGAGCTGGTAGATCTCGGGATCGCCATCGACCAGATCGGGGTGCGGCAGCTTGCACGGGCCGAGGTGGACGTAAGCGTCGAGTTGGCCATTGGCGCCATCGACCACCCAGGTGCGGTGGGCGGGATCGGCGAGTTCGGATTCGACTTTCGCGAGGCCGTAGGTTTCCGCCTCGAACACCGCGAGATCGTCGGGGGGATAGGGAATCGCGAACTCGTCGAGGAAGGTGGCGCGGAAGGTGGCGAGCTTGAGCGCGGCGAGCGCGGGCGCGTCGGCGGCGGTGGCGGGGCGGATCGCGGGACTGGTCATGGTGCGCGCGGTTTGGCGGGCGGAAGGCGGAATTGCAATGTCCGAAAAATCCGCGCGCGCCCCTGTTTTTACCGGCGGGGCAACCCTATAGGTATCGGCATGGACAAAGACGATGCGTGGCGCGGCCCGGCCGGTGGCGGAGAAATGCAGGGCGGCGAAGGCCCCGGCGACGATGGCGCGAAGGGCGCGGAGAACGGCGCGGGCGGGGGTGAAGGTTCCGACAAGAGCGGCGGCCCGCGCAACCCGTGGCACGCGCCGGGGCAGGACACACCGCGTCGTTCCGCAGGGATCGAGGACATCTTTCGCAACCGGCCCGGTGGTGGCGGTGGCGGGCGTGGCCCCGGCGGTGGCGTCCCCCGGTTTCCGATGGGCGACACGCGCGGCTGGCTGCCCTGGGCGGCGGCGGGCGTGGTGGCGCTGTGGCTGCTGTCCACCAGCGTGCATCAGCTCAACTCCACCGAGCAGGGGCTGGTGACGACGTTCGGCCGCTATACCACCACGATCGACGCCGGTTTGAACGTGACCGCGCCGTGGCCGGTGCAGAAGGTGCTGGTGGCGGACGTGACCTCGATCCGGCGCGATTCGATTCCCGATACCGACGGCGAGAAGCTGATGCTGACCAGCGACCAGAACCTGGTGGACCTGTCGTATCTGGTGCGGTGGAACATCAAGAACCTGAAGAATTTTGCCTTCCAGATGAAGGACCCCGGCGGCACCGTGCGCGAGGTGGCCGAGGCGGCGATGCGCGCGTCGGTGGCGGAAGTGCCGCTGGACCAGGTGATGGGCGGATCGGGCCGCGCGGTGATCGAGCAATCGGTGCGCACGCGGATGCAGGCGGTGCTGGATGCCTATCACGCCGGAGTGCTGGTGCAGGGCGTGGACATCAAGAAGGCCGACCCGCCGGCAAAAGTGAACGCGGCCTACCAGCAGGTGAGCGCGGCGCAGCAGAAGGCGCGGCAGGACCAGTCGAACGCGCGCGCCTATGCCAACACCGTGATCGCGCGGGCGCAGGGCGATACCGCCGGGTTCGACGCGGTCTATGCCCAGTACAAGCTGGCGCCCGAGGTGACGCGGCGGCGGATGTATTACGACACGATGGAGAAGGTGCTGTCCAGCAACGACAAGGTGCTGGTGGGCGGCAACACCACCAGCTATCTGCCGCTGCCCGAAATACGCCGGCGCGCCGCCGGTGATGCCGCCGCGACGGGAGGCCAGTGATGATCGCGACGATCGAGCGGCTGTGGCATGACAGCCGCGCCACCGTGGTGGCGGTGGCGGTGGCGGCGGTGCTGCTGCTGGCCAGCGTGGTGGTGGTGCCCGAGACCCAGCAGGCGGTGGTGATCCGCCTGGGCGAGCCGGTGCGGGTGATCAACCGCTTCCAGCCGAGGACCGAATTCGGCGAGACCGGCGCGGGGCTGGCGCTGCGCATTCCGTTCTTCGAGCAGGTGGTGCGGATCGACAAGCGCGTGCTGGCGGTGGAAATGAGCCCGCCGCAGCAGGTGGTTTCCAGCGACCAGCAGCGGCTGGACGTGGACGCCTATGCCCGGTTCCGCATCATCGATCCGGTGCGGATGGTGCGATCGGCCGGGACGACCGACAAGTTTGCCGAGCAGTTACAGCCGATCCTGGTTTCAGTGCTGCGGCAGGAACTGGGGCGGCACACGTTCCAGTCGCTGCTAACGCCCGAGCGCGGCGACGTGATGAAGGCGATCCGCGAGGGGCTGGACCGGCAGGCCCGGCAATATGGCGCGCAGGTGATCGACGTGCGGATCAAGCGCGCCGACCTGCCCGAGGGCACGCCGCTGGAAAGCGCGTTCGCGCGGATGCAGGCGGCGCGGCAGCAGGAAGCCGTGGCGATCCGCGCGCAAGGGCAGAAGAACGCCCAGATCATCGGCGCCGAAGCCGATGCCGAAGCGGCGCGAATCTATGCCAATTCGTTCGGCAAGGACCCGGCGTTCTATGACTTCTACCGGGCGATGAAGAGCTATGAGGCGACGTTCGCCAATCCCGCCAACAAGGGCGGCAGCACCATCGTGCTTTCGCCCGAGAACGATTATCTGCGGCAGTTCCGGGGCAAGGCGGAGAAGTAAAATCGTATTCCGCCGCCGGGCGCGGGCTTTAAGGCTGCGTTCAGGGGTGGAAAGCACTATCGTGGCGCCCCATGTGATCGGGGACAATATTCCTGGCCGGCTTCTGTTCCGTGGCGGAACGGTGGCCGGGCAAGCTGGAGGATGAAGCTCTGTGCGATACGCTTATGGACTGACTTCGGCGCTGCTGCTGGGCGGCGCGGCGATTTCGCTGGCGACCGGCTTTCCCGCCGGTGCGCAAGTGGCGCAGAACGACGAGCAGCGGATTCAGTCGATCGTGCCGCGCGCCGGGGCGCCGGCCAGCTTTGCCGAACTGACGCAGCAGTTGCAGCCGGCGGTGGTGAACATCTCCACCCGGCAGAAGGTGCGGGTCGAGAACCAGAACCCGTTCGCGGGCACGCCGTTCGGCGACCTGTTCGGCGGCGGGCCGGAACAGGGCCAGGGCGGCGGCGGCGGGCAGACCCGCGAGGCGCAATCGCTGGGTTCGGGCTTCATCGTCTCGGCCGACGGCTATGTCGTCACCAACAACCACGTCGTGGCGGCCGAGGGCAAGGGCGAGGTCGAATCGATCTCGGTCACGCTGCCCAACGGCGATGATTATCCGGCCAAGCTGGTGGGCCGCGATGTCGCGTCCGACCTGGCGGTGCTGAAGATCACCACGCCCAAGCCGCTACCGTTCGTAAAGTTCGGCGACAGCCGGGGCGCGCGCGTGGGCGACTGGGTGATCGCCATCGGCAACCCGTTCGGGCTGGGCGGCACGGTGACGGCGGGGATCATCTCCGCCGTCTATCGCAACACCGGCACCGGCAGCGCCTATGACCGCTACCTGCAGACCGATGCCGCGATCAACCGGGGCAATTCGGGCGGGCCGATGTTCGACATGAAGGGCAACGTGATCGGCATCAACAACGCGATCTTCTCGCCCAACGGCGGCTCGATCGGCATCGGCTTCGCCATTCCGGCCGACATCGCCGCGCCGATCGTGGACCGGCTGATGAAGGGGCAGGCGATCGAGCGCGGGTATCTGGGCGTGCGCATCCAGCCGCTGTCGGACGATCTGGCCGATTCGCTGGGCATTCCGCACAACCACGGCGAGTTCGTGCAGGCGGTTGAGCCGGGCAAGGCGGCGGCGCAGGCCGGCATTCAGGCCGGCGACGTGGTGACGCGGGTGAACGGCAAGGACGTGAGCCCGGGGCAGTCGCTGTCGTTCCTGGTGGCGAACACCGCGCCGGGCAGCCGCATCCCGATCGACCTGTTCCGCAACGGCCAGAAGCTGACCGTGACCGCCACCGTGGCGAAGCGGCCGAGCGAGGAGGAGCTGGCCAAGGGCCAGGGCTTCAGCGGCGACGACAGCGACGGCACGCCCGACCAGAAGAGCCAGATCACCGGCGCGATCGACAAGGCGCTGGGCCTGTCGGTGGTGCAAATGACCCCGCAGATTGCCGGGCAGCTTGGCGTGCCGGCGACGACGCGCGGCGTGGTGGTGAATGCCGTGGACGATTCGTCGGACGCGGCGGCCAAGGGGCTGCAACGCGGCGACATCATCCTGTCGGCCGGGTACAAGCCGGTGGCTTCGCCGGGCGACCTGGATGTGGCGGTGCGCGCGGCGAAGGCGGCGAACCGCCCGGCGCTGCTGCTGCAAGTGCAACGGCGCGGAATGCCGCCGCAGTATGTGCCGGTGCGGCTGCGGTGAATGGGATGTTCGGGCCTGTCGCGCGATCGGCAGGCCCGGAACGCGGACGGGGCGCGACTTCGCCGGCGATGACACAGGCGACTTGCGGGCGCGCCGGGTTGCGCTATTTCCGGCGGACCTGGCCGTGAAGGAATGCGTGCAATGCCGGAAATGACCGTCGCCACCGAAGTGTCGGGCGCTGTTGCCACGATCCGTTTCGGCAAGCCGCCGCACAACTTTGCCTGCCCCGAGCTGCTGAAGCGGATCGCCGATGCGCTGGAGGTGGTGGATGCCGATCCGGGGGTGCGGTGTTCGCTGCTGGTGGCCGAGGGCAAGGCGTTCTGCGCCGGGGCCGATCTGGCCGGGGACGAGAGCATCGTCGGCGGCGACGGCATGGCCTCGATCGGCCAGCTTTACGTGCAGGCGGAGCGGTTGTTCAGCCGCCGCAAGCCGCTGGTGGCGGTGGTGCAGGGCGCGGCGATCGGCGCCGGGCTGGGGCTGGCGCTGGCGGCCGACTTTCGCATTGCCGGGCCGGGGGCGCGGTTTTCGGCCAATTTCGTGCGGCTGGGGTTCCATCCCGGGTTTGCGCTGACGTTCACGCTGCCCCGGTTGATCGGGGTGCAGCGGGCAAGCTGGATGATGCTGTCTGCCGAGCGGACCAAGCCTGCCGATGCGCTGGCCTGGGGGCTGGTGGATCGCGTGGCCGAGGATGCCGACCTGGCCGATGCCGCCGCGCGGATGGCCGGCGAGATTGCCGAGAACGCGCCGCTGGCGGTGGTGGACGTGCGCGCGACGCTGATGGACGGGTTCGTCCACCAGGCCCACGCGGCGATGCAGCACGAGCACGCGCGACAGACGCTGCTGAAGCACACCGCCGACTATGCCGAGGGCGTGGCATCGGTGTTCGAGCGGCGGGCGGCGAACTTCGTCGGGCGGTAGGGTCCGGGGGCGAAAGCGGTTTCCTTGCCCGCCTGCCGGGTCTATGGCGCGGGGCATGACCGAAACCATTGACAGCGCCGCCCCTTCGCCCACCCATTCGCCCAGCGCGGCGATCATCGGGCTGGACGACGTGCGCGCCGCGGCGGAGCGGCTGGCCGGCGCCATCGTGCGCACGCCGACGCTGCATTCCAAGACGCTGTCCGCGATCACCGGCGCCAACGTCTGGCTGAAGTTCGAGAACCTGCAGTTCACCGCCGCCTACAAGGAGCGTGGCGCGCTGAACAAGCTGCTGACGATGGACCATGAAGCGCGGTCGAAAGGCGTGATCGCGGCCTCGGCCGGAAACCATGCGCAAGGGCTGGCCTATCACGGCGGGCGGCTGGGCATTCCGGTAACGATCGTGATGCCCAAGCACACGCCGATCGTGAAAGTGCAGCAGACGCGCGGGCATGGCGCCAACGTGGTGCTGCACGGCGGTTCGTTCGAGGAAGCCTATGGCCACGCGCGCAAGCTGGAGATCGAGCGCGGGCTGACCTTCGTGCATCCGTTCGATGATCCGATGATCATGGCCGGACAGGGCACGGTGGCGCTTGAAATGCTGGAGGACGCGCCCGAAATCGACACGCTGGTGGTGCCGGTTGGCGGTGGCGGGCTGGTCTCGGGCTGCACGATCGCCGCGAAGGCGCTGCGGCCCGACATCCGCGTGGTGGGGGTGCAGTCCAGCCAGTACCCGGCGATGTACCTGCTGAAGAACCACGAGACCGCGCGCGGCGGCGGCGACACCATCGCCGAGGGCATTGCCGTGGTCGATCCCGGCCGGCTGACGCGGGCGGTGGTGATGGAACTGGTGGACGAGATGCGGATCGTCGCCGAGCCGAAGATCGAGGAAGCGATCTCGATGCTGCTGGAGATCGAGAAGACCGTGGTGGAAGGCGCCGGCGCCACCGGGCTTGCCGCGCTGCTGCCCGCGAAGAACGGGCACCACCGGCCCGAATTCGCCGGGCGCAACATCGGCGTGATCCTTTCGGGCGGCAACATCGACCAGCGCTTCCTGGCCAACGTGATCCTGCGCAACCTGGCGCGGGCGGGGAAGATCGGCCGGATCAGCGTGCTGCTGGACGACAAGGTGGGCGCGCTGCACGAGATTTCGGGCATCTTCACCGACAACGGCGCCAACATCATCGAGGTTTCGCACCAGCGCATCTTCGGGGTGCTTTCGGCCAAGAGCACGCAGACCGAGATCGAGTACGAGATCCGCGACCACGACGCTTATGAAGCGCTGCTGCACGATCTAGACGAACATGGTTACAGCTATGAGGTGATGACGATCTCGGGCCGCAAGCCGGGGCGGTCGCTGCGGCGCGGTTAACCTGCGTTTCCGGTATCGTTTCGAAACGGGACAGATACCGCCGGAACGGAACGATGCGACGCAATTGCATCCGGAAACCCATGAAATGTGATTAACGGGGCTTTCACCATTTGCCTGCCCCATGCATAGTCACTGGCACTGAGTGTCCCTTCGGACGCCCCACCGCCAGAGGACTTTGCCGCACGTGACGGTTCCGGTTCGCTTTCCCCGCTTCTTCGTGACAAGCCCGGCGCCGTGCCCGTATCTGCCCGGGCGCAGCGAGCGCAAGGTCTTCACCGAGTTGAAAGGCCCCCACGCCGATTCGCTGAACGACGCGTTGAGCCGGATCGGTTTTCGCCGCAGCCAGACGGTGGCCTATCGCCCGTCGTGCGTCGATTGCACGGCCTGTGTCTCGGTGCGCGTGGTGGCGGAGGAATTCCTGCCTTCGTCCACCCAGAAGCGCAATCTGCGCCGCAACGACGATCTGGTGACCACGATCTGCCAGCCCTGGTCCACGGCCGAGCAGTTCGAGCTGCTGCAACGCTATCTGGGCGTGCGCCATCCCGGCGGCGGCATGGCGGCGATGGACGAGGTCGATTTCGCCGACATGGTCGAGCATACCCCGGTGACCACGCATGTCGTCGAATATCGCGAGCCGTCGGTGAACGGCGTGCCCGGCCGGCTGGTCGGCGCCTGCCTGACCGACCGGCAGGGCGATGGCCTGTCGATGATCTATTCGTTCTACGAGCCGGATCATGCCGGGCGCACGGGGCTGGGCAACTACATCATCCTTGACCATATCCGCCGCGCCGCGCACGAAGGCCTGCCCTACGTCTATCTGGGCTATTGGGTCGATGGGTCGGCGCGCATGCAGTACAAGGTCCGTTACCGGCCGCTGGAAAAGCTGGGCCGGGAAGGCTGGGTGCGCTTTGCCGAGGATGAGCAGGCCCGCCTTATCGCCAGCACCGTGGCCGGGGGCAGCGCCCTGCCGCTGGGCGATGGCGGCAAGGACGGCCTGGCCGGGCGCGGCGATCCCGATCGACTGGCCGGCAGCGTGCGCGATGCGCTGGCGCAGGACCTGCGCAGCACCGCATGATGACGCCCCGCTTGCCGGGGGCATCGCAGGAGGACCATTGACGATCGGCCGGATGATGCGCGCGGGAGCGCTGGCAGCGTGGCTGGCGATGGCCGCGGCCGGCACCGCGCGCGCGCAACAGGCGATCGACCCCGATCTGAAGGCGCTGATCCCCGATAGTGCCGTGGCCCAGCCCGAGGCCTGGGCGCAGCAGGTGCCGCCCGCCCCCGCCGGGCCGCTGGTGATAACCCTGCCCGGCGAGGTGCTTCACCCCGATTCGCCGCTGGCGCCGCTGCCCGAACTGGCGGTGCCCTGGCCCGACCACGGTCCGGACCTGCCGAAATTCGTGTCGCTGGCGCCCGACCCGGACCTGGCCCCGGCGCTGGCCGCCGCGATCGAAACGCTGCCCCCCCCGCCGCCGCGCGCGAAAGGCCGCAACGCCGAGGCCGAGCATCGCACATCGCGCTATGTCATCGCTTATCCCGGCGACACCGGCAATTTCCCCGAGCGGCCCGCGTTCGAGGCGCATTTCCGCGCGCTTTCGGCGTTGCAGACGGCATCGGGCAAGGAACAGGACGCGGTGGGCCAGATCGCGGTGCGCGCCGCTTCCGACCGCGACCTGCTGGAACGGCTGCTGCGCAACTATGGCTATTACGAAGGCGAGGTGCTGCAAACCGTGGCGGGCATCATTGCCGGGGAGACGGTGGCCGCCAATACCGGACCGGCGGTGCGGTTCGACGTGACGCCGGGGGTGCGGTTCCACTTCGGCGCGATCGATCTGGGCACGCTGGCCGGGACCGGCGCCGACTATCCGGCCTTGCGCAAGAGCTTCGCCATCCAGACCGGCGATCCGCTGCACGCCGAGGCGGTGCCGGCCGAGCAGGCGCATCTGGATACCGCACTGGGCGAGAGCGGCTATCCGTTCGCGAAGCTGGGCGAACCGTCGCTGCTGGTCGATCACCGCCGCGAGACCGGGGACCTGACGCTGCCGGTGGCGCCCGGCGGCAAATACCGGTTCGGCGCGATCGCCAGTTCGCTGCCCGATTACCTTTCGGCGAAGCATCTGGCGCAGATCGCGCGGTTCAAGCCCGGGCAGATCTGGAAGCGCAGCGAGGTGGACGACCTGCGCCGGGCGATCCTGGCGACCGGGCTGGTGTCCAGCGTCAACGTCACCCCGAAGGAGACCGCGCCGCCCGCCGCCGACCAGCCGGGCGTGGCCGATATAGAGGTGACTCTGGCCAAGGCGCCGCAGCGGACGATTTCGGGGGCGATCGGCTATGACACCGGCGAAGGCTTCCGGCTGGAGGCGGCGTGGGAGCATCGCAACCTGTTCCCGCCCGAAGGTCTGCTGCGGCTGCGCGGGGTGATCGGCACGCGCGAGCAGTTGGCGGGGGTGACGTTCCGCCGCAACAACTTCCTGGGGCGCGACCGCGTGCTGACGGTCGATGTCTATGCCGACAACGCCAACCTGGAGGCCTATGCCGCGCGCAAGGTGGCGTTTGCGGCCAGTTACGAGCGGCTGACCACGCTGCTGTTCCAGAAGCCGTGGACCTGGTCGCTGGGGTTGGAGGCGGAAGCATCGGAAGAGCGCGAGGGCGTGCCCAGCGGGGTGACCACCGGGCGGCGGCGCTATGTCACCACGGCGCTGCCGCTGCGCGCGGCACTGGACCATTCGGACGACCTGCTGGACCCGCACAAGGGCTGGCGGCTGGCGGTGCGGGTGTCGCCCGAGGTGGCGCTGTCGGGCGGCAGCCATGCTTATGCCAAGGTGCAACTGGACGGCAGCGCCTATCAGCCGGTGGGCGGGGTGGTGCTGGCCGGGCGGTTCCGGCTGGGGGCGATGCCGGGCACCGCGATCGACAACATCGCGCCGTCGCGGCGGTTCTATGCCGGGGGTGGCGGCTCGATCCGCGGGTTCGGCTATGAACTGGTGGGGCCGCGCAACGCCTATAACGAGCCGAAGGGCGGGCGCTCGCTGTATGAATTCAGCCTGGAGGCGCGGGTGAAGACCGGGCTGTTCGGCGGAGCGTTCTCGGTGGTGCCGTTCCTCGATGCGGGTGGCGCCGACGCCACCGCCCTGCCCCACTTTGCCGACATGCGCTATGGCGCGGGGCTGGGCCTGCGCTACCAGACCGGGTTCGGGCCGATCCGCGTGGACGTCGGCACGCCGCTGGGGCGGCGGGCGGGCGAATCGCTGGTGGGCGTCTATGTCGCGCTGGGGCAGGCGTTCTGATGGCCGGGGCCGAACCGCCAGTGCAGGCCCCTGCCCCGCCGCCCCCTGCCCGGCAGCGGCCGCGCTGGCGGCGGCTGGCGGTGAAATACCTGCTGGCGGTGCCGCTGCTGGCGCTGGCCCTGCTGGCGCTGGCGGTGGCGATGCTGGACACCGGCATCGGCCACCGCATGATCGCCGACACGCTGGCGCAGTGGGAGGCCCGCAACGGGTTGTGGGTAACGGTGGGGCGGATCGAGGGGTCGATCTTCCGCCGGGCACTGTTGCAGAACGTGGCGGTGGCGGATTCGCGGGGCGTGTTCCTGCGCCTGCCGCAGGTGCGGCTGGACTGGCGGCCGCTGGACTGGTTCGCGCGCGGGCTGGACGTGCGCGAGCTGGCATCGCAGCGCGGCGTGCTGTTGCGGGTGCCGGCGCTGCGCGCGGCCGAACCGACGACATCGGTGCTGCCCGATTTCGACGTGCGGATCGACCGGCTGGCGATCGAGCGGCTGACCGTGGCGAAAGGCGTGCTGGGTGCCGAACGCCGCTTCGACCTGCACGCGCGGGCGCTGATCCGCCGCAAGCACGCGGAAATCGTGCTGGATGCCAATGCCGGCGGCGGGGCCAATGGTCCCGATCGCGTACAGGGCCTGCTGGATGCGGACGAGCCGGCCAACCGCTTTGCGCTGGGGCTGGACTATGCCGCGCCCAAGGGCGGATTGCTGGCGGCGCTGACCGGGGCGACGCAGGATCGCCGGGTGCGGATCGGCGGCAGGGGGCAGTGGCGCGAATGGCACGGCGGGCTGCTGGCCGAACAGGGCGGCAAGCGCGCGGCGGCTTTGGCGATTACCAACCGTTCGGGCCGGTTCGGCGTGGCCGGGCAGGTCTTGCCGCAGGCCTTTGCCGGGCCGGGGCTGGTGCGGCTGCTGGGCGGCACGGTGGCGGTGAACGGCGCCGCGACGCTGGCCGACAACGTGCTGGCGGGCAGTCTGGCGCTGGATGGCACGGCATCGCGCTGGACGGCGGAGGGTGGCGTGGACCTGGGCGGCAACCGCTTCCGCCATCTGGCGGTGGCGCTGCGGGTGCGTGACGCTGGCGCGCTGGGGGCGGGCACGGTGGCGCGCGGCTTCCATGCCGAGACGGTGCTGGACGGGCCGCTGCGCACGCTGGTGGCGCCGGCGCGGCTGGCGGCGGACGAGCTAGCGCTGGACGGCACGCGCCTGCTGGGGCTGAACGCGGCGACGCGGATCGAGCGGCATGGCGAAGCATGGAGCATGCCGGTGACGCTGAACGCGGCGCGGGTGGTGACGGGCAATGCCACGTTCGATCCGCTGCTGGCGCGCGGCACCGCCAAGGCCGGGCTGGTGCTGCTGGGCAACCGGCTGGATGCCGGCGACATCACCGTTGCCTTCCCCGGGCTGGCGGCGAAACTGGTGCTGAAGAGCGACATCGGCAAGGGCAGCTATGGCCTGGCCGGGCCGATCGTGGCGCATGGGGTGCCGTTGCGCGACGTGGGCGTGGCGCGGGCCCAGGCGCGGATGGTGCTGGCGATTGCGGCCGGGCCTGGCCAAAATCTCGCCTGGAACCTGGGGCTGGATCTGGACGGGCGGATGACACGGGTGGACAACCGCACGCTGACGAGCCTGGCCGGGGACAACATCCGGTTCGGCGGACGCGTTGCCACCGGCGCCGGACGTCCGCTGGCGATCGAGCGGGCGCGGCTGGATGCATCGCTGCTGAATCTGGCGGTTTCGGGGGCGGCGGAGGGGGGCGCGACGCGGCTTTCGGGCAGCGGGCACCATGCCACCTATGGCGGCTTTACCGTGCAGGGCAGCGTGGAAGGCGACGGCCCGCACGCGCGGCTGGTGTTTGCCGATCCGTTCCCGGCGGCGGGCGTGCGCGACATGGCCGTGGCGCTGGCGCCGGTTCCGCAGGGCTTCCACATCGAGACGGAGGGCCAATCGACGTTCGGGCCGTTCGTTGGCGCGCTGGCGCTGCATGTGCCCGCACAAGGCGTGGCGCGGATCGATATCGAGCGGTTCAGGGTTTCCGACACCGCCGCCACCGGCGCGATCCTGCTGCAACCGGCGGGCGCGGAAGGCGCGCTGACGCTGGCGGGCGGCGGGGTGGACGGCACCGTGCGGCTGGCGCCGCGCGGCGGCGGTGAAGGGCTGGACCTGGCGCTGGCGGTGCATGACGCGAAGTTCGGCGGCGACCAGCCGATCAGCATCGGCGAAGGCCGGCTGGACGCGCATGGCCTGCTGGCGAAAGGGCACACGACGCTGGACGGCAGCGTGCAGGGTGCGGGGATCGGCTGGGGGCGGCTGTTCCTGGGCAAGGTGGCGGCGCGGGCCACGCTGACCGACGGCAGCGGCCGGATCACCGCCGCGCTGGCCGGGCGGCGCGGCAGCCACTTCGACTTGCAGGTGATGGGCGACGTGGCGCCGCAGAACGTGGCGCTGGTGGCCAATGGCAGCTTTGCCGGACAGGCGATCCGGATGCCGCGCCGCGCGCGCCTGTCCGCCGAGGCGGGGGGCTGGCGGCTGGCGCCGGCGGAGATCGACTTTGCGGGCGGCCGGGCGATCGCGTCGGGCCTGTTCACCGCCGGATCGCGCGAGCTGGAGCTGGCGCTGGACGCGATGCCGCTGTCGCTGAGCGACGTGGCGTTCGCCAACCTGGGCCTGGGCGGCACCGCCACCGGGCTGTTCCACTATTCCCGCCCGCGTGAGGGGCTGCCGAGCGGCGAGGCCAAGCTGCTGCTGAAGAAGCTGACGCGATCGGGGCTGGTGCTGACCTCGCGGCCGATCGACCTGGCGCTGGTGGGCACGCTGACCGCCACGGCGCTGGAGGCGCGCGCGGTGGCCAGCGAGGCCGGGCAGGCGCGCGGACGGTTGCAGGCCCGGATCGGCAACCTGGCCGCCGGTGGCGCGCTGGGGGTGCGGCTGCGCACCGCGCCGCTGTTCGCGCAACTGCGCTATGACGGGCCGGCGGATGCGATCTGGCGGCTGATGGCAATGGAGACGTTCGACCTGACCGGGCCGCTGGCGGTGGCGGCGGACGTGACCGGGACCGTGGACGAACCGCTGATTCGCGGATCGCTGGCGGGCAGCAACCTGCGGTTGCAGAGCGCGGAGACCGGCACCGACGTGACCCAGTTGACCGCGCGCGGCAGCTTCAACGGATCGCGGTTGACGCTGGACACGCTGGCGGGGCGGACGGCGGGCAACGGCACCGTCAGCGGCAGCGGCGTGGTCAGCTTTGCCGAAATGTCGGCTAACAAGGGGCCGGGCATCGACATCAAGCTGGGCGTACGCAACGCGATGCTGCTGGCGCGGCCCGACATGGCGCTGGCGGCGACCGGGCCGATGCGGATCGTCTCCGATGGCGACGGCGGCACCATCGCCGGGCGGCTGGCCATCGAGAGCGCGCGCTGGCGGCTGGGGCAATCGCAGGCAGCGGCGGAACTGCCCCAGATCCGCACCCGCGAGATCAACCGGGGCGCCGACGTGGCCCCGGCCAGCGTGCGGCGGACCCCGTGGCACTTCCTGATCGATGCCGCCGGCCCGTATCGCATTCGCGTGCAGGGGCTGGGAATCGACAGCGAATGGGGCGCCGACATCCGCCTGCGCGGCACGCTGGATGCGCCCGCGATCGGCGGGGCGGCGCAACTGGTTTCGGGCACGTATGAATTCGCCGGCAAGCGTTTCGACATCACCCGCGGGCGGCTGAACTTCGATGGCGGCAGCCCGCCCGATCCGCGGCTGGACATTGCCGCCACCGCTGCCGTGAACGGCCTGTCGGCGACGGTGACGGTGGCGGGGACATCGCTGAAGCCCGAGATCAGCTTTTCCTCGATCCCCGCGATGCCGGAAGAGGAACTGCTGTCACGCCTGCTGTTCGGCGATTCGATCACGCAGATTTCCGCGCCCGAGGCGCTGCAACTGGGCGCGGCACTGGCATCACTGCACGGCGGCGGCGGGCTGGACCCGATCAACAAGCTGCGCAGCGCGATCGGGCTGGACCGGCTGCGCATCGTCAACGCCGACCCGACGCTGAACCGGCAGACCGGGGTGGCGGCGGGCAAGTACATCGGCCGGCACTTCTATGCCGAGATCGTCACCGACGGGCGCGGCTATTCCGCCACCAACCTGGAGTTCCGGGTGACCAACTGGCTGTCGCTGCTGGGCACGGTTTCGACGGTGGGGCGGCAGAGCGTGAACGCGAAGATTTCGAAGGATTACTGAGGCGGGCGGGGCATTGCTCCCCGCACCGTGTCACACCTTCGCGTCGCCCGAGCCGGACGAGAACAGCTTGATCGCGCCGATGACGATGGCCGCGAACAGCAGCAGGTGAATCAGCGCGCTGGTGACGTGCAGCACGACGAAGGCGATGATCCACAGCACGACGAGCGCGGCGGCGATGAAGAACAGCATGGCAAACCCCTTGCGATAAACCGGTGGCGACCCGGCATTGGCGAAACGGGAGGCAGGCGCAGCGGTTCCCGCGCACGAAAAGCCCGGCGGAAGCGTGGTGCTTCCGCCGGGTGATCGGCGTGATGTTCGCCACGCCGAAGCGCAGCGAAACGATCAGTTGCTGTAGTACATGTCGAATTCGACCGCCGACGGCGTGGTTTCCCAGCGCATCACTTCCGGCCACTTCAGTTCGACGTAGCTCTCGATCTGGTCCTTGGTGAACACGCCACCGGCCAGCAGGAACTCGTGGTCGGCCATCAGCGAATCGAGCGCTTCACGCAGCGAACCGCAGACGGTGGGAACTTCGGCGAGTTCTTCCGGCGGAAGATCGTACAGGTTCTTGTCCATCGCTTCGCCCGGGTGGATCTTGTTCTTGATCCCGTCGAGACCGGCCTGGACCAGCGCGGCGTAGCACAGGTAGGGGTTGGCCATCGCGTCGGGGAAGCGGAATTCCACGCGCTTGGCCTTCGAACCGGCACCGTACGGAATGCGGCACGAGGCCGAACGGTTGCGGGCCGAATAGGCGAGCAGCACGGGGGCTTCGTAGCCCGGCACCAGGCGCTTGTAGCTGTTGGTGGTCGGGTTGGTGAACGCATTCAGCGCCTTGGCGTGCTTGATGACGCCGCCGATGAAGTACAGGCACATTTCCGACAGCCCGGCATAGCCGTTGCCGGCGAACAGCGGGTTGCCCTTGTCCCAGATCGAGATGTGGGTGTGCATGCCCGAACCGTTGTCGGTCTTGATCGGCTTCGGCATGAACGTGGCGGTCTTGCCGTAGTTCTGCGCAACCTGCCACACCACGTACTTGTAGACCTGCATGCGGTCAGCGGTCTGCACCAGGGTGCCGAAGGTGAGGCCGAGCTCGTGCTGGGCCGAGGCCACTTCGTGGTGGTGCTTGTCGCAGGGCAGGCCCATCTCGATCATGGTCGAGACCATTTCGGCGCGGACATCGACCAGGCTGTCGACCGGGGCGACCGGGAAGTAACCGCCCTTGGCGCGCGGACGGTGGGCAAGGTTGCCGCCATCGTATTCGCGGTTGCTGTTGGTGGGCAGCTCGATGTCGTCGATCTTGAAGCCGTTGCCGTCATAGCCGTCGTAGAAGCGGACGTCGTCGAACACGAAGAATTCGGCTTCGGGGCCGACATAGACGGTGTCACCGAACCCGCCCGACTTGACGTAGGCTTCGGCGCGCTTCGCGGTCGAACGCGGATCGCGGCCATAGAGTTCGCCGGTCGAGGGCTCGACGATGTCGCAGACCAGGATCAGCATCGGCGTGGCCGAGAACGGATCGACATAGACGGCGTCGAGGTCGGGCTTGAGGATCATGTCCGATTCGTTGATGGCCTTCCAGCCTTCGATCGACGAACCGTCGAACATCAGGCCGTCCTCAAGCTCGCTCTCACCCAGGACCGAGGCGACCATGGTGAGGTGCTGCCACTTGCCCTTCGGGTCGGTGAAGCGCAGGTCGACCCATTCGATTTCCTCGTCCTTGATGCGCTTGAGGACGTCTGCTGCAGTAGCCATTCGCGTGGTTCTCCAAAGTTCCGGCGTGGTAACGCCGGAAAGGGGCAGTCAGTTGAAGGAAACCGCGCCCTGACCCCTTGCGGGCGCCGTTCCCGATCCTTGCGCGCCCGGGCCTGCCCGTGGCGCGCGGGAAATTGTCTACGTTGCCGTGCGATTCATTGACAAAAACCGGTGCCCACTTTTTGTCATCGCACTTAGATCGCGTCGTCGTTGCGTTCGCCGGTGCGGATGCGCAGCGCGGTATCGACCGGGATGACGAAAATCTTGCCATCGCCGATGCGGCCGGTCTGCGCGGCGGCGGCGATTGCCTCGACCACGCGCTCGGCCAGGTCGTCCGACACGACGACTTCGAGCTTCACCTTGGGAAGGAAATCGACGACGTATTCGGCGCCGCGATAAAGTTCGGTGTGGCCCTTCTGGCGGCCGAAGCCCTTCGCCTCGGTAACCGTGATGCCCGACACGCCGACATCGTGCAGCGCTTCCTTCACTTCATCGAGCTTGAACGGCTTGATGATCGCCTCGATCTTCTTCACGCCAGCGTTATCCTTTTCTCGGCCCGAACCCCCGATTGCCATTGGCGGCGCAGCGGGGAGGCTGCAGCCGGAAACAGCGTGAACCGGGCCTGCTCGGGTTAACGAAACTTCAAGAATCGTGCCAGACTCGGCCTGCCCCTCCGTAGGGCAAAAGTCCCCCTGCGAAAACGGGGATTCAGCGGTTTCGCGTGCTGCGATGCAGAAAGATTTTGTGATGAAATGGCGCGCAACCAAAGGATTGCACAACTTTCGATCACAGCTTGCCTAAAAATTGGGCAGAGGTTGCGAAATCGGCGGACAACGGCGGCGCGATCGAGCGGGCCGTCCGGGGTGATTCCCCCGAGCGGACCGCCACGATCGGGCCTCGTTCAGTCCAGCGCCAGTCCGGCGGTCTCGGGCAGGCCGGCCATCAGGTTCAGGCTTTGCACCGCCGCGCCGCTGGCGCCCTTGCCGAGATTGTCGAGCACCGCGACCAGCCGCGCCTGGCTGCCGTCCGGCGCGCCGAACACGTGCAGCGTCAGCGCGTCCGACGGCGTGGCCGAGCGGCGCAGCAGCAGTTCGTCCGGGCATTCGTCGCTGACGCGCACCACCGCACTGCCCGCGTAGAAATCGGCCAGGCACTGGCGCAGGGTTTCGGCCGAAGCGGCGCCCGCCATCAGCGACAGGTGCAGCGGCACTTCCACGACCATGCCGCGATGCGCCGGGACCACGGCGGGGGCGAACACCGGCGCATGGGCAAGCCCGGCATAGCGCTGCATCTCGGGCACGTGCTTGTGGCCCAGCGCCAGGCCATAGCCGCGCCAGGCGATGTCGGCATCGGCGTCGAAGCGTTCGATCAGCGCCTTGCCGCCGCCCGAATAGCCCGAGACCGCGTGGCACACGTAAGGCCAGTCGGCCGGGAGCAGGCCGGCGCGCAGCAGCGGCGCCAGCAGCGCGATGAAGCCGGTGGGATAGCAGCCGGGGTTGGCGACGCGGGTGGCCTGCGCCACGGCATCGCGGCCGACCACTTCGGGAAAGCCATAGGTCCAGCCCGGCGCGGTGCGGTGCGCGGTGCTGGCGTCGATGATGCGGACCTTGCTGCCTTCGGCCATCGCCACGGCATCGCGCGCGGCGTCGTCGTGCAGGCACAGCACCGCGAAATCGGCCTGGTGCAGCGCGGCCTTGCGCGCGGCGGGGTCCTTGCGGCTGGCGTCGTCGAGGATCAGCAGCGCGAACTCGGCACGGCCGGCGAGCCGATCGGCGATTTCGAGGCCGGTGGTGCCGGCGGCACCGTCGATGAACACGCTTGCGGTCATGCCGAAGGCTCCAGCAGGTGCGCCGGGATATAGCCGACGAAGCCGTCGCCTTCATCGTCTTTCTGGCAAACCTGGCCCCAGCACCAGCCGCCCGACATGTCGAGCACGTCGAACCCGTCGGCGGCGGCCAGTTCGGCCAGCACTTCGGCCTCGCCCTGCGCGGCGCGGCGCAGCGGTGCGGCGGCCTTCAGCCGGTGCGGCATCGGCACGGCATAGTGCGGCACGAAGCAGCGCCCGGCGAGGCGGATGTGCGCCAGGTCGCCACGCACCGGCCAGTGCGCGGAATCGAGCTTCTCGCTGGGTCCGGCCAGCGCGAGCTGGCCAGTGGGAATGGTGGGTTCGGTCAAGCCTGTATGCCCCGGTTCTGTGGTGTTGCGGGCGCTTAGCGGCGCGAGCCCCGGGTGGCAAGGTTTGCACCCTGCCCCCGTATCCGCCGGCCGCCGCGCAACGCCCTCAGGTGGGGTGGGCGTTGCCCTTCGGGCTGAACGCGTCGGCGATCGAGCAGGCCGCCGGACCGAGGATGACGACGAACAGCACCGGCAGGATGAACAGGATCAGCGGCACGGTCATGATCGCGGGCAGGCGCGCGGCCTTTTCCTCGGCGCGCATCATGCGTTCGTTGCGGAATTCGGCCGAGAGCACGCGCAGCGCCGAGGCGAGCGGGGTGCCGTAGCGCTCGGTCTGGATCATCGTGGTGACGACGCCGCGCACCGAATCGAGCTTGACGCGATAGGCGAGGTTCTCGAACGCCATGCGGCGCTCGGTCAGGAACGACAGCTCGATCGCGGTCAGCGCGAATTCGTCGCCCAGTTCGGGATAGGCGCGGCCCAGTTCGCGCGCGACGCGGTTGAACGCGGCATCGACGGTAAGGCCGGCCTCGGCGCAGATCACCAGCAGGTCCAGCGCGTCGGGCAGGCCCTTGCGGATCGCGGCGACGCGCTTGCCGATCTTGTTGGTGATGAAGATTTCCGGGCCCTTGTAGCCGGCGCCGAGCGAGGCGGCGAACGCCATCAACCGCTTGTTGCTGGTCCAGTCGGGGAACATGTCGCTGAAGTAGACCGCGAAGCCGACGATGCAGCCGAACACGATCGGCAGCACCATGCGCGCGAAGATGACCGCGACCGCCCATTCCTTCTTGCGGATGCCGGCCTGCGCCATCATCTGCGTGACGTGGGCAAGCTGGGTGTCCTGCAGGACCTTCAGCTTGTCGAGGAAGCCGCGCATCCATTCGGTGGTGTCGTTCTTGCGGACAAGCTGCGCGCGGCGGCGCGGGGCATTGACCATGATGCCCGACTTGAGTTGCTCGCGCCGCTCGTTCAGCGCCTTGACGCGCTTCTGCATCGGATCGCGCACGGTGACGGCGGCATAGATCGCCACGAACACCGCGACCGCGGCCAGCGCCATCAGCGCCGTGCCCGCCCAGATGACGTTGATGCCGAGCAGCATGGGTCCGTTGGCCGAATGCATGGTACCGTGCGCCCCCTAGATCTCGAAGTTGACCATCTGGGCCATGATGAACACGCCGATGCCCATCCACGTCAGGCCGCCGAGACCGGCGACGATCAGGCGATCGTCGTGGAAGAAGCCCTGGAGGTAGAGCGGGTTCGCCCAGTAGACGAGAATGAACACCAGGAACGGCAGCGAACCGACGATATAGGCCGAGGCCTTCGATTCCGAGCTCATCGCCTTGATCTTCAGCTTCATCTGCGACCGCTTGCGCAGCACGTCGCCGAGGTTGGCAAGGGTTTCGGCAAGGTTGCCGCCGGTCTCGCGCTGGATGGCCAGGGTGATGCAGAAGAAGTTGAATTCGGCGATGCCGAGGCGATCGGCGGTTTCCTGCAGCGCCTCGTCCATCGACCGGCCGATGCGCATCCGCTCGGTGATCAGCTTGAACTCGACGCCGACGGGGCCGGGAATTTCCGACGAGACGATGCCCAGCGTTTCCGAAACCGGCAGGCCCGAACGCAGGCCGCGCACCAGCAGGTCGATGGCATCGGGGAAGCGGGCGACGAAGCCGTTGAGGCGCCGGCCGATCAGGTGGCCGACGACCATGTGCGGCAGCCCCGCGCCGACCGCGAAGCCGACGCCCAGCGCCAGCAGGAACGCGCCGGACTTGAACCAGACCAGCAGCGTGATCACCGTCATCAGCCCGCCCGACGCCTGGAAGTACTGGTTGACCGTCCAGCTCTTGCCGGTGCGATGCAGGCGCAACGCCAGCGCCGCGATCCGCGACTGCGAGCCGGCGACCTGGTGCATCTTGGGCTTGCGCGCGGCAACCGCCTTGCGCATCTGCGCCTCGACCCGGTCAGCCGCGTTTTCCGAATGGCGGAAGCGCACGCTCTGCAGGCGGCGCTGCGATTCCTTGGCCGCCGAAGGCCCGCCGACGGCCGCCCACACCAGCACCGCCAGGCAAATGCCGCCCAGGGATGCCAACAGGATGTTCACGGTATCCATGCGGAAGGAGGCCTCATGCTGCGTTCCGGACAAGCCGGGGTGCGGTCGACGTGTGTGCCGCCGGGGGGCCGTTCACCCCCGGTGGCGCGATCACTTGGCGGGAGCGGCCGCCTTCGGTTTCTTGGCCAGCATGGCCTTGATGTCGAACTTGCCGAGCAGCGACTTCTTCGCGTCGGGCCCGGCATCCTTGCCGCCCTTGCCACCCTTGCCCGGCACGGCGGCCTGGCTTTCGACATCGCTGGCACCGCGCACGGCCAGCGCGATTTCCTTGAACGCGGCGCCGGTCTTGTTGGTCAGGTTGGCTTCGGCGAAGGTCTGGCCCAGCTTGGCGGCCTGGGTGGCCGCCTTGTGGTCGAACGGGATCTGGTAGCTGATCTTGCGTTCGATCGAGGCTTCGAAATCGGCCTTGGAAATTTCACTGGCGCCGACATGGACCTTGTTGGCGACCACGATCGGCAACGCGTGCTGCACGTTCGCCTTCAGCCACGACAGCACGCGGATGGTGTCGCGTGCCGAGGCCAGTGTCATTTCCGCGACGACGATCACGACGTTGGCGTCGGACAGCAGGTGCGGGAAATTGATCAGCATGTTGCGCGGCAGATCGACCACGGTCATCTCGAAGACCTGGCGGAACTCTTCCTCCAGTTGCAGGAAGGCGGCGCCGTCGGTCATCAGCGGGGCGTTGATCGGCGCCTCGGCCGAGAGGATCGACAGGTTGTCGTTGGCGCGGATCATCGCGCGTTCGATGAACAGGCCGTCGATGCGGCTGGGGTTCTCGATCGCGTCGATCAGGCCGCGCCCCGGTTCCAGATCGAGCGTCAGCGCGCCGGTGCCGAAGTGGATGTCGAGGTCGAGCAGCGCGGTGGGCTGCTTGTGATGGGCGCTGAACAGCCACGCCAGCGAGGTGGCGATGGTGGACGCGCCGCAGCCGCCGCGTGTGCCGATCACGGCGGTGGAAACGTGCTTCTTGGCGCCGGCGCCCTCGTGGTTCTTGGGCGCGGAGAAGATCGCCTGGGCCTGGACCAGCGAATCGCGCACCTGGTTGGCGGTCAGCGGCTTCAGCAGGTAATCGTGGATGCCGCTGGCCAGCAGGTCGCGGTAGAGGCGGACATCGTTGACCTGGCCCACCGCGATGACCACGGTCCCCGGCTCGCAGACTTCGGCCAGCGCGTTGATGTCGCTGAGCGGATCGCCGCTTTCCGAAAGATCGACCAGCAGGATGTTCGGCGACGAGGTGATCGACAGCGACTGCACGGCGTTGCGCAGGCCGCCTTTCGCGCACTTTTCGGGCTGCCAGCCCATTTCGACCGCGATCGGGCGGACCACGTCGAGCGAGGCCTCGTCGCAGATGTAGGCGGCGAAGCCGTCACGTCCATTGGCTTTCCAGGGTGCGTTCACGGCTCAGCCTCCCTTGCTCGAGGTCTGCTTGAGGCCACCCGAGCCGGTCGGCGTCTGCGTCTGGAACTGGCCCACCGCCTTGTCGGAGGTGGGCGCGGTGGTGCGGTTGCCGCCGTGGGCGCCGTGCAGCAGGTCCTCGGGGTTGGCGACCATCGCCGCCAGGTTGCTGTTCACCGCGCAGCCGTAGTTGGGGTGCGTGGCGTTGAGAAAGTTCGATTCGCTGTTCGATGACCAATCGGGGCAGTGCGGCACGCTGGCGGTGGTGCGGGTGATGACGACGCGCGCGGTGCCGGCGGCCACATAGCCCTGCGACACCGGCACCTCGCCGCCAACCAGCAGGCCGTACTTCGCCGCCGCGTTCTCCACCGCGACGCGCGTGGCCGGGCTGGCCAGCGGATCGTCGATGGCGACGCGATCGCCATAGCGCAGCTCCATCGCCTCGAACCAGCCGGCCAGGCGCTCGGCCTCGCCGCGGGCCAGGCCGGTGCTGCCGGTGGCAAGATCGAGGGTGTACTGGTTGCGCTCGACCACCGGCTGATGGACGCTGTCGAGGCTGCGGTTGGTGCTCATGCCGCCGCAGCCAGAAAGCGCGACGGCAAGACCGAGGGCGATGGCAGCGCGAGTGACCCGGCGTTTACGGGGCGCTGCGATGGTGGTGTCAGGCGACATCGTGTCCTCGCTCACTTGAGATTGAAGCCGGGGGCCGACGATTCGGCCGACGCGGTCGATTTGGGAGCCTTGCCGGGCAGGTTGGCCGCGCCGACGTGGTTGTCGCCGCCCGAACCGCCCATCGAGGCGCCGGCGGCGGGCGCCGGGCGCTTGTTCCCGGATTTGCCGTCGGTGACCATGTTGCCCAGCACGCGCTGGATGTCGTCGGGCGATTGCAGCCCGTCGGTAGGCAGCTTGATGTCGCGTTCGTTGACCGGCTGGACCAGATAAGGCGTGACGACGATGACCAGCTCGGTCTCGCCGCGCTGGAACGAGGTCGATTTGAACAGTGCCCCGATCACCGGCATGTCGCCCGCGCCCGGCAGCTTCTGCACCGCGTTCTGCGAGTGGTTCTGCAGCAGGCCGGCGATCATGAAGCTCTGGCCCGAACCCAGCTCGACCGTGGTTTCGGTGCGCCGCACGGTCAGCGCCGGGATGGTGAAGCCGTTGATCGTCACCGAGCCCTGGCTCGACAGTTCCGATACTTCGGGACGGACGCGCAACGAGATGCGGCCATTGGCCAGGACGTAAGGGGTGTAGGACAGGCTGACGCCGTATTTCTTGTAATCCACGCTGACCGAGCCGAGCCCGGTCGAGAGCGGGATCGGGAATTCGCCGCCCGCCAGGAACTCGGCGGTTTCGCCGGAAAGCGCGGTCAGGTTCGGCTGCGCCAGCGTGGTGACGAGGCCCAGCGTCTCGCCGGCATCAAGCGTGCCGAGGATGTTGAGCCCGCCGATGCGGGTCAGCCCGCTGAGCGTGGTGAGCCCGCCGCCGGCGGCATCAATGGTGGTGCCCTGCGACAAGGTCAGCTTGCCGGTGATCGGATCGATCGTGTAGCCGTTGACCTTGTTGCCCACCGCCAGCGGCAGGTTGGGGTCGGTGGTGATGAAGCTGCCGGCCTGGCGGCCCTGCTGCAGGCCGAACTTGAAACCGCCGGTGGTGTCCATCGTGGTGAGGTTGGAATTCAGCGTCTTGACCAGCGAGCGGCTGACTTCGGCGATCTTCACCTGAAGATTGACCTGAAGTGGCGTGGCGGTGCGAAGACGGTTGATCACCGCGATCTTGAGGCCGGTATCGTCAGTGGCCTTGACGCCGGGATTGAGCGCCTGCTTGACGAGCTGCGAGGCCTGGGCGCTGTCCTCGGGCGAGGCGACCGTGCCGGTGAGCAGCGCGTACTGGCCCACCATCGTCACGCGAATATCGGCATCGGGCATCGCCGTGCGCAGGATGCGATCGACCGAGGAGATGTTCTGACTGACACGGACCGAGGCGGCAAACACCACCTCGCCGTTGTTGCGCGAGGCGAACACGGTGGTCTCGCCATCGGCCTTGCCGAACAGGTGCAACTGGCGCGAGCTGTTGACATAAACGTCGGCTGCCTGCGGGTTCGACACCCAGACATTGTCAACGCCGACCGGCAGGGTGATCAGTTCACCCTCGCCGATCGAGAGCAGCACCTCGCGGCTGGGCTTCTGCATCCCCACCGGCACGGCGGCAACGCGTGCCGGCGTGCCCAGTTGGGCCAGCGACGGCCGGTAGGCGCGCGGCCTGGCGGATTTGGCCGCCGGGTTGGCGTGGGCCACGCCGGCCAGCGCGCACGTGCCCGCCGCCACCGTTGCCAGCGCAAGCGCGAGCGAACGCAGGGAACCGTTCAAAGTCAGCATGTCACGCTCCCGCGCCGGCGACCATCGCCGGCCCCATCATGCGCCCGGCATTGCCGGCGCCATTGGCTGTCGAATTGACGAAACCGCTTGCCGCGGCGCCCATGCCCACCGGCACGTTGGCGGCATCGCTGCCGCGAATGACGCGGACCGAAGGCCCGGCATAGATCGGCGGACCGCCCGCGCCGGCCGCCGGAGCCGCCGGTGCGGCGCTGAGGCCGCGACGGGCGAAGCGCGAGACGTCGCCGCCGGTGGCGAACGTGGTGTTGCCCTCGATCGGCTTGTTCAGCGCCTGGGCCAGCAGCTTGTCCTCGGTCTGCTTGCTGGCGCCCTCGGGCACCTTGATCGACCCGCTGGCGATGGCCTTTTCCAGTTCCGACTGGTTGTCTGCGATCGAGCGCAGCGCCAGGCTGAGCGTACCCAGCGTCTGCGCCACCTGGATCTTCTCGGCAATGCGCGGGGTGACTTCCAGGGTGACGTTGTTGTTCTTCTTGACCACGGTCTTGCCGTTGACGGTCTCGCTCTCGGTGGCCTGATCGGTGGCGAGGATGCGGACATTGCGCAGGATCGTCTCGGTGGCCTTCAGGCCTTCATCGCCGCCGCCGGCACCCTTGACCGACTGGGTGAGCATCAGATCGACATGGTCGCCCGGGAAGATGAAGCCGGAAACGCCGGTCATGTCGGACACCGGGATCGAGATGGCGCGCATCCCCGGCCCCAGCGCGGCGGCCAGGAAGCCGCGATCGCCGGGGGCGACCAGCGCGCCTTGCGTCAGCGGCTGGCCGGCGGTAATCTGGAAGCGGACGACGGTGCCGATCAGCTTGTTCTTGTCCACCTCGCCGTCGAGGAAATAGGCGTCCTGCACCATGTCCTTCGGCCAGGGCTGGAAGGTGACGGCATCGGGCGTGATGATTGTGCCCACCGGCAGCGCGCGCTGCGCGACCAGCACTTTCGGCCCCTGCGGCTGCGGCGGGACGATCGCGGCATTGACCACCGGCGCGGTGGAGCCGCCGGCAAGCATGCTGCGCGCGGCCAGCGCGGTTCCCACCGCGACGACCAGCGCCCCCATCAGCAGCATCAGCTTCTTCTTGTCCATGGCTTGCCCAGCCCCTCATGAAATCGTGCGCGGGCGGTTATCAAAACCCGCAGTTCAACCTACAAAATCGCTTCCATTGGTTAAAATCCGGTCACCCGCCGGCGCCGGTTTGCAGCAATGGAAGATAATCCTGGCCCAGCACCCACAGGCCCGCGCCGGAAATGGCGACGCCATAAGGGACGCTGATGCGGTCCTTGCGGCGGCGAAACAGGTGCCACGCCGCCAGCACGAGGCTGAGCGCGCCGCCCAGCAGCGCCATCAGCATGACGAGTTTGAGAAACCACACCGGCTTGATCCACAGCGCCAGCGCCGCCAGCAGCTTGACGTCGCCGCCGCCCATAAGCCGCAGCGCGAACATGCCCCACAGCACGCCCAGCGTGATCGCGGCCGACAGGAACTGCATGGCGATGGCGTGGCCGTCCAGCCCGCTGCCCCACCAGAACAGCGGCGCGGCCAGCGCGATGGCGGCGTTCAGCCAGTTGTCGATCTGGCGGCGGTGAATATCGGTTGCCGCCGCAAACAGCAGCGCAATTGCCAACAGCCCCAGCAGGCCATAGGAAATCGATTCACCGAAGTTGAAAGAGCCGGTCATGATTTCCGGTCTAGACGCAACTGCTTACCAAATAGTAACCACGCGCTGCCGCCCGTCCGGGCCGATCGGGAATCGCGATGAACCTGCCAAAGTCCGATAATCGCGCCGTTTCGGGTGCCGGGGTAATTGCCAACGCCCCTCGCCGGACGATTGCCGCCGGCCTCCGGGAAAGCACGTGGGCAGCGCCCGACGGCCAGCCGATCCGGCGGATTGACGGAGCGGCGCTTGCACCCTCCGGCCACACGCGCGGCTCGCTGCTGTTCCTGCCCGGGCGCGGCGATTGCTATGAAAAATACCTGGAGGCGCTGGGCGAATGGCGCGCAGCGGGGTGGCATGTCACCGCGCTGGACTGGCGCGGGCAGGCCGGATCGGGCCGCGCCGGGGCCGATGACAACGTGGGCCACATCGACGATTTCGCCACCTGGATCGGCGACTTGCGCGCATTCTGGGCGCAGTGGCAGGGGGCCACCCCCGGCCCGCACGTGCTGGTGGCCCATTCGATGGGCGGGCATCTGGCCTTGCGCGCGCTGGCCGAAGGCGCGGTGACCCCCGCCGCCGCGGTGCTGGTGGCGCCGATGCTGGGCCTGCACGGCCTGGGCCTGCCCACCGGCGTGCTGCTGCGCGTGGCGCGGATGATGGCGGCGCTGGGCGATCCCCGGCGCGCCGCCTGGGCCGACAGCGAGAAGCCCGGCTTCAACCCGGCGCTGCGCATGAAGCT